>NZ_JBFAIQ010000006.1:0-256101 GCF_040654755.1 Streptomyces sp. NPDC050625
GGTTGATAGGCCGGATATGGAAGCCAGGTAACTGGTGGAGTTGACCGGTACTAATAGGCCGAGGGCTTGTCCTCAGTTGCTCGCGTCCACTGTGTATGTTCTGAGGCAACGAACAGTTGCCGGCTTCAGAGCCGAACAGACAAATAAAAAGTGTGCTTGTTCGCTCGAAACCATTAGGGTTTCGGTGGTCATAGCGTGAGGGAAACGCCCGGTTACATTCCGAACCCGGAAGCTAAGCCTCACAGCGCCGATGGTACTGCAGGGGGGACCCTGTGGGAGAGTAGGACACCGCCGAACAATCTTTGGAGGACCCCTGGTCCCAGCGTTCAGCTGGGACCAGGGGTCCTTTTGTTTTTAGACTGACTTGTAGTACCGAAGACAGGAGTCACCATGTCCACCAACTCTCCCGACGACCGACCGGAGCGCGATCAGCGGCGACGGGACAGTGGTGACCGCGGTGACCGTGGCGGGTACCGAGGCGACCGCGGGGACCGTGGCGACCGCGGTGGCTACCGCCGGGACAACGACCGTAGTGGCTACGGCCGTCGCGACGACCGGCGTGGTGACGACCGCAGGGACGACCGCCGCGGTGACGACCGTGGTGACCGCGGTGGCTTCCGTCGCGACGACAGCCGTGGTGGCTACGGCCGTCGTGACGACCGCCGCGACGACCGTCGGGACGATCGGCGGGACGACCGTCGGGACGACCGTCGGGACGATCGGCGGGACGACCGTCGGGACGGCGACCGTGGGCCTCGTCCCGCGTACCGCCGTGACGACCGTTCCGGTGGGCCGCGTCGGGACGACCGTGACCGTGGCTTCCGTCGTGACGACCGCGGTGACCGCGGCGACCGTCCCTCCTACCGTCGCGATGACCGCCGTGATGACCGTGGCGAGCGCCGGGACGACGACCGCGGCGGCTACCGCCGTGACGACCATCGCGGTGGCTATGGTCGTCGCGACGACCGCCGGGATGACCGCAGGGACGATCGCCGCGATGACCGCCGTGATGACCGCCGTGACGGTGACCGGGGCGGTTACCGTCGCGACGACCGTGGCGATCGGCGGGACGGCGACCGTGGGCCCCGTCCCGCGTACCGTCGCGACGACCGTTCCGGTGGGCCGCGTCGGGACGACCGTGGCGACCGCGGTGGCTACGGCCGTCGTGACGACCGCCGGGACGACCGCCGCGGTGAGGACCGCGGCGAGCGCGGCGGTTTCCGGCGTGACGACAGCCGTGCCGGCTACACCCGCCGTGACGACCGTGGTGACCGCGCCGAGCGCACCGATCGCGGCGAGCGTGGCGGCTTCCGCCGTGACGACCGCCGTGACGACCGCGGCGGATACGGCGGTGACCGCGGCGGATACGGCGGTGACCGCGGTGGCTACGGCGGCGATCGCGGTGGCTACGGCGGTGGCCGTCGTGACGACCGCGGCGGCCGCCCCGGTGGCTTCCGTGGCCGGCCCGGTGACGACCGGCGCGGCGGTGGCGGCCGCTTCCGTGAGGAGCGCGAGCGGGACCGCGACCGTGAACCGATCAAGCGGCTGCCGATCCACGAGGACGTCACGGGCGACGAGATCGACAAGGACGTACGGCAGGAACTGCTGAGCCTCCCGAAGACCCTCGCGGAGGACGTCGCCAAGAACCTGGTGATGGTCGCGCGGCTCATCGACGAGGACCCCGAGCGCGCGTACGGGTACTCCAAGGTGGCCCTGCGCCTGGCGTCGCGTGTCGCCGCAGTCCGCGAGGCGGCCGGGTTCGCCGCGTACGCGAACCAGAAGTACAGCGAGGCGCTCGCCGAGTTCCGGGCCGCGCGGCGTATGACCGGCAACGTGGAGCTGTGGCCGGTCATGGCCGACTGCGAGCGCGGGCTCGGGCGGCCGGAGAAGGCGCTGGACATGGCGGGCGCCGCCGAGGTGCACAAGCTGGACAAGGCCGGTCAGGTCGAGATGCGGCTCGTCGCCGCCGGCGCCCGGCGTGACATGGGGCAGCTGGACGCGGCGATCGTGACGCTGCAGAGCCCCGAGCTGGCCTCCAACTCCGTGCAGCCCTGGACCGCTCGCCTGCGCTACGCCTACGCCGACGCGCTGCTGGCCGCCGGGCGTGACAGCGAGGCCCGTGAGTGGTTCGCGAAGGCCGTCGAGGCCGACCGCGACGGCAGCACTGACGCCTCCGACCGGCTGGCCGAGATGGACGGTGTGGAGTTCGTCGACGCCCTGGACGAGGGCGAGAACGACGCCGATCACGACGGCGACGGCGACGACAGCGACGCCGAGTCCCAGGACGCCACCGAGGAGGACGGCGACAAGGACTGACGTCCGTCAGTGAGAGAGTGATCGAGTGAGAGGGGGCGGGATCCCGGGAAACCGGAATCCCGCCCTCTTCGCGTCAGAGGTCCAGCGCGCGCAGCACAAGCCCCGACGCCGGCTTCGGGCCGAACGACGTCGACTTGCGGGGCATCGTCACGCCCTCGCGGGCCAGGTCGAGTACGACCTCCTCGCGGACCGGGTGCAGCAGGACCGCCGTGCCGCCGTTGCGCTCCGCCTTCTCGACCGTGGCGGCCGCGTCGTGGATGTAGGCGATGTGTGCGGAGGAGTCCTCGGGGATGTGCCAGACGTGTTCGAGGAGCGCCGCGTGCAGGACCGTGGCGTCCAGGGTGCGCCAGGCGACGGGACGGTCGGCCGGGACCGTGCGGGTCAGGAGATCCGGGTCCGGGCGGTCGATCAGATGGAAGGCGCCGTCGCCGGCCAGCAGGAAGGCGTTGCCGGCGCAGGCCGCGTCCGCCAGGACCGCCAGGGCCTCGGGCAGCGGCACGTCGAGGTGCCGTACCCGGAACAGGCCGTCCAGGGACGCGAGCGCGTCCGCGACCGGCAGGGCGTGCAGCAGACGGTGGATGGCCCGGACGCGGAGCGGATAGCGGACGGTGTCCACCAGCAGGACCAGGCCGTAGTCCCAAGGGCTGGGGGAGGGATGCTCCGCGCGTAGACGCAGATATGTGGCCCAGCGGTGGTGTCCGTCGGCGATCAGGGCCTGACGCTGGGACAGGTCCGACTGGACGCGGGCCACTTCGGCGCGGTCGGTGACCGACCACAGGCGATGGTGGAAGCCGTCCTCGGTGGTCGTCGAGAGCAGCGGGGGCTGTTCGGCGGTGCGTTCGACAACGTCGGACGCGAATCCGTTGCCGCGGTAGGTCAGGAGCAGGGGCTCCAGGTTCGCCGAGGTGGCGCGCATCAGGGCGGCGCGGTCGGCGACGATGGGCGGCATGACGTCCTCGTGCGGCAGGACCACGCCCTCCTCGGGCTCCGAGACGCGCAGGGCGCCGATGATGCCGCGTTGCAGCATGCCGTTGCCGTCGCTCTGCTCGTAGATGTACAGGCCCGGCTCGGGGTCGGTGGTCAGGACGCCCTCGTCCAGCCAGCGGCGCAGGGTGTCGGCCGCCTGCTCGTTGCCTGCGCTGGGGGTGCCGGCCTGCGGAAGGATCAGCCGGACGATGTTGTGCGGATCGGCCGATTGGAGGTGGTGCAGGCCGTCGGGGCGGACGACGACGTCGTAGGGCGGGGATGTCACGGCGGCCAGGCTGCCGACCCGGTCGGGGTCGTAGCGAAGGCCTCGGAACGGGGTCAGTTCCAGGCCTCGGCGCGCCATTGCTTCCGAGTGACCTGCAGTGTTCATCCCGGCATCGTACGTGTGCCGGTGGCATGCGGGATGATCGGTGGGTGAGCGAGCGAACGAGGAGCGATGTGGAATGAGCCAGGGTGTCAGGACGAGGCCCGAGGGCAGTGGCCGGCCCCTGAGCGAGGCGTACGACACGGCGCTGCTCGATCTCGACGGGGTGGTGTACGCGGGCGGGAACGCGATCGTGCACGCGGTCGAGTCGCTGGCCGTGGCGCGCGCGGGAGGTATGCATCTGGCGTACGTCACCAACAACGCGCTGCGGACCCCCGACGCGGTGGCCGAGCACCTGAGCGAGCTGGGGATACCGACGGGCGCCGGTGATGTCATCACCTCCGCACAGGCGGTGGCGCGGCTGATCAGCGAGCAGGTGCCGGCGGGCGCGCGGGTGCTGGTGATCGGCGGTGAGGGTCTGCGGGTGGCCCTGCGCGAGCGCGGTCTCGTTCCGGTGGAGTCGGCGGACGACGACCCGGCGGCGGTGGTGCAGGGCTACGGCGGGCCCGAGCTGACCTGGGGACGGTTCGCCGAGGCGTCGTACGCGGTCGCGCGCGGGGTGCCGTGGTTCGTCTCCAACACCGATCTGACGATTCCGAGCGGGCGCGGGATCGCGCCGGGCAACGGCGCGGCGGTGGAGGTCGTACGGATCACCACGGGGGCCGAGCCGCAGGTGGCGGGCAAGCCGCTGCCGCCCATGCACCGGGAGACGGTCCTGCGGACGGGTGCGAGGCGGCCGCTGGTGGTCGGGGACCGGCTGGACACGGACATCGAGGGCGCGTTCAACGGCGAGGTCGACTCGCTGCTCGTGCTGACCGGCGTCACCGACGGCGCCCAGCTGCTCGCCGCGCCGCCGCGGCACCGGCCGACGTATGTGGATGCCGATCTGCGCGGGCTGCTCACCGGTCAGCCGGAGATCACCCGGGAGGGTGAAGGCTTCCGGTGCGGCGGCTGGACGGCCACCGCGGGGAGCGTGGGGAGGCTGGACCTGGAGGGCGACGGCGAGGCCCTCGACGGTCTGCGGGCCCTGTGCGCGGCGGCCTGGACGGCGGCCGGGGAAGGCTCGTGCGAGCTGGACGGAGGGAAGGCGCTGGCGCGGCTCGGGCTCTGAGTGGCTCTGAGTGCCGTGGGTGGGTGGGCCCACGGGCGCGTGAACCTGTGCGCCCCGCCCCCACCCCCGCCTCGGCATCGAGATCGTATGCGAGGGTAGGCTAACCTAACCTCGTGTTGGTCGACAGTCCTCCCGAACAGCGCGCGGAGACCGCCCCCGCGCCCCCAACCCGCCGGGCGATACGGGCCGTTGGGCTCGTCGCCGCCGTGGCGATCCTGGTGCTCGTCGCCCTGGCGAGCATCGCGATCGGCGCGAAGGCGCTCCCGCTGGACCAGGTCTGGCACGGCCTGTTCCACGACTCGGGGACATACGGCGACGTCGTCGTCGACGAGCGGCTGTCGCGCACCGTCCTCGGCCTGCTCGCCGGCGCCGCGCTCGGCCTCTCGGGCGCGGTGCTGCAGGCGCTCACGCGCAATCCGCTGGCCGACCCGGGGCTGCTCGGCATCAACGCGGGCGCCTCCGCCGCCGTTGTCACCGCCATCACCTACTTCGGCGTCACGAGCCTGAGCGGGTACGTGTGGTTCGCGTTCGCCGGCGCGGCGGCGGTCGGCGCGCTGGTCTGGTTCCTCGGCGGCAGCCGGGGCGCCACACCGGTGCGCCTCGCGCTCGCCGGCACGGCCGTCAGCGCCGCGCTGTACGGCTATCTCCAGGCCGTGATGATCATGGACGGCGCGGCGCTGGGCAAGATGCGCTTCTGGACGGTCGGTTCACTGGCCTCGGCGAGCGACTCGACCATCCTGGAGGTGCTGCCCTTCCTCGCGGTCGGCACCCTCCTCGCGCTCGGGCTCGCCCGGCCGCTGAACGCCGTGGCGATGGGCGACGACACCGCCCGCGCCCTCGGCGCCGACCTCAACCGCACCCGGGCCCTGGCGATGCTCGCCGCCACCGTGCTGTGCGGCGCCGCGACCGCGGCCTGCGGGCCCATCGTGTTCGTCGGCCTGATGGTCCCGCACGTCGTGCGCTCCTTCACCGGCCCCGACCTGCGCTGGATCCTGCCCTACGCGACCGTCCTGTCGCCGGTGCTGCTGCTCGGCGCCGACGTCGTCGGCCGGATCGTCGCCCGGCCCTCGGAACTCCAGGTCGGCATCGTCACCGCGATCCTCGGCGGTCCGGTCTTCATCTTTCTCGTACGACGGCGGAGGACGGCGCAGCTGTGAAGACCCCCCAGACGAGCCGCGCGGGCCGCGCCCTGCGCACGCCCGGCGGGCTCTCCGTCCGGCTGGACGTCCGCACGCTGGTCGTCGTCGTTCTGCTGCTGGTGGCCGCGCTCAGCGCGAGCGTGCTGCTGATCGGCACCGGCGACGCCGAGATCCCGGCCGCCGACGTCCTCAGGACGCTGGCCGGGCACGGCACGGCGTTCCAGGACTTCATCGTCAACGAACTGCGGCTGCCGCGTGTCCTGGTCGGCCTCCTCGTCGGCGCCTCGCTGGGCCTCGGCGGCGCCCTGTTCCAGTCCGTCTCGCGCAATCCGCTGGGCAGCCCCGACGTGCTCGGTCTCTCCCAGGGCTCGACGGCCGGCGCGCTCGTCGTGATCGTGCTGACGTCCGGCTCCGCCGACGCGGTCACCGTCGGCGCCCTCATCGGCGGCCTGGTCACCGGGCTCGCCATCTATCTGCTCGCCTGGAAGCAGGGCGTGCACGGATACCGGCTGGTCCTGGTCGGCATCGGTGTCTCCGCCGTCGTCACCGCCGTCAACGGCTATCTGCTCACCAAGGCCGACCTCGTCGACGCGACCCGCGCGGTCGTGTGGATGACGGGGTCCCTGGGCGGCCGCGACTGGAGCCAGGTGTGGCCGCTGCTCGCGCTGTGCGCCGTCCTCGTACCGCTCGTCCTCGTGAACGCGCGCGGCCTCAGGATGCTGGAGATGGGCGACGACGTCGCGTACGCCCTCGGGGTGCGCGTGGAGCGCGTACGGCTGCTGATGCTGGTCTCGGCCGTCCTGCTCACCGCGGCCGCCACCGCCGCCGCGGGCCCCGTCAGCTTCGTGGCGCTCACCGCGCCGCAGCTCGCCCGGCGTCTGACCCTCCCCCGCTGCCTCAAGGGCGCGGGAGGTGCCCCCATGCCGGGCCCGAACCTGGTGCCCTCCCTGTGCATGGGCGCCGCCCTGCTGGTCACCGCCGACTGGGCCGCGCAGCGCGTCTTCGGCGCCGACCAGCTGCCCGTGGGCGTGGTCACCGGTGTCCTGGGCGGTGTGTATCTGCTCTGGCTCCTTGTCACCGAGCGCAAGGCAGGCCGGATATGACCGCGACCGGCGCGTCGAACAACCGAAGGAGCACTGTGAACCGCCTGTCCGCCGAGGACGTCACCCTTGCCTACGACCAGCGCGTCATCGCCGAGCAGTTGTCGGTGGAGATCCCCGACAACTCCTTCACGGTGATCGTCGGCCCGAACGCGTGCGGCAAGTCGACGCTTCTGCGGGCGCTGTCCCGGATGCTGAAGCCCAGCCGCGGCCGGGTGCTGCTCGACGGACAGGTCATCCAGTCGATGCCCGCGAAGAAGGTCGCGCGGACGCTCGGTCTGCTGCCGCAGTCGTCCATCGCGCCCGACGGGATCACCGTCGGCGACCTGGTGGGCCGCGGCCGCTATCCGCACCAGGGCCTCCTGCGCCAGTGGTCCGCCGAGGACGAGCGGGTCGTCCAGGAGGCGATGGCCCGGACGAGGGTCGCCGAACTCGCCGACCGGTACGTCGACGAGCTGTCCGGCGGTCAGCGCCAGCGCGTCTGGATCGCCATGGCGCTCGCCCAGCAGACCCCGCTGCTGCTCCTCGACGAGCCGACGACGTATCTGGACATCCAGCACCAGATCGACGTCCTCGACCTGTGCGCGGAACTGCACGAGGAGCAGGGGCGGACGCTGGTCGCCGTGCTGCACGACCTCAACCACGCGGCGCGTTACGCCACGCATCTGATCGCGCTCAGGAGCGGTCGGGTCATCGCCGAGGGCGCCCCGAACGACATCGTCACCGCGGAGCTGGTCGAGGAGGTCTTCGGACTGCGCTGCCAGGTCATCGACGACCCGGAGACGGGCACGCCCCTGGTGGTGCCCGCGGCGCGCGGTGCCCGTGCGGGAGCGAAGGTCGCCGCTACAGAAGCTTCCTGAGGCGGAACAGGTCGAGCAGGCTCGCCTCCAGCCTCACCCGGCCCGAGCCCCAGGCCTTGGCGAAGTTCAGTTCGCCGTCGACCAGGGCCACCATGTCGTCGCCGGCCATGGTGAGCCGGATCTGGGCCTTCCTGGGCGGCGGTCCCGGAAGGGTCTCGTCGACCACCATCCGGCCGTCGGTCATCCGGCCGAGGAAGGTGACGTCCAGGTCGGTGACGTAGCAGCTCACCGAGCGGTCCAGGGCGGCGGCCTCGCGGACGCCGCCCTCGGCGTCCTGCATGTTGTCCGAAAGCTTTTCGAGTGCGTCGCGGCACTCCTCGATCGTGGCCATCGCGATCGACGTTACCTCAGTGGTTCGCGGTAGCGTCTGGGCATGAACGACGCAGCGCCGGAGACCGAGGGCCCGCAGGAAGCGGTGGTCGAACCCGAGTACGACGCCGCGTACGGCGCCGAGTACGACCCCGCCGCGCCCGCCCCGCTGGAGGTCCCGCGCACCCCCACCGGCAACGCCGAGGTCGACGCCCTGCTGGAGCGGCTGGCCGACGCGGACCACCTCGCCACCGACGGTCACATCGAGGTGTACGAGGATGTACATCGGGGGCTGCGCGACGCGCTCACCGCGCTCGACGCCCGCCCGGGACCTCCGGCGCCCCCGTCGTCGTATCAGAGCAGGAGCTGAACCGAACGTGGCAGGAGTCGCACGCCGTCGTCTGGACGCGGAGCTGGTCCGCCGGAAGCTCGCGCGCTCGCGCGAGCACGCCAGCCAGCTGATCGCCGCCGGACGGGTCACCGTCGGCAAGACCGTCGCGACGAAGCCGGCCACACAGGTGGAGACCGCCGCCGCGATCCTGGTCCGGGACGACGACAGCGACCCGGATTATGTGTCCCGCGGCGGCCACAAGCTGGCCGGCGCGCTTGCGGCCTTCGTGCCCCAGGGACTCGTCGTCCAGGGGCGGCGGGCGCTGGACGCCGGCGCGTCCACCGGCGGCTTCACCGATGTCCTGCTGCGGGCGGGCGCCGCGCATGTCGTCGCCGTCGACGTCGGTTACGGCCAACTCGCCTGGTCTCTCCAGAACGATGAACGCGTCACCGTCAAGGACCGTACGAACGTACGCGAGTTGACGCTTGAAGCGATCGATGGGGAACCTGTGGATCTTGTCGTGGGTGATCTGTCCTTCATCCCGCTCGGCCTGGTGCTGCCCGCCCTGAAGCGGTGCGTGCAGCCGGACGCCGACCTGGTGATGATGGTCAAGCCGCAGTTCGAGGTGGGGAAGGAAAGGCTGGGGAGCGGGGGAGTCGTACGGAGTCCGCAACTGCGGGCGGAGGCCGTACGGGGCGTGGCCGACAAGGCGTGGGAACTGGGGCTCGGTGTGCGCGGGGTCACCGCCAGCCCACTGCCCGGACCGTCCGGCAATGTCGAATACTTTCTGTGGCTGCGGGCCGGAGCACCGGAACTGGACCCGGCCGATGTTGACCGTGCAGTGGCGGAGGGGCCGCGTTGACACAGAACCGAGCTCGTACTGTTTTCCTGCTCGCCCACACCGGGCGGCCCGCGGCGATCCGCAGCGCCGAACTCGTGGTCAAGGGGCTGCTGCGGTCCGGCGTCGGCGTACGGGTCCTGGAGTACGAGGCGCGCGATCTGCCGCTGCCCGAGGAGGTGGAGCTCGTCGAGGAGGCGACTCCGCAGAGCCTCGACGGCTGCGAGCTGCTGATCGTGCTCGGCGGTGACGGCACGCTGCTGCGCGGCGCCGAGTTCGCCCGCGCGTCCGGCGTGCCGATGCTCGGCGTCAACCTCGGCAGCGTCGGGTTCCTCGCGGAGGCCGAGCGCGACGACCTCGACAAGGTCGTCGACCGGGTGGTCAGCAAGGCCTACGAGGTCGAGGAGCGGATGACCGTCGACGTCGTCGTGCACCGCAACGGCGACATCGTGCACACCGACTGGGCGCTGAACGAGGCGGCGGTGCAGAAGGCGGGCGCCGAGAAGCTCCTCGAAGTCGTGCTGGAGATCGACGGACGGCCGGTGACGGGCTTCGGGTGCGACGGGATCGTACTGTCGACTCCGACCGGGTCGACGGCCTACGCCTTCTCCGCGGGCGGGCCCGTGGTGTGGCCCGAGGTAGAGGCACTGCTGATGGTGCCGATCTCGGCCCACGCGCTGTTCGCGAAGCCGCTCGTCACCTCACCGGAGTCGGTGCTCGCCGTGGAGGTGCTGCCGCACATTCCGCCGGGCGTGCTGTGGTGCGACGGCAGGCGCACCGTCGAGCTGCCGCCCGGAGCGCGGGTCGAGGTGCGGCGGGGAGCGGTGCCGGTGCGACTGGCCCGGCTGCACCACGCCTCCTTCACGGACCGGCTGGTGGCGAAGTTCGCGCTGCCGGTCTCCGGGTGGCGGGGCGCGCCCCACTAGCTCGCGGCTAGCTCGCGCGGGTGACATCGGATGCTAGATACGCAATCGTCACCTGCACCTTCACACGATGGGGGCGGGGGCCGTCGCACTTCCCCGCCCCGACCTCGTATGGTCTTGTGCGTGCTGGAAGAGATGCGGATACGGTCGCTCGGAGTCATCGACGATGCCGTCGTCGAGCTGTCGCCCGGGTTCACCGCCGTCACCGGTGAGACGGGTGCGGGCAAGACCATGGTGGTCACCAGCCTGGGGCTGTTGCTGGGCGGGCGGGCGGACCCGGCGCTCGTACGGATCGGCGCCGGCAAGGCGGTCGTCGAGGGGCGGATCACCGTGCCCTCGGGTGCCGCCGTGGTCGTACGGGCGGAGGAGGCCGGTGCCGAGCTGGACGACGGGGCGCTGCTGATCAGCCGTACCGTTTCCGCCGAGGGACGGTCACGGGCCCATCTGGGCGGGCGCAGCGTGCCCGTGGGGGTGCTCGCCGAACTCGCCGACGAACTCGTTGCCGTGCACGGGCAGACCGACCAGCAGGGTCTGCTCAAGCTGTCCCGGCAGCGGCAGGCCCTCGACCGGTACGCGGGCGACACGGTCGCCGGGCCGCTGGCCAAGTACACGGAGGCCTACCGGCGGCTGCGTGCCGTCTCCGCCGAGCTGGAGGAGATCGTCACGCGCGCGCGTGAGCGGGCGCAGGAAGCCGACATCCTGCGGTACGGGCTCGACGAGGTCGCGGGCGTCGAGCCACGGGCCGGCGAGGACGTGGAGCTGGCCGAGGAGGCCGAGCGGCTCGGCCACGCGGAGGCGCTGTCGTCCGCCGCGACCGCCGCGCACGCCGCTCTCGCGGGCAACCCCGAGGACCCCGAGGGCATCGACGCGGCGACCCTCGTCGCGGGCGCGCACCGGGCCCTGGAGGCCGTGCGCTCCCACGACCCGGCGCTGGCCTCGCTCGCCGACCGCATCGGCGAGATCGGGATCCTGCTCGGCGACGTGGCGGGCGAGCTCGCCGGGTACGCCGACGACCTGGACGCCGATCCGCTGCGGCTGGCGGCCGTGGAGGAGCGGCGGGCCGCGCTCACCGCGCTCACCCGCAAGTACGGCGAGGACATCAACGCCGTGCTGGCCTGGGCCGAGCAGGGCGCCGCGCGGCTGGCCGAACTCGACGGCGACGACGGGCGGATCGGCGAGCTGACCGCCGAACGGGACGCGCTCCGTACCGAGCTGAGCGGTCTCGCCCAGGCGCTGACGGACGCGCGCATGGAGGCCGCCGAGCGGTTCGCCGCCGCCGTGACCGCCGAACTGGCCTCCCTCGCGATGCCGCACGCGCGCGTGTCCTTCGACATCCGGCAGACCGAGGACCCCGAGGGCGTCGAGGTCGGCGGGCGCACGGTCGCCTACGGCCCGGCGGGCGCCGACGAGGTCGAGCTGCTGCTCGCGCCGCATCCGGGCGCGCCGCCGCGGCCCATCGCCAAGGGCGCGTCCGGCGGTGAGCTCTCGCGCGTGATGCTCGCCGTGGAGGTCGTGTTCGCGGGGACCGATCCGGTGCCGACGTATCTCTTCGACGAGGTCGACGCCGGTGTCGGCGGCAAGGCCGCCGTCGAGATCGGCCGACGGCTGGCACGGCTGGCGAAGACCGCGCAGGTCGTCGTGGTCACCCACCTTCCCCAGGTCGCCGCGTTCGCGGACCGGCAGCTGCTCGTGGAGAAGACCAACGACGGGTCGGTCACCCGCTCCGGCGTGAAGGTCCTCGAGGGTGAGGAACGGGTCCGTGAACTGTCCCGGATGCTCGCGGGTCAGGAGGACTCGCAGACGGCCCGGGCACACGCCGAGGAACTGCTGGCCGCGGCCCGCGCGGACGGCTGAGGGGGCCGCCTTCCAGGGTGGCCGGATGATCACCCGTACTCGAAGGACCGGCTCGTTCGTACTCGCCTCCGCGCTCACCGCTGCCGCGGCCGCCGCTCTGCGCGCCAAGGCGCCGGGCGGACGGGAGCGTTGGGAGCGGAAGAACCACGCGGGTCGGACCGTTGGGCTGTACGCGGGTGCCGCGTCCGCCGGGGCCACCGCGGTGGCGGCCTGGCGCACACACCCCGCCGCTGGGTTCGCGGTGCTGGCCGCCGGGGCGTGCAGGGCCTATGACGACGTGGCCGGGGCCGGTGACCCACGGCGCGGCTTCCGGGCGCATCTGGCCGCGCTGCGCGAGGGCGAAGTCACCAGCGGCGCGGTCAAGTTGGTCGGTGTCTCGGCCGCCGGGCTGGTCGCGGGGGCGGTGCTGAAGGAGCGGTTCCTCGACAAGGTGCTCGCGGGGGTGGTGATCGCCGGGGCCGCGCACTTCGTCAACCTCGTGGACGTACGGCCCGGTCGGGCCGCCGGCGCGGTGCTCGCGCTCGGGGCGCCGGGCCTGCTGCGAAAGGGGCCGGGAGCCGAGCTGGCCGCCGTCGCGATGGGGGCCGCGGGGGCCGTGCTGCCCGGGGATGTCGGTGAGCGTGTGATGATCGGTGACATGGGGGCGCACGCCCTGGGCGCGACTCTCGGCAGTGCTGTCGTCGCGGGCAACGGGCGCGCCGGACTGCTCGCGCACGCCGTCGCGGTGGTGGCCGCGGCCGTGTGCGGCGACCGGGTGAGCGAGTTGGCCCGTTCGTTGTGACGCGTCACGGGGTCTGACCTTCGTACAGACACTCCGGGGTGTTCGTCCGGTCCGGGATTTTCGACACCCGTGTGGGTGAGGCGATCCCCGCGCGGCGAGGCGGGGCCGAGCAGCGTGCGCCTCCTCCCGGTTCCCGGAACACCCCTCAGTCCTGGCATCCTTGGCAGGGAACGCGGTACGCGTAGGAGGCGCGCGCGGGGTCATCCCCTCGCCCGATACCTTCTGTACGTTTCTTCGTGACCGCCCGACGCCGAACCAGGAGCCCCGGCCACGTGAGCCACGTGAGCAGCAACTCGCCGCACGGTCAGTCGCCGCTGCGCACCGTGCAGGTGCTGGGCGGAGGCAACGCCGGCAGCAGCGCGCACGTGCGCTCCCTGGCCGCCGGACTGGTCGCCCGGGGCGTGCGCGTCACGGTGTGCGCCCCCGCCGAGGCCGACCGCGCCTATGACTTCACCGGTGTCGGCGCCGAGCACGTCCACATCCCGCGCAGCAGCGACCCGGGTTCGGTCGCCGCGCTGCGAGCGGTCTGTGCGGACGCCGACCTGGTGCATGCGCACGGGCTGCACGCCTCCTTCCGTACCGTGCTCGCGCTCAGTGGCCGGGACACCCCGCTGGTCGTCACCTGGCACAACCGGGCGCACGCCGAGGGGGCCCGCGGGCATCTGCTGCGGCTGCTGGAGCGGCGGGTCGTGCGGACGGCGGCCGTGGTGCTCGGCACCACCTCGGACCTGGTGGACCGGGCACGCCGCACCGGCGCCCGGGACGCCCGGCTCGCCGCCGTCGCGCTGCCCGGCTCGCGCCCGCCCGCCGAGGTGGACGACCCCGACCGGCAACCTCCCAAGGTGCGGGCCGAACTCGGTGCCACCGGACGCCCGTTGCTCATCGCCGTCGGCTCCCTCGACCGGCACCGCGGCTATGACGTCCTGCTGGACGCGGCCCGCGCCTGGCGCCGCCTCGATCCTTCTCCGCTGCTCGTGATCGCGGGGGAGGGACCGCTGCGCCCGGAACTGCAGCGGCGCATCGAGGACGAGGAACTTCCGGTCCGGCTCATCGGGCGGCGCGAAGACGCGCGCGAGCTGCTCGACGCCGCCGATCTCGCGCTGCTGACCAGCAGGTGGGAGCCCCGCTCCGTCCTCGCCCAGGAAGCCCTGCACGCGCGCGTGCCGCTCGTCGCGACCGCCGTCGGCGGCATCCCGGACCTCGTCGGCGACGCGGCCGAACTCGTACCGTACGGCGACCCGGCGGCGCTCGCCGAAGCCGTCGTACGACTGCTCGGCGATCCCGAACGCTGCGAACTGCTCAGGGACAGAGGCGTACGGCAGGCGGCCGGCTGGCCGACCGAGGACGAGACCGTGGCCCAAGTCCTCAGTGTGTACGACGAGTTGACCCAGCCGCGCGCCTTCTCCTAGGGCACGTGCCGACGGGCGCGCAGGGCCAGGCTCAACGCCAGTACCGTCTGCGGGTCGTCGAGGTCCGTGCCCAGCAACTCCCCGATGCGGGCGAGCCGGTTGTAGAGCGTCTGCCGGTTGAGGTGCAGCTCGCGGGCCGTCTCGGCCTTGCGGCCCGCGTGGGCCAGATAGGTCTGCAGCGTGGGCAGCAGCGGCGGCTTGGAGCGGTTGTCGTGGTCCCGCAGCGGGCCGATGGCGCGTTCCACGAAGGCCGCCAGGTCCGGGTGGTCGCGCAGCCGCCACAGCAGGAGGTCAATGTCGAGGCGGCGCGCGTCGTACCAGGGGCGGTCCGACAGGCCCTGCGCCGCCGTCGCGGTCTCCGCCGCGTGCCGCAGCCCGGCCGACGCCGCAGCCCAGCCGCCGGCCACCCCGACGACCACGACGGGCGGCTGCGCTCCCGGCCGCTGCATCCCGGCCCGCTCCACCCCCGCCCGCAGCGCCGCCGCGACCCGGTCGGCCACGGCCGAGCGCTCCGACTCCGACCGCAGTCCGAGCAGCAGCGGCACCCGCCCCTCCACGGGCCGCACGCCCAGCAGGACCGGCACCCCCACCGAGGCCAGCTCCTCCGCGACCGCGCGCGCAAGGACGGCCCAGCCGCCGCCCGGTGAGAGGGTGTCGCCCAGCCGCATCACCACCGGCAGCAGCGGGCTGTTGCCCGGCTTGAAGCCCAGCACCCGGGCCTGCGCGGGCGCGTCCTCGGCCGCGATGCGCCCCTCGGCGAGGTCGGTCAGGAAGTCACCGCGCCCGCGTGCCGCGAGCTCCTCCTCCTGACGGGCCTGCATCAGCACGACGGCCAGGATGCCGGCGGCCCGCTCGGCGGCGATCCGGTGCACGGGAGCCAGCGGATTCCGCACCGGCAGCAGGACCAGCCGGGCGCGCACCGACCCCGTGCCCGGTCCGCCGCCCGGCACGTCCACCAGCACCGAACCGGCCGGCGGCGGCGCGTCCTTGTGCTGGCCGCGCAGCCCCTCCCACACCTGCAGCGGGTCCGCACCCTCGGGCCCGGACCCGGCCGCGTACAGGAGCTGGCCGTCGGTCGTCTCCAGGAACACCGGGTTGCCGCTGAAGTCCGCCAGGATGCTCAGCACCTGCGGGACCCCGCCGCCGCCCAGCAGGGCCTCGGTGCAGCGGCGGTGCACCTCCTCGGCCCGCTGGAGCAGCGCGTAGTGGCCGTTGACGATCTCGGTGTGGATCTCCTCGGTGACCGTCACGAACGGCACCTCGCGGTGCAGCTGGACGAGCGGCAGACCGGTCGCCCTCGCGGTGTCGACGAGGGCGGCGGGCAGCCGGGTGAAGCGCGGGCCGAGCTCCACGACCAGGGCCGCGATACCGCGCTCCGCGAGGGTGCGCACGAACGCCCGCTGGTCGGCCGGGCGGGTGCCCAGACCGTAGCCGGTGGTGAGCAGCAGCTCGCCGCCCTTCAGCAGCGAGGCGATGTTCGGCACCTCGCCCGCGTGCACCCAGCGCACGGTGCGCCCCAGCCGGTCGGCGCCCGCGATGATCTCCGGGAGCCCACTGCGCAGCCCGGGCAGCTCCAGCGCCCGCTGAACGGTGATCCCCGCGCCCTGCGTGTCGAATCCGCCGCCGGCTCTGCTGTCCGTACCGCTGCCCGTTCTGCTGTCCGCACCGCTGTCCATGCAGCGGACGCTACCTGCGGGAATGCCATGGCGTCAGCTCCGGCGGCGGGCTAGACGGGCCGGATGTTGTGGTTGCAGCGGAAGACGTTGTCGGGGTCGTACGTCCGCTTCACCTTCTCCAGCCGCAGCAGGTTCCCGGCGCCCAGCCCCGCGCCGACCCGCTCGGGGCCCTCGTCCCCGACGAGGCCGAGGCAGACGGCACCGGTGGTCCAGGGACGGACGTCGGCGCGGGCGTCCCGGACCCAGGCCAGGGCCCGCTCGTCATCGGCCGGGTCGGCCCATCGGGCGAAGGGGTGCGCCGTCCAGGACGTGTCCCGGTACGGAACCGGGTACCGGGCGGGTCCGGTGGCCGCGGCGCC
The DNA here is from genome assembly GCF_040654755.1 of Streptomyces sp. NPDC050625. NCBI lineage: Bacteria > Bacillati > Actinomycetota > Actinomycetes > Kitasatosporales > Streptomycetaceae > Streptomyces > Streptomyces sp. NPDC050625. The sequence goes on from NZ_JBFAIQ010000006.1 coordinate 16,358, forward strand.
ACCACCCGGGAAGAGCGTGTACCGGGACCCGCTGGGCACGGGTACGGGAACGGCCTCCGCGCGGGCGCAGAAGGCGTCCACCAGTTCATCGGGCAGATCGGTCAGGCACTCCGCGGACCAGTGGGCGCGCAGTCCGGGGAAACAGTCCAGCAGGCGCAGCGCCTCGGCGCCCGGCAGCAGCGCCTCGTACGGCAGTGCCAGCAGGGGCTCGGCCACCTTGCGCAGGTCCGCCTCACCGCCCGTGTACGTCAGCAGGGCGCCGTACACCGGCCTGCCCGAGGCCGGGTACGTCATGGCTCCGCTCGCCTGGTCGGGTCCCGTTCGGATGATCTCGCGGAAGGTACGGACCACCTCGCGGCCGTACTCGGGGCGGTACAGCAGCAGCGCGACGGAGAACTCCGGCAGCTCGTGCAGCTCCAGGGTCAGCGCGGTGGCGATGCCGAAGTTGCCGCCGCCGCCGTGCAGGGCCCAGAACAGCTCCGGGTTCTCGTCGGGGCTGGCATGGATGCGTTCGGCGTCGGCGGTGACCAGCTCGACGGCGATCAGGCTGTCCACCGTGAGGCCGAAGGCCCGGTCCAGCAGTCCGGTGCCACCGCCCAGGACGAACCCGGCGACGCCGACGGCCGCGGCCGCGGTGCCGCCTGCGGCCAGGCCGTAGGGCCGCGTGGCCCGGTGCAGCCGGCCCATCGTGGTGCCGCCCTCGACCCGTGCGGCCTCCCCGGCGGGATCGACGGTCACCTCGTGCATCCGGCGCAGATCCACCAGGAGCGCGCCCTCGGTCGGCGCCGTGCCGGCCAGGCCGTGGCCGCCGCCGCGTACGGCGATGCGCAGATCGAGGTCCCTCGCGAAGCGCACGGCCCGGACGACGTCGCCCTCGTCCGCGCACCGCGCGATCACGGCCGGGCGCAGGTCGATCGTCCCGCTGAACACGGTCCGGGCCTCGTCGTAGCCCGGATCCCCGGGGGCGAACACCTCGCCGACCAGATCCTCGCGCAGCGCGCCGAGGGCCGCGCGCGCCTTGGAGAGGGAAGCCATGCCGCCCCCTTCCGAAGAGGGCCGGTCCGTCCCTTCCAGCCTAGGCGGGCAGGCCCACCGGGTCGCGCCGCCGACCACGCTCCGCCCGAGCCCGAGCCAACCCCGCTCGCTCCGCCAACCCCCCGGAGGGCTCAGCCCCCGTACGCGCCGGAGGCCGTCAGGCGGAGTGCCGTGTCGATCAGGGGGACGTGGCTGAAGGCCTGGGGGAAGTTGCCGACCTGGCGTTGGCGGCCCGGGTCCCATTCCTCCGCGAGCAGGCCCAGGTCGTTGCGCAGTGACAGCAGCTTCTCGAACAGCTTGCGGGCCTCGTCCACGCGGCCGATCATCGCGAGGTCGTCCGCCATCCAGAACGAGCACGCCAGGAAGGCGCCCTCGTCGCCGGGGAGACCGTCGACGCCCTCGTGCTCGCCCTCCGTCGGGTAGCGCAGGATGAAGCCGTCCGCCGTGGACAGCTCGCGCTGGATCGCCTCGATGGTGCCGATGACCCGCTTGTCGTCCGGCGGCAGGAAGCCCATCTGCGGGATCAGCAGGAGCGAGGCGTCCAGCTCCTTGGAGCCGTACGACTGCGTGAAGGTGTTGCGCTCCTTGTCGTAGCCCTTCTCGCACACGTCCCGGTGGATGTCGTCGCGCAGCTCGCGCCACCGCTCCAGCGGGCCGTCCGCGTCACCGGACTCGATCAGCTTGATGGTGCGGTCCACCGCGACCCAGGCCATGACCTTGGAGTGCACGAAGTGCCGGCGCGGACCGCGCACCTCCCAGATGCCCTCGTCCGGCTCGTCCCAGTGGTCCTCCAGGTAGCGGATCAGCTTCAGCTGGAGGAGGGAGGCGTAGTCGTTGCGGGCGAGCCCGGTCATATGGGCCAGGTGCAGGGCCTCGGTGACCTCGCCGTACACATCCAGCTGGAGCTGGTGCGCGGCGCCGTTGCCGACCCGGACCGGGGCCGAGTTCTCGTAGCCGGGCAGCCAGTCCAGCTCGGCCTCGCCCAGCTCGCGCTCGCCCGCGATGCCGTACATGATCTGCAGGTTCTCCGGGTCGCCGGCGACCGCCCGCAGCAGCCACTCACGCCATGCGCGGGCCTCCTCGCGGTAGCCGGTGCGCAGCAGCGAGGACAGGGTGATCGCCGCGTCGCGCAGCCAGGTGTAGCGGTAGTCCCAGTTGCGGACGCCGCCGATGTCCTCGGGCAGGGAGGTGGTGGGCGCGGCGACGATGCCGCCGGTCGGGGCGTACGTCAGCGCCTTCAGGGTGATCAGGGAGCGGATCACCGCCTCACGGTACGGGCCGTGGTACGTACAGTGCTCGACCCACTCGCGCCAGAACTCCTCGGTCGCCTCCAGCGAGGTCTCCGGCTCCGGCAGCGGCGGCGGCTCCTTGTGCGAGGGCTGCCAGGAGATCGTGAACGCGATCCGGTCACCCGGGGCCACCGTGAAGTCGGCGTAGGTGGTCAGCGACTTTCCGTAGGTCTCGGCCTCGGTGTCGAACCACACCGAGTCGGGACCGGCGACCGCCACCGTCCGGCCCTCGTGCTTGTGCACCCACGGCACGACCCGCCCGTACGAGAACCGCATCCGCAGCGCCGAGCGCATCGGCACCCGCCCGGTGACGCCCTCGACGATCCGGATCAGCTGCGGGGCACCGTCACGCGGCGGCATGAAGTCGGTCACGCGCACCGTGCCGCGCGGGGTGTCCCACTCCGACTCCAGGATCAGCGAGTCGCCCCGGTAGGTGCGCCGCGCCGCCGTGGGCGGCTCCGAGTCGGCCGCGTGGGCGGGTCCGAGCCGCCAGAATCCGTGCTCCTCGGTGCCCAGCAGACCGGCGAAGATGGCGTGCGAGTCGAAGCGGGGCAGGCACAGCCAGTCGACTGTGCCGTCCCGGCAGACCAGCGCCGCGGTCTGCATGTCTCCGATGAGTGCGTAGTCTTCGATGCGCCCGGCCACGTGCAACTCCAGTCGAACGGCCACGTCGCCCCCAGGGAAAAGGGGGCTTTCGCTAGTGCGGTCAAGGGGTCGTTGTTGTGCGTCGTTGAGCGGTGAAGCAAAGCAGCCGCCCCGCCCTGAGGCAAAACGACAGTCATAGCTCAACGAACTGCCGAGCTCTCGTTGTTCCGGTTGGTACGAGCGGGGGTGTGCCGTCTTCTTCCGGCCGGGCTCTGCAGCGAGTGTCCGAGCAGGATACGACGCACGTAGATGATCTGCGTGCCGCTCCCGGCAACCCGTGTGGGCCGAACGAGTGAGCACCGGGTGAGAACACCGTAAGGCGTGCGCGCCCGTGTCGGCCCGTGCGCGGAGCGTGGCCGGAAGCCATCTCCTCGCGGCGCTGATACCCTGGTAGCCCGTGGACCGGTGGGCAAGAAACCCCCGAACCGCAGCGACGGCACCCCCGGAAACCTCCGGGCGGGGAGTCGTACCGCACCACAGATCGCGACCACGGGAGCCCCCTCTTGGCCATGCCGCCCACGGCTTTTCGACACGTCACAGCCACGACGACCAAGCACATCTTCGTCACCGGGGGTGTCGCCTCCTCTCTCGGCAAGGGCCTCACGGCCTCCAGCCTCGGCATGCTGCTCAAGGCCCGGGGACTGCGCGTCGTGATGCAGAAGCTCGACCCGTACCTGAACGTCGATCCGGGCACGATGAACCCGTTCCAGCACGGTGAGGTGTTCGTCACCAACGACGGCGCCGAGACCGACCTGGACATCGGACACTACGAGCGCTTCCTCGACCGCGACTTGGACGGCTCCGCCAACGTCACTACAGGCCAGGTGTACTCGACCGTCATCGCCAAGGAGCGGCGCGGTGAGTACCTGGGCGACACGGTGCAGGTCATCCCGCACATCACCAACGAGATCAAGCACCGCATCCGCCGTATGGCCACCGACGAGGTGGACGTCGTGATCACCGAGGTCGGCGGCACGGTCGGCGACATCGAGTCGCTGCCGTTCCTGGAGACGGTCCGCCAGGTCCGGCACGAGGTCGGCCGTGACAACGTCTTCGTCGTCCACATCTCGCTCCTGCCGTACATCGGCCCTTCGGGAGAGCTGAAGACGAAGCCGACCCAGCACTCGGTTGCGGCCCTGCGGAACATCGGTATCCAGCCGGACGCGATCGTGCTGCGCTGCGACCGCGAGGTGCCCACCGCGATCAAGCGCAAGATCTCGCTGATGTGCGACGTCGACGAGGCCGCCGTGGTCGCCTGCCCCGACGCCCGCTCGATCTACGACATCCCGAAGACGGTGCACGGCGAGGGCCTGGACGCCTACGTCGTCCGCAAGCTCGACCTGCCCTTCCGTGACGTGGACTGGACGACCTGGGACGACCTGCTCGACCGCGTCCACAACCCCGACCACGAGATCACCCTCGCCCTGGTCGGCAAGTACATCGACCTGCCCGACGCCTATCTCTCGGTCACCGAGGCGCTGCGCGCCGGCGGCTTCGCCAACAAGGCCCGCGTCAAGATCAAGTGGGTCACCTCGGACGACTGCAAGACCCCGGCGGGCGCCAAGGCGCAGCTGGGCGACGTGGACGGCATCTGCATCCCGGGCGGCTTCGGCGACCGCGGTGTGCTCGGCAAGGTCGGCGCCATCCGCTACGCCCGCGAGAACAGGATCCCGCTGCTCGGTCTCTGTCTGGGCCTGCAGTGCATCGTGATCGAGGCCGCGCGCAACCTGGCCGACATCCCCGACGCCAACTCCACCGAGTTCGACGCCGCCACCGGCCACCCGGTCATCTCCACCATGGCCGAGCAGCTGGACATCGTCGCCGGTGAGGGCGACATGGGCGGAACGATGCGGCTGGGCATGTACCCGGCCAAGCTGGCCGAGGGCTCCATCGTGCGCGAGGTGTACGACGGCAAGGAGTACGTCGAGGAGCGGCACCGGCACCGCTACGAGGTGAACAACGCCTACCGCGCGGAGCTGGAGAAGAAGGCCGGCATCCTCTTCTCGGGCACCTCCCCGGACGGCAAGCTCGTCGAGTACGTCGAGTACCCGCGCGATGTCCACCCCTACCTGGTCGCCACGCAGGCGCACCCGGAGCTGCGCTCGCGTCCGACCCGTCCGCACCCGCTGTTCGCCGGGCTCGTGAAGGCGGCTGTCGAGCGTCAGCAGGCAGCGGGCGCGCAGGAGAATTCGAAGTAACACACCAGTTGTACGGTTGCCGGGGCGCATACCTTCAAAAGGTGGGCACCCCGGTTTCAGCCGACCGGTCTTTTGTGAAGCGTGTGGAAGGACAGGGCATGACGATCAAGGACACCCCCGAGGAGTGGGAGATCCGGGCCACGGAGACCCCCTTCGTGGGGAACAAGACCTCCGTCCGCACGGACGAGGTGGTCATGCCCGGCGGTTCGGTGGTCCGCCGCGACTACCAGGTCCACCCCGGTTCGGTGGCGGTCGTCGCCCTCGACGAGGAGGACCGCGTTCATCTCATCCGCCAGTACCGCCACCCGGTCCGGCACAAGCTGTGGGAGATCCCGGCCGGACTGCTCGACGTGCCCGGCGAGAACCCGCTGCACGCCGCCCAGCGCGAGCTGTACGAGGAGGCGCACGTCAAGGCCGAGGACTGGCGGGTCCTGACCGACGTGTACACCACCCCCGGCGGCTGCGACGAGTCCGTACGGATCTTCCTCGCCCGTGATCTGTCCGAGGCCGACGGGCAGCGCTTCGAGGTCGAGGACGAGGAGGCCGACATGGAGCACGCGCGCGTGCCCGTGGCGGAGCTCGTCCGGGGTGTGCTCGCCGGCGAGCTGCACAACAACTGCCTCGTCGTGGGGATCCTTTCCCTGGTCGCCGCCCGCAACGGCGACGGCCTCGACGCCCTGCGCCCGGCCGAGGCACCGTGGCCCGCGCGTCCCTTCGAGTCCTGAACCCGGCCACCTCGACTCCTGACACCGGCCACCTCCGGTCCTGAAGTCGACCACCCCGCCACCGGTGTGACGATCGCCTGATCCGATCGAGGGACCCGCCCGCCGTGCTCCGCACGGATCGTCGCAGAGCGTGAACTAGGCTCGACTCACGCCCGAACCGGAGTCCCGGCGGGCTTGCACGTTCGGTGGGACGGGAGTGTGGCCCGTGACGGATCAGGCGGTGGACACGGACGGAGCGGGGCCGTCGGGCGACGCGTCGGCGAAGAGCCATTTCCTGGGCCGTACAAGGGAGTTGAAGGAACTCCGGGCCGACATCGAGCGAGCGGGCCTGGACACCCTCTCCGGCCGCAAGGCCCCACGCGCGCGCGTGCTCCTCATCGCGGGCCGGCCCGGCTCCGGCCGTACGGCACTCGCCGAGGAGCTCGTACGACAGGTCGCCGACCGCTATGCCGACGGAGTGCTGCGCGTCCGGCTCGGCGAACCCGACGGCACCCCGGTGCCGGTCGAGCGTGCCGCCCGCGAACTGCTCACCGCCCTGGACCTGCCCACCCCGCCCGGAGCCGGCGAGGACGAGCTCAGCGAGGCGCTGCGCGCGGCCCTGGCCGAGCGGCGGGTGCTGCTCCTGCTGGACGACGCGGCGGGCGCCGAGCAGGTCGACGCGCTGCTGCCGGACTCCCCGGACTGCCTGGCCGTCGCCGTGTCCCAGGGCCCGCTCACCGGGATCACGGACGTCCGGCCCTGCACCCTGGGCGGCCTCGACACCAAGTCGGCCCTGGAACTGCTGACCCGGTACACCGGCTCCGTCCGCATCACCGTGGACCCGCGCGCCGCCGAGAGCCTCGTCGAGGTGTGCCAGGGTCAGCCCGCCGCGCTGGCCCTGGCCGGTGGCTGGCTCGCCGCGCGGCCCCAGGCGGGCGTCTCCGACCTGGCCAAACGTCTGCATGCCGAGGCCGACGAGGGGACGCCGCTCAGCCGGGCCTTCCGGCTCGTCCACGAGCAGCTGCCGGCCCCGGCCGCCCGGATACTGCGACTGCTCTCCCTGGCCCCCGCCGGACTGGTCGACCCGCACACCGCCTCCGCGCTGGCCGGCTGCTCGGTGAGCACCGCCCGCACCGCCCTGGACGACTTCGTCGCCCTCAACCTGCTGCGGGCCGTGGACTCCCCGCTGCCGCAGTACGAGGTCCCCGGCTGCCTCCACCCCCTGCTGCACGCCCTCGCCGAGAGCCATGACCGCCCCGGCGAGCTCCAGCTGGCCCGCGCCCGCATGCTGGAGCGGACCGTACGGCTGCTGCAGTCCTGCCGGGCGATCACCGAGACGGACAACCCCGAGGCGCGCGAGAAGCTCCAGGGCCTGCCCCGCTCCCTGCGCTTCCCCAGCCCCAGGGCGGCCGCCGACTGGCTCGACATCCGCCGTCCCGCCCTGCTGGCCGCGGCCCGCCTCGCGGTCGCCGACGGGGAGCTGGACACACTGGCCCGCCGGCTGATGTCCCAGCTGGTCAGGGCGATGGTGGCGCATGTCGGAACCCAGGCGGCCGCGCCCGACCTGTACGGCATCCACCGCCTCGTCCTCGATGTGGCCGAGCGCCGCGGACTGCCCCGCGAGAAGGCCGCCGCCCTGCTGAACCTGGGCGACCTGGACGCCCGGACCGGCCGGACGAGCGAGGCGCTGGTCCGCTACCGGGCGGCGCTGGAGGCCGGACGCGAGGCGAACGACCCGTACGCCACCGGCCGCGCGATGGAATCCGTAGGCGGCACGCATCAGGAGCTGGGGGACTACGACCGGGCCGCGGACTGGTTCGGCCGGGCCCTCGCCCAGCGCCTGGCCCGCGACGAGCGCGCGGACGCCGCCCGGCTGTACGGCCGTATCGGCACCGCCCACACCTATGCGGGCCGCTACGGCGAGGCGCTGCGGAACTGGCGCGCGGCCGTTGCCGGGCACCGCAAGAGCGGTGATGTCGCCGCTCAGGCACGGGCGTTGAGCGAACTGGCCCGGGTCCAGGAGTACGCCGGGCGGCCCGAGGAGTCGCTGTACACCTGCCAGGAGGCGGTGGAGTGGGCGCGCCGCGCCGACGACGTCCGGCTGCAGGCCGCGCTGCAGCTGCGGCTCGCGGACACCCTGGAGCGGCTGGGCGACTCCGCCGCCGCTCGACTGCACCGTGGGGCCGCCGAGCGCATGCTGGGAGAGGAACTCCAGGAGAGCCACGAGAGCGACACAGAAGCAGCCCCCGGCTCTGATGCCTGCGAAATCCGCAGCACATCCATCGAAGATTGATGCAATGAAAGGCTAGACAGCCGGAACACCTTCATTAAACTGGCTCTGCCGCACGTTCTCCTGCGGTGCATCCTGGTGTGCCCCTGCATGCCGGGTATGTCTTGCAATGCCCCCACACCCCCCTGAGCCAAGGACCGTGATCGACGTGAAGGTCGGCATCCCCCGCGAGGTCAAGAACAACGAGTTCCGGGTGGCCATCACCCCCGCCGGCGTGCACGAGCTGGTGCGCAACGGCCACCAGGTCGTCGTCGAGCGGAACGCCGGCGTCGGCTCCTCGATCCCGGACGAGGAGTACGTGGCGGCCGGCGCCGAGATCCTGGAGACCGCGGACGAGGTCTGGGCCACCGCCGACCTGCTGCTGAAGGTCAAGGAGCCCATCGCCGAGGAGTACCACCGCCTCCGCAAGGACCAGATCCTCTTCACCTACCTGCACCTGGCCGCCTCCAAGGAGTGCACGGACGCCCTCCTGGAGTCCGGCACCACGGCGATCGCCTACGAGACGGTCGAGCTGCCCAACCGCGCGCTCCCGCTGCTCGCCCCGATGTCCGAGGTCGCGGGCCGGCTCGCCCCGCAGGTCGGCGCCTACCACCTGATGGCCGCGGCCGGCGGCCGCGGTGTGCTGCCCGGCGGTGTCCCGGGCGTGCCGGCCGGCAAGGCCGTCATCATCGGCGGCGGCGTCTCCGGCTGGAACGCCGCGCAGATCGCCATCGGCCTGGGCTTCCACGTGACCCTGCTCGACAAGGACATCAACAAGCTCAAGGAAGCCGACAAGATCTTCGGCACGAAGATCCAGACCGTCGTCTCCAACGCCTTCGAGCTGGAGAAGGCCTGCCTGGAGGCCGACCTCGTCGTCGGTGCGGTCCTGATCCCGGGCGCCAAGGCCCCGAAGCTGGTCACCAACGAGCTGGTGTCCCGGATGAAGGCGGGAAGTGTCCTTGTCGACATCGCGATCGACCAGGGCGGCTGCTTCGAGGACTCCCACGCGACCACGCACGCCGAGCCGACCTTCAAGGTCCACAACTCGGTCTTCTACTGCGTGGCCAACATGCCCGGCGCGGTGCCCAACACCTCCACCTACGCGCTGACCAACGCCACGCTGCCGTACATCGTCTCGGTCGCCAACAACGGCTGGGTCGAGGCGCTGCGCCGCGACGCCGCGCTGGCCAAGGGTCTCAACACGCATGACGGCAAGGTCGTTTACAAGGAGGTCGCCGAGGCCCACGGCCTGGAGCACCTGGACCTGGAGACCCTGCTCGGCTGAGCCGGCCGCCGAGCCGCTCCGCTAAGTCACCATACGGTAAAGGCGATACGTCAACACGCCTCGTCAACCGCGCGTACCCGGCCGGACCTTGCCCGACAAGGTCCGGCCGGATGTGTGTATGGTCACTTTGCGACGCTCGGTCAACTCGCCTCGAACGTAACTCTTCGACCGATTCGCACACCGGTGAAACCTGCCGTGCGACGGCCGTACGCCCTTGACAGAGGGATGTTTCATTGCCGACACATCCTGCCGGGTCCGGCGGATTGTGTTGCTGCGGACCGCCGACACGCCATAGAGTCGCCAACCGTCGGCATGGTGCCACGCTGACCTGTCTAGAAGTTTCCTGGTCACCAAGGAGGTAAGACGACTTGTGAATGAGTCGACATTTTCTCCCGGGGGTGGTCAACCAGGAACGCCGGTACGGGCCCAGGGCCCCGCGGGGTTCGAGGCTGTCGGCTCCGTCGCGGTGCGTACCTTCGCCCAACAGAGTCACCGGTCCGCAGGGGTGACTCACTCAGCACACCAGAGCATGGATGGCCATCACGTGAACGCCATGGCCGGCGACGGAAGTGGCGCGCCCCACAACCAACTCGCCGACTACGACGAACTGCCCGAGGGGCACTTCTACGACCCCGACGCCGAATACGAGCCGGACCCGGAGTACGCGGCCACGCTCGCGCCCGACGCTGCCCGCCAGCGCCGCGAGCGCATCGGCCCGACCGGGCGCCCGCTGCCGTACTTCCCGATCCCGGGCCCGCTGACCGACCACGGCCCCGCGAAGATCATCGCGATGTGCAACCAGAAGGGCGGCGTCGGCAAGACGACGTCGACCATCAACCTGGGTGCCGCGCTCGCGGAGTACGGCCGACGCGTGCTGCTCGTGGACTTCGACCCGCAGGGCGCGCTGTCGGTGGGTCTCGGCGTCAACCCGATGGAGCTCGACCTCACCGTCTACAACCTGCTCATGGAGCGGGGCATGTCCGCGGACGAGGTCCTCCTGAAGACGGCGGTCCCCAACATGGACCTGCTGCCCAGCAACATCGACCTGTCGGCCGCCGAGGTCCAGCTGGTCTCCGAGGTCGCGCGCGAGTCCACGCTCCAGCGTGCGCTCAAGCCGCTGATGGACGACTACGACTACATCGTGATCGACTGCCAGCCCTCGCTCGGTCTGCTCACCGTCAACGCGCTGACGGCCGCGCACAAGGTGATCGTGCCGCTGGAGTGCGAGTTCTTCGCCCTGCGTGGTGTCGCGCTGCTCACCGAGACCATCGAGAAGGTCCAGGAGCGGCTCAACCCGGAGCTGGAGCTCGACGGGATCCTCGCGACGATGTACGACTCGCGCACGGTCCACAGCCGTGAGGTGCTGGCCCGTGTGGTCGAGGCGTTCGACGACCACGTCTACCACACGGTCATCGGCCGCACGGTCCGCTTCCCGGAGACCACGGTCGCCGGTGAGCCGATCACCACGTACGCCTCCAACTCCGTCGGTGCCGCCGCCTATCGCCAGCTCGCCAGGGAGGTGCTCGCCCGGTGTCACGCCGAGTGAGTCTGCCGGGGGCCGACGAACTGTTCCGTACGACAGGGGGAATGGCGCTCCAGCCGTCCACTCCCCGGCGCCCCGCCAACGGCGAGGCCCGGGTGCCGGCTCCCGCGGGGGAGAGCGACGCGGCGGCCGCCGCGTCGGAGGATGTGCCGCCGTCGGTGCCCGTGCAGGGCGGTGACGGCGACGGCGCGGAGCATGTGGCCGCGGAGGCCGAGCCGACCGACGCGGGCGAGTCCCGCAGCCGGGCCGCCTCGGCGGAGCGGTCGGCACGGCGGCAGGCGGCGCAGGAAGGTTCTGCCGCCTCCTCCGCCGGCGCGCAGCCCCGCAAGCGCGGGAGCCGGGCGGCGGCGGCGCGGCGCCCCAGCGGGCGCGAGCGGCACGACGAGAAGATCACCGTGTATGTGTCGGCCGAGGAACTGATGGACCTGGAGCACGCCCGACTGGTGCTCCGTGGCGAGCACGGGCTGGCCGTCGACCGCGGACGCATCGTCCGCGAGGCGGTCGCGGTGGTGCTGGCCGACCTGGAGTCCCGGGGAGAAGCGAGCATCCTGGTACGGCGGCTGCGCGGCCGGTAGTCGGCTCGGTGGGCGCCAAGCGATAGCCTGCGACGGCCATGACCTCGAACGACGTTCCCGCCTCCGGCCCCCCGGCCGGCCGCAGACGTGCCCTGGGGCGGGGACCGGGCACGGCTCCGTCGCCGCCGGATGCCGGGCAGGCAGCTCAGCCAGGGGCCCCCACGACCCACCCGAACCCAAACCCCGAGCCACCCACCCCGCCCACGGAATCCGACCCGTCCACACCGCCTCGAAGCCCGTCTCCCGCCCCCGAGGCGACCTTCCCTGAGCCCGAGCCGGAGGGTTCGCGGTCTGGGCCCGTTGTGTCGGAGGCGGGGCGTGCTCGGCCCGGGGCGGTCCGTCCTGGGCCTGAGTCGGAGGGCTCGGCGGCAGAGCCGGGGATTTCCGAGTCCGGGGCTGCGCGTCCGGGGCTTGAGCCCGAGCCGGAGGGTTCGCGGTCTGGGTCCGTTGTGTCGGAGGCGGGGCGTGCTCGGCCCGGGGCGGTCCGTCCTGGGCCTGAGTCGGAGGGCTCGGCGGCAGAGCCGGGGATCTCCGAGTCCGGGGCTGCGCGTCCGGGGCTTGAGCCCGAGCCGGAGGGTTCGCGGTCTGGGTCCGTTGTGTCGGAGGCGGGGCGTGCCCGGCCCGAGGCGGTCCTTCCTGGGCCTGAGTCGGAGGGCTCGGCGGTAGAGCCGGGGATTTCCGTAGCCGGGACTGTCCCCCCGGGCTCCGGGCGTGTGAGCCTTCTTTCCGAGCCCGAGTCGGATGACTCGCGGTCCGGTTCCGTCGTGTCAGGGCGCGGGATCTCCGAGTCAGAGACCGTGGTCTTGGGCGGCAAGCCGGGGACGTCCGAGCCTGCGGCTGCGCTTCCGGGCCACGAGGCGGGGCTCGCCCGGCCCGGGGCGGTTCTTCCTGGGGCCGGGGCGGAGGGATCGTCGGTCGGGACGGGGATCTCCGTGACCGGGACTGTCCCCCCGGGCTCCGAGTTTGCGGGTCTTCTCGCCGAGGCCGGCTCCGTGGTGCCGGGACGTGAGCCGGGGCTCCCCGGGGCCGGGCCGGGTCTTGGCGCGGTCGGGGTGGAGTCTGCGGAGTCGCGGTCGGCAGGTGTCTCCTCCGGGGAGGATGCCGCCGTCGTCGACGGTGTGTTCAAGGTGCGGCTTGCCAACTTCGAGGGGCCCTTTGATCTGCTTCTCCAGTTGATCTCGAAGCACAAGCTGGACGTCACCGAGGTCGCCCTCTCCAAGGTGACCGACGAGTTCATGGCGCACATCCGGGCGATGGGGCCGGACTGGGACCTGGATCAGACGACCGAGTTCCTCGTCGTCGCCGCCACCCTGCTCGACCTCAAGGCCGCCCGGCTGCTGCCCGCCGCCGAGGTCGAGGACGAGGCCGACCTGGCCCTGCTGGAGGCCCGGGACCTGCTGTTCGCGCGGCTGCTGCAGTACCGGGCGTACAAACAGATCGCGGACATCTTCAATCACCGCCTCGATCAGGAGGCCCGCCGCTACCCCCGTACCGTCGGCCTCGAACCGCACCACGCCGAGCTGCTGCCCGAGGTCGTCATCAGCATCGGACCCGAGGGGTTCGCCAAGCTCGCCGTCAAGGCGATGCAGCCCAAGGCCAAGCCCCAGGTGTACGTCGACCACATCCACGCCCCGCTGGTCAGCGTGCAGGAGCAGGCCGGGATCGTCGTCGCGCGGCTCAGGGAGATGGGAGAGGCCAGCTTCCGGGTCCTTGTCGAGGACACCGACGACACCCTGACCGTCGTGGCCCGTTTCCTGGCCCTGCTGGAGCTGTACCGCGAGAAGGCCGTCGCGCTGGATCAGGAGACCGCCCTCGGGGACCTGATCGTGCGGTGGACCGGTGGGGACAGCGACGAGACACCGCGGGTGACCGACGAGTTCGATCGGCCGCCCGAGGAGCCCAAGGAGGAGAAGAAGGCGTGAGCGAGGAGTTCACCGACGTCCCGGCGGGTCTGCGCACCGTCGCCGACCTCGACCTCAAGCCCGCCCTGGAGGCGGTCCTCATGGTCGTGGACGAACCCGCGACCGAGGAGCACCTCTCGAAGATCCTCCAGCGGCCGAGGCGGCAGATCGCGGACGCGCTGCGCGAGCTGGCCGACGAGTACACCGTCCAGGGACGGGGATTCGAGTTGCGGCTCATCGCCGGCGGCTGGCGTTTCTACACCCGCCCCGAGTACGCCGCCGCCGTCGAGGGCTTCGTCCTGGACGGCCAGCAGGCCCGTCTCACCCAGGCCGCGCTGGAGACCCTGGCCGTCGTCGCCTACCGCCAGCCGGTGAGCCGCAGCCGTGTCTCGGCCGTACGCGGAGTGAACTGCGACGGTGTGATGCGCACCCTCCTGCAGCGCGGTCTGGTCGAGGAGGCGGGCACGGAACCCGAAACAGGTGCGATCCTGTACAGGACGACGAACTACTTCCTGGAGCGGATGGGCCTGCGCGGTCTGGACGAGCTCCCGGAGCTCGCGCCCTTCCTCCCGGAGGCGGAGGCGATCGAGGCCGAGACCCAGGAGGGCGTACCGTCGTTCGACCCGGACGCGCCCGACGCGCCCGGCGGTCAGGACGCAGACGACTAAGACGGAAACTTGATGCGAAGCAGCGGCAGCGGCAAGAGCGGCGGGCGCGGGAACTACCGCGGTGCCGGCAACAACAGGGACGAGCGGCAGGGGCAGGGCCGTCCCCGCAAGCCCCGTCCCGAGGAGCGCCGCTACGACGTGGGCCCCGGCGCCACGAAGGACGGCCCCAAGGCGGGGCGCGGCGGCGCCGCCCGCGGCGGTGCCAAGGGCGGCCCCAAGCAGTCCCAGCAGAGCGGCGGCGGGCGTACGGCTCCGGGTCGCTCCCGCGAGTACGAGGCGCGGGCCGAGGAGCGCAACCGCGAGCGGTACGCGGGCAAGAAGGACGTCAAGCTGCCCAAGACCTTCCCGGGCGCCGAGCAGGAGGGCGAGCGGCTGCAGAAGGTCCTCGCGCGCGCGGGCTACGGCTCCCGGCGTGCCTGCGAGGAGCTCATCGAGCAGGCGCGCGTCGAGATCAACGGCGAGATCGTCCTGGAGCAGGGCCGCCGTGTCGACCCGGAGAAGGACGAGGTCAAGGTCGACGGCCTGACGGTGGCGACCCAGTCGTACCAGTTCTTCTCGCTGAACAAGCCCGCCGGTGTCGTGTCGACGATGGAGGACCCCGAGGGGCGCCAGTGCCTCGGCGACTACGTCACCAACCGCGAGACGCGGCTCTTCCACGTCGGCCGGCTCGACACCGAGACCGAGGGCGTCATCCTGCTCACCAACCACGGCGAGCTGGCCCACCGTCTGACCCACCCCAAGTACGGCGTGAAGAAGACCTATCTCGCGGCCATCGTGGGCCCGATCCCGCGCGACCTCGGCAAGCGCCTGAAGGACGGCATCCAGCTGGAGGACGGCTACGCGCGCGCGGACCACTTCCGGGTCGTCGAGCAGACCGGCAAGAACTACCTCGTCGAGGTGACCCTCCACGAGGGCCGCAAGCACATCGTGCGCCGCATGCTCGCCGAGGCCGGCTTCCCGGTCGAGAAGCTGGTGCGGACCTCCTTCGGCCCGATCACCCTGGGCGACCAGAAGTCGGGCTGGCTGCGGCGGCTGTCGAACACCGAGGTCGGCATGCTGATGAAGGAGGTCGACCTCTAGGAGGGCTCTCAGCGGCTCTGTGGCGGCCGGTACCGGGTTTCCCGGTACCGGCCGCTTCCGTGTGCGCGAAAGGCGCTCAGGGGGCAGCTGAGGGCTTGCGATGGCGGGGCGCCTCATTTATAGTCGCAGTGACTATTAGTCGTCCTGGCCATGAGGCCCGACCATGAAGGAGGCGAGACCGTGGAGGGCTACGACAAGTACGCGCACGAACCCTTCGCCGTCACCGTCGACCTCGCCGTACTCACCCTGCGCGCGAACGCGTTGCACGTGCTGCTCGTCGAGCGGGGCCAGGAACCCTTCGCCGGCCACTGGGCGCTGCCCGGCGGTTTCGTGCTGCCGGACGAGTCCGCCGAGACGGCCGCCCGGCGTGAACTCGCCGAGGAGACCGGCCTGTCGGACGTCTCCGGACTGCATCTGGAACAGCTGCGCACCTACAGCGAGCCCGGCCGCGACCCCCGGATGCGGGTCGTGTCGGTCGCGTTCGCCGCGCTGCTGCCCGACGCGCCCGAGCCGCACGGCGGCGGTGACGCGGCCCAGGCCCGCTGGCTGCCGTACGACGCCGCCCGGCCGCTCGCCTTCGACCACGACCGGATCCTCGCCGACGCCCACGAACGCGTCGGCGCCAAGCTCGAATACACCTGCCTCGCCACCGCCTTCTGCCCGCCCGAGTTCACCCTCGGCGAGCTGCAGCAGGTCTACGAGACGGTGTGGGGTACGGCGCTCGACCGCCCCAACTTCCGCCGCAAGGTGCTGGCCACACCGGGGTTCGTCGAGCCCGTGCCCGGGGCCGCGCGGCTGACCGGCGGCCGCGGCAAGCCGGCCGCCCTGTACCGCGCGGGCACCGCCACCGCCCTGCACCCACCCCTGCTCCGACCGTCCCGGGAAGGACGCCCCGCATGACCACCACCGTGAACAAGCGCGCCGCCACCGGATCCCTGCTGGGCCTCGCCCTCGGGGACGCGCTCGGCTTCCCCACCGAGTTCAACGACGTCCCGTCGATCCTCGCCAAGTGCGGACCCTGGCGGGAGATGGAGCTGCCGAAGCGCGCCTTCGTCTCCGACGACACCCAGATGACGCTGGCGCTGGGCCGCGGGCTGCGCACGGCCATGGACCGCGGGGTGCTCGCGCCCAAGCGGCTGGAGCGGCCGCTGCGCGAGGAGTTCGTGGACTGGTACCAGTCGCCGGAGAACAACCGGGCTCCCGGGCGCACCTGCCTGACCGCGTGCAGCCTCCTCAAGGAGGAGGGGCGGGCCTGGCAGGACGCCAGCCAGATCGGCTCCAAGGGCTGCGGCGCCAACATGCGCGTCGCCCCGATCGGTCTCGTCCCCGGCCTGAGCGACGAACAGCGCGCCGGCGCCGCCCAGTTGCAGTCCGCGCTGACCCACGGGCATCCGACGGCACTGGCCGCCTCCGACCTCACCGCCCGCGCCGTACGGCTGCTCGCCCACGGCACCGAGCCCACCGGCCTGGTCGGACTGCTGCGCTCGTACGCCCTCGACAACCGCACCCGCTACCACCACACCTGGCTCGGCGATCTGTGGACCCGCTCGCAGGACCCTTCGCCCGAGCACTTCATCGCGCGCGGCTGGGACGAGTGCCTGGAAATCCTGGGCCGCCTCCAGGAGGCCGTGCGCACCGCCGCGCCCGAGGCCGACCCGTGCCTGGCCACGGGCGCGGGCTGGATCGCCGAAGAGGCCCTGGCGACCGGCCTGCTGTGCTTCCTGCTCTTCGTCGACGAACCGGTCACCGCCCTGCGCCGGGCCGCGTGCAGCTCCGGCGACTCGGACTCCATCGCCTGTCTGACCGGCGCCTTCGCGGGCGCCCACCATGGCGCGGACGCCTGGCCGACCGCATGGGCGGACCGCATCGAATACGGGGGAGACCTGCTCACCCTGGGGGCGCTCTGGGACGCTTAGCCCATGATCGACGATCTCGACCTGGACCTGACGCCCGTCATCGCCGAGCAGCCCGACCCCCTGCTGTTCGCGACCGTCTCCGGCGCGCATCTGTACGGCTTCCCCTCGCAGGACTCCGACCTGGACCTGCGGGGCGTCCATCTGCTGCCCGCCGCCGACCTGGTGGGGCTGCGGGAGCCGGACGAGACGCGGTCACGGACCTGGGTGCGCCACGGCGTCGAGCTGGACCTCGTCACCCACGATCTGCGCAAGTTCGTACGACTGATGCTGCGCCGCAACGGCTACGTCCTGGAGCAGCTGCTCTCACCCCTGGTCGTGCACACCACCGACGCGCACAGCGAGCTGGCCGAGCTCGCGGCCGGCGTCCTGACCCGTCATCACGCCCACCACTACCGGGGGTTCGCGGTCACGCAGTGGCGGCTCTTCGAGAAGACCGGTGAACTCAAGCCGCTGCTCTACACGTTCCGGGTGCTGCTCACCGGCATCCATCTGATGCGCAGCGGACAGGTGCAGGCCCATCTGCCCACGCTCGCCGCGGGACCGGACGCGCCCGCCTGTCTGCCGGAGCTGATAGCGGCGAAGGCGGAGCGGGAGCACGGGGCCGCCGAGGTCGACCACGCGCGCGTGGAGGCCGACGTGGAACGCCTGCACTCCGTGCTCGACGAGGCCCAGAGCGCCTCGGAGCTGCCCGACGCGCCCAGCGCCCATGACGCCCTGCACGACTTCGTGGTGCGCGTCCGGCTCGGGGTCACGCCAGGTGGATCGAATCCCCGTTGACCTTGATGTTCTCCGGCGGCAGCGGCTCGGTCGCCGGGCCGTGGGCCACCGCGCCGTTGCTGATGTCGAACTTGCTGCCGTGACAGGGGCAGTCGATCGTGCGGTCCGCGACCTGGGCCACGGTGCAGCCCCGATGGGTGCAGACGGCCGAGAAGGCCTTGAACTCGTTCTGGCTCGGCTGGGTGACCACGATCTTCTGTTCCTTGAAGATCGTGCCGCCGCCGACCGGGATCTGGCTGGTCTTCGCCAGCGCCTGCCCGGCGGTGGCGGCCACGGACGGTCCGGACTCCTTGGTCCCGGACTCCTTCTTCTCGCTGGAGTTCGTGCTCTCGCCGTAGTTGCTGCACCCCGCGCAACCCGCCGCGAGCGCCGCCGCGCCGGTCGCGAGAGCAGTGCGCCGCGTCGAGTCGTGCGTCATGTCGTCACTCCGAACGTGCGGAAGAACCAGAAGGCCGAGGTCAGCCAGATGACCGTGAGCACGGCGAACACCAGTCCGCCGACGACCGGCAGCAGCCAGCCGGGAAGACGCTCCGAGCGGAGCAGCAGCATCTTGGCACTGAAAGCACCGAAGAAGAAGCAACCCAGGAGGGAGTGCCACAAAACGCGTGTTTCATACGTCTGATAGCCGAACGCGTACAGACAGTGCACCGCCACCGGGACCGCCACCAGGAACGCCACCCGGCCCGACCAGCGGTGCAGTACCGGCGCCCAGCCCGGCCCGGGCAGCTTCCCGTACATCATCAGCGCCGATACCAGCTGGATCACCGCGAAGAAGACCGCGGTGGTCGCCAGCCACGACTTCACGGCGCCCGTGCTGCTGAACCCGGCGAGATTGAAGGCGGTCCCCGTCGGATGGTGGACCTTTCCGTACACACCGAGGGCGACCGCGACAGCGGCGGCCACCAGCGCCGGGACGAGATAGCGGGCCGGGTGCGGGCGGGATTCGGGCGAGGGGAAGCCCTGAGTGGCGGCGTTCGGGTCGACGTTCATGGTCGGCTCCCTCCGGTCACGGGGTCACGGGGTCACAGGACGTGCCGTCAGCCGCTCGCCGTCGACCGTGACCGCGCCGGTCGCCGGGTCGATGCGGGGCGCGGCGCCTGCCTTGCCGTCGCGGCTGAGGATGCCGACCTGCCGGCCGTCGGACAGCACGATCCAGCCGCCGTCGATCTTCGCGCCGCGCAAGTACGCGATCGCCTTGCCACCGCGGATCGACACGGCCACCGAGGAGGAGTCGTCGTCGGTGCGGCCCGCGTAGGAGGCGTCGGCGATCCGGGCGCGGGACGGGGTGGGAGCGGGTGACGTGGCGGATCCGGCCGGCGTCGGGACGGGCGACCGCTCCTTGTACGTGGGCACCGTGTGCCTCGACCCCGTCGTCGCGTCGAGCGTCAGCAGGAACAGGCCGAGCAGCAGACCCGCGAGGAGGGTCAGCAAAGGTCCGGGACGTTTCATGACGGGCCTCCCCCGAGGCGGGCTTGCTGACATCAGAGCGGACCGGCGGCCCCGACGTAAAGAGGCGCACGGGGGTGTTCTCACACGAAGTAGCCGGATACGGCGATATGGGTGACATTGGGAAGGTTCACCGCTCGGGGTGACCGTCTCAGCGGGCGGGCGCCGCCCACCGCACCGGCCCGCCCTGACTACGCTGGACGGACCAACAGCCGATACGCATCTCAGCAAGGAGCAGCGCCGTGGCGGTACGAGCGGTCCGGGGGGCCGTCCAGCTGGAACGGGACGAGGCCGGCCACATGGACGAGCAGGTCGGAGCCCTGCTCACCGCCATCCTGGAGCGGAACGGGCTGAGCGCGGACGACCTGATCAGCATCTGGTTCACGGCCACTCCCGATCTGCACAGCGACTTCCCGGCGGCCGCCGCCCGCAAGCTCGGCATCGTCGACGTGCCGCTGATCTGCGCCCAGGAGCTGGACATCGAGGGCGGCATGCCCCGGGTGGTCCGCGTCCTCGCCCACATCGAGTCGGAGCGGCCCCGCGCCGACATCGCGCATGTCTACCTCGGCGCCGCGGCCGCCCTGCGCAAGGACATCGCCCAGTGAGGACCGCTCTCGTCATCGGCACCGGCCTCATCGGCACGTCCGCCGCGCTCGCCCTGACCCAGCGCGGCGTGACCGTCCACCTCGCCGACTACAACCCCGAGCAGGCCCGTACGGCGGCCGCGCTGGGCGCCGGCACGGACGAGGCCCCGGAGGGTACCGTCGACCTCGCCGTCGTGGCCGCCCCGCCCGCACATGTGTCCGCGGTCCTCGCCGACGCCATGCGCCGCAACGCGGCCCGCGGCTATCTCGACGTGGCCAGCGTCAAGGGCGGTCCGCGCCGCGAGCTGGAGTCGCTGGGCCTCGACCTGTCGTCGTACATCGGCACGCACCCCATGTCGGGCCGGGAGAAGTCCGGCCCGCTGGCCGCGAGCGGCGACCTCTTCGAGGGCCGCCCCTGGGTGCTGACGCCCACCCGTGACACGGACACCGAGGTGCTGAACCTCGCCCTGGAGCTGGTCTCGCACTGCCGGGCGGTGCCGGTGGTCATGGACGCCGACGCCCACGACCGTGCCGTCGCCCTGGTCTCCCACATGCCCCACCTGGTCTCCAGCATGGTCGCCGCGCGCCTGGAGCACGCCGAGGAGACGGCCGTACGGCTGTGCGGCCAGGGCATTCGGGACGTGACCCGGATCGCCGCGTCCGACCCCCGGATGTGGATCGACATCCTGTCCGCGAACCCCGGTCCGGTCGCCGATCTGCTCGCCGACGTCTCCGCCGACCTCGACGAGACCGTCCGGGCCCTGCGCGCCCTGCAGTCGACCGACGACGCCAAGCGGCAGGAGGGCAGCTCCGGGATCGAGGACGTGCTGCGGCGCGGGAACGCGGGGCAGGTCCGGGTGCCCGGCAAGCACGGGTCCGCTCCGCGGATCTACGAGACGGTCGCCGTGCTCATCGACGACCAGCCCGGCCAGCTGGCCCGCATCTTCGCCGACGCGGGACGGGCCGGCGTCAACATCGAGGACGTACGCATCGAGCACGCGACCGGGCAGCAGGCCGGTCTGGTGCAGCTGATGGTGGAGCCGAAGGCGGCGGTGGCGCTGGCCGCTGCCTTGAGGGAGCGGGGCTGGGCGATCCGGCAGTAGGGCGCCCGGCGCCGCCGGTGCGGCCGTGGTGTGCGCCACGATGCTGCGAGGTCCCGTACCTCTCGCGTCCGGACGAGTGACCCGCACCCAGTAACCTTGTGCGGGGCGCCCTCGCGTCCCGCACACCCACCACACCGCACCAGGAAGGTGTCCCCCCGTGGAAAACGGCGCCGCCCGGACCGCCCTGCCCGTGATCGTCGCGATCGACGGCCCCTCCGGCACGGGCAAGTCGAGCACGTCGAAGGCCGTGGCCTCGAAGCTCGGCCTGAGCTACCTGGACACCGGGGCCCAGTACCGGGCGATCACCTGGTGGATGGTGAACAACGGCATCGACCTGGAGGACCCCACCGCGATCGCCGCCGTGGCGGGCAAGCCGGAGATCGTCTCGGGCACCGACCCGGCCAACCCCACGATCACGGTCGACGGCGTCGACGTGGCCGGCCCGATCCGCACCCAGGACGTCACCTCCAAGGTCAGCGCGGTCAGCGCGGTGCCCGAGGTGCGCGCCCGGATCACCGAGCTGCAGCGCACGCTGGCCGCCACCGCCGAGGTCGGCATAGTGGTCGAGGGCCGTGACATCGGCACCACGGTGCTGCCGGACGCCGACCTGAAGATCTTCCTGACCGCCTCCCCGGAGGCCCGCGCCGCCCGCCGCAGCGGTGAGCTCAAGGGCGCGGACGTCCACGCCACCCGCGAGGCGCTGATCAAGCGTGACGCGGCCGACTCCAGCCGTAAGGCCTCGCCGCTCGCCAAGGCGGGTGACGCGGTCGAGGTGGACACCACCGACCTCACGCTGCCGCAGGTCATCGAGTGCGTCGTCACCCTCGTCGAGGAGAAGCGGGCCGGAAAGTGACCGAAGCTGCTTCGGCGAGAGGCGCCGAGGTCGGGCGGCGCATCGGCGTCGGCCTGATGTACGGGCTGTGGAAGCCCCGTGTGCTCGGCGCCTGGAAGGTGCCCGCGACCGGCCCGGTGATCTTCGCCGTCAACCACTCCCACAACATCGACGGCCCGATGGTCATGGGCGTGGCGCCCCGGCCGACGCACTTCCTGATCAAGAAGGAGGCGTTCGTCGGTCCGCTCGGCCGGTTCCTGACCGGCATCGGCCAGGTGAAGGTGGACCGCGAGAGCACCGACCGCACGGCGATCGCGCGGGCGCTGGGCGTGCTGGAGGCCGGGGAAGTGCTCGGCATCTTCCCGGAGGGCACCCGGGGCGAGGGCGACTTCGCCTCGCTGCGTGCGGGCCTCGCCTACTTCGCGGTCCGCAGCGGCGCCCCCATTGTGCCCGTGGCCGTGCTGGGAAGTTCCGAGCGGCAGGGACGGTTGATGAAGGGACTGCCCCCGCTTCGCTCCCGTGTCGACGTCGTCTTCGGCGACCCCTTCGAGGCGGGCGACGGCAGCGGACGACGCACGCGCAGGGCGCTGGACGAGGCGACCGAGCGCATCCAGAAGCAGCTCACCGAGCACCTGGAAAACGCCAGGCGCCTGACCGGGCGCTAGGCGACACTGAGTAGTGGATCAGCCCCCACAGGGTGCTCCACCGATCACCACGATGAACGAGGTACGGACTTCATGAACGACGACATCCACTCCGAGGGTTCGCTCGAAGAGCATGACCACGGAGCGCTTGGCGACGCCGAGTACGCGGAGTTCATGGAGCTCGCCGCGGAAGAGGGCTTCGACATCGCGGACGTCGAGGGCGCCATCGAGGCGGCGGGCCACGGCCCGCTGCCCGTGCTCGCCGTCGTCGGCCGGCCGAACGTCGGCAAGTCGACCCTGGTGAACCGGATCATCGGCCGCCGCGAGGCGGTCGTCGAGGACAAGCCGGGCGTCACCCGCGACCGTGTGACCTACGAGGCCGAGTGGGCGGGCCGCCGCTTCAAGGTCGTCGACACCGGCGGCTGGGAGCAGGACGTCCTCGGCATCGACGCCTCCGTGGCCGCCCAGGCCGAGTACGCGATCGAGGCGGCCGACGCGGTCGTCTTCGTCGTCGACGCCAAGGTCGGCGCGACCGACACCGACGAGGCCGTCGTACGTCTGCTGCGCAAGGCCGGCAAGCCCGTGGTGCTGGCCGCCAACAAGGTCGACGGACCGAGCGGCGAAGCGGATGCCGCGTACCTGTGGTCCCTCGGGCTCGGTGAGCCGCACCCCGTCTCGGCGCTGCACGGCCGCGGCACCGGCGACATGCTGGACGCCGTCCTGGAGGTGCTGCCTGACGCGCCCGAGCAGACCTTCGGCACCGCCGTCGGCGGCCCGCGCCGCATCGCGCTGATCGGCCGCCCGAACGTGGGCAAGTCCTCGCTGCTGAACAAGGTCGCGGGGGAGGAGCGCGTCGTCGTCAACGAACTCGCGGGCACCACCCGTGACCCGGTCGACGAGCTGATCGAACTGGGCGGCGTCACCTGGAAGTTCGTCGACACCGCCGGCATCCGCAAGCGGGTCCACCTCCAGCAGGGCGCCGACTACTACGCCTCGCTGCGCACCGCGGCGGCGGTGGAGAAGGCCGAGGTGGCGGTCGTCCTGATCGACGCCTCCGAGAACATCTCCGTGCAGGACCAGCGGATCATCACCATGGCCGTCGAGGCGGGCCGCGCGATGGTCATCGCCTACAACAAGTGGGACAACCTCGACGAGGAGCGGCGCTACTACCTGGAGCGCGAGATCGAGACCGAGCTCGGCCAGGTCGCCTGGGCGCCGCGGGTCAATGTCTCCGCGCGCACCGGCCGCCACATGGAGAAGCTGGTCCCGGCGATCGAGACCGCGCTCGCGGGCTGGGAGACACGCGTGCCGACCGGCCGCCTCAACGCCTTCCTCGGCGAACTGGTCTCGGCCCACCCGCACCCGGTCCGGGGCGGCAAGCAGCCGCGCATCCTGTTCGGCACCCAGGCCGGCACCAAGCCCCCGCGGTTCGTGCTGTTCGCCTCCGGCTTCATCGAGGCGGGCTACCGCCGCTTCATCGAGCGCCGGCTGCGCGAGGAGTTCGGCTTCGAGGGGACGCCGATCCATATCTCGGTGCGGGTGCGCGAGAAGCGCGGTACGAAGAAGAAGTGACGGCAGGCGAAAGGGCGGCCCTTGGTGAAGGGCCGCCCTTTCGCATGTCACACACCCAGGCTCACATGCCCCGGCGCGGTCCCGGTGGCAGCGCCGCGGGGACATGGTGCATCCCTGTGTCGTGCCGCCCGATCGTCCCGACCCGCTGCCACTGCGCCTGCTGCTGCCCGGTGCCGTGGCGGGCGCTGTACGCACCCGCGCTGTACGCGCTGTACGAGTTCGAGCCGTGCGACCCCGTGCCGTACGTTCCCGTGCCATAGGTGCCGGCGTTGTGCGGGGCGATCCCGAAGGCGACGAACCCCAGTTCCTCCTCGCCGCTGCGGTCGCCCGGCAGCGCCCGGAGCATCTTGACCCACTCCGCGTAGAGCGTGTCGTAGATGGGGGTCGGCGATGACACGGCCGCGCTCTCCTGCGCCGCCCGTGCGGACGGGATCGAGGAGAAGGACGGACGGCGGGGAGGAACGTCGTATGCGTGCACGTATGTCCAAACGACCGTGTGCGGGAAGAGATGCGGTCGTGGGGCGCCCCTTCGGGGGCATGGGGCCGCTTCGCCGTCAGGTACCCGCGAGCGGCAGCGCCGCCGCGACCAGCTTCCCGTTGGCCGCCGCCTTGTCGAGCGCGTCCCGCAGCAGGTCCTCGCGCGGCTGACGCCCGATGGAGCCCACCGGAGCCGCGAACAGCAGCACCTGCTGGTGCTTGTTCGCCGCCGCCCGCCAGCCGTCCGTGACCTGCAGCGGCTGGTGCGCCTGCCACCAGGCGACCGGCTGGCCGCCGTGGGTGCCGGGCTGGAGCACCGCGTGCAGCTGGCCCACCGCCAGCAGCACCGACCACCCGTGCAGCACCGGGGGCACCGCGCTGATCTGGGTCACCGGCATGTACCCCTGCTCGATTAGCAGCGGCAGGAAGTCGTCGCCCACGCCCGTGGTGCCGGGCCGCACGATCGGCGTGGTCGGCTCCACGACGAGCGCCGGGTGCAACTCCCCGGCGATCAGCACCAGTCCGCTGGTGACGCCGAGCACGGCCTGCTCGGGCACGGCCCGGTGCGCGTCTCCGCCGGGGGCGCCGTCCCCGTTGATGGAGCGGACCGCGCCCTGCAGCTGCTCCTCGGTGACCTGGACGACCTGCGAGGGCAGACAGGTGGCGTGGGCGAAGGCGAGGACGGCGGTCTCGTCCCCGATGAACAGGACGGTGCTGGTGCGCTCCTGCTCGGAGTCGCCCGGGGTGCGGCAGGACGTGCAGTCGTAACTGCCCGGGGCGTTCTCTCCGGCGAGCAGCCGGTCGGCTTCTTCGTCGCCGATCTCGGCGCGTACGGCGTCGCTGACGTCGAGCATGCGCGGCACGGTGGCTCCCTCGGGATGCGTGCGTGAAGGGCCGGGTGGCTCCCGGTCCATGAGCCCCGGGGGGATCCGGGCTCATGAAGGAGACAACGGGCGATCTGTGGCGGGGGTCACGCCCGGAGGGGAACGGAATCGAACCATCCACCGCACAGGGTCACATGCGGTACGGAATCGCCCACTCAAAGTCAACTCTTCGAACAGCAAAGGACTTTGGATCGGTGAAGTGGGTCACAGATCACCCGAGGAGCTGGTCGACAAATCAGGAAATCAGCGAATGAAGTGGGTGGCCGAAAATCGCCGATACCTGGGGTAACGGTGAACTGGCCTGGAATGACAAGGAGTTGGTTGATAGCGGGTGGCCACGCTCCGTACATTCCTCCGCCGTGTGCAACGAGCACCGCTCGGGTACGTCCGCCGGCCGCGCACCAGGCAAGCAAGATCGCAGCACCGGCTCAGGCGGACGGGGCGAGCGCGAGCGACCGCGTCCATGCGCGGCGACCGCGCCCCGCCTGTGGGGGACCCCGGGTCCGTGGAGAGGGAATTACATGTCCGAATGTGCCGATACCACTCGCAACAACGTCCGTGACGACAGCACCCGCGGCGAGACCGCCCGCAGGGCGCGTACGACGGCGGTCCTCGCCGGGGCGGCACTGCTCGCTCCGCTGGGGCTGCTGGCCGCCACCGGCAACGCCGCGGCGGCGGACGGCGGAGTGTGGGACCGCATCGCCCAGTGCGAGAGCGGCGGCAACTGGCACATCAACACCGGCAACGGCTACTACGGCGGACTCCAGTTCTCCGCCGGCACCTGGCGTGCCTACGGCGGCGCGGCCTACGCGCCGACCGCCGACCGGGCCAGCAGGACCCAGCAGATCGCCGTGGCCACCAAGGTCCAGCACGCCCAGGGCTGGGGTGCCTGGCCGACCTGTTCGGCCCGGGCCGGAGCGTACGGCGCCGCACCCGCGGCGGCCTCCTCCGGTACGGCAAGCACCAAGAGCACGAACAGCACGAACACCACGAAGGCAGCCCCGGCCAAGCCGTCGAAGGCGCCGAAGCGTTCGACCGGCCACACCAACCGCGACTCGTCCCGTGGCTCGTCCGGCGGCAACTACACCGTCCGCGAGGGCGACACACTGAGCGCCATCGCCGCCCGGCACGGGACCACCTGGCAGCGGATCTACTCCGCCAACAAGTCCGTCATCGGCGGTGATCCCGACCTGATCGTGCCCGGGCAGCGCCTCTCGCTCTGAGCCGCTCCCCCTGTCCCGGGCATGACGCCCCACCCGGTTCTCCGACCGGGTGGGGCGCTGTCATACGGCGACCGCGGCCTCAAGGGCGGACGGCCCGCTCGCCCGCCTCTCCGCCGAACACGACAGCCCCGCGGCGCAGTTCGTACACGAACACGGGCCGCCCGCGCAGCACCGGCGGCAGCCGTTGCTCGGCGACCACGACACACGCGTCGAGCGCGCTCAGCAGCTCGTACGTACGCGCCGCCACCGCAGGGGACATGCCCTGCGCGGGCTCGTCGACGAGCAGCACACGCGCGCGTGCCAGCAGGGCACGGGAGAGAGCGAGCATCCGCTGCTCACCGCCGGACAGGGTGCCCGCGCGGCGGGGGAGCAGGGGGCGCAGCCGCGGATAGGCGTCGAGCGCGGAGTCGTACGCGGGCGCCATGAGTTCCAGGTTCTCCCGTACGGTCAGCGACCCGAACACGGCCTGCCGCTCGGGGACCAGGAACAGTCCGCGCCGGGCCCGTTCGTACGCGGGCACCCGGGTCATGTCGACGCCGTCCCACACCACCGCCCCGCCGGACAGCGGCACGGTTCCGGCGAGCGCGCGCAGCACGGTGCTGCGACCGGAGCCGTTGCGGCCCAGCAGCACGGTCAGCCCCGGGCCCGGCGCGGCGAGGCTGACACCGTGCAGGGCCTCCAGGGGGCCGTAGCGCACGCGCGCGTGGCGCAGTGAGACGGTCATGGCCCCGCCGCCGCTTCGAGCGAGTCCAGCACCTGGCGGGGCGGGCCGGACGCGACGATGCGGCCCGCCGTCATGACGTGCACGACGTCGGCGACACCGGCGACAAGGTCGAGGTCGTGCTCGACGACCAGCAGGGCGGTGCCGTCGGCGGCCAGCGCGTCCAGCACCCTGGCCAGCGCGGCCACTTCAACGGTGTCCAGCCCCGCGGCGGGCTCGTCGAGCAGCAGCACGCAGGGGCCGCCGGCCAGCGCCCGGGCCAGCTCGACCCGGCGCAGCGTGCCGGTGGGCAGCCCCGCGGCGGGCAGCGCCCGCACCGACCCGTCGAGCCCGGCCAGCCGCAGCGCCCGCTCCACCGCGCCGGGGTCGGCGAGCCGCCCCTGCTCGGCACCCACCCGGACGTTCTCGGCCACGGTCAACGACGGGAACACGGCAAGCTGCTGGAAGGTCCGCGCGATCCCGAGCCGGGTGCGGGCGTGGGCCGGCAGCCGGGTGATGTCCCGCCCGCCGAACACGACCTGCCCGCGCGCGGGCCGCAGCGTCCCGGCCAGACAGTGGAACAGCGTGCTCTTTCCGGCCCCGTTGGGCCCGACGACGGCGGTGACCCGTCCGGGCCTGACCTCCAGATCGACACCGTCGAGTGCGGTGAAGCCGTCGTAGCGGGCGTGCAGGCGACGGGCGGCGAGCAGCGGGACCGCGGGGGGCGGGAGTGCGGCCGCCTCGGCCGTCGGGCGCGGCACGGCGGTGGCGTGCGACGGCCGCGGGCCGAAGTGCCCGATGCGCGGCGCCGCCCGCGCGGCCGGCGGCCGCAGTCTCTCGCGCGCCCTCGTCCCCACCGCCGTGAGCCGGGCCCCGCGCCGCGGCCGCAGCCGCTGACCCGCCGTACGCAACGCCTCGTACGGCCCGCCGGGGAACCGTCCGACCAGCACCGCCAGCACCCCGATCAGCGCCGCCGCCACCCCGCCCCGGGCCCCCGCGTCGAGCCCCACCAGAAGGGCCGCGGCGGCCAGGGCACCCAGAGCGCTGTCCGCGCCCAGCACCACGACCGCGGCGAACCACAGCAGTCCGCGCACGGGGTCGTAGGCGCCGGGGTCGAACGCGCGCTGCCCCATGCCGAGCATGCCGCCGCCGAGAGCGGCGAGGGCGGCGCCCGAGACGAAGGCGAGGAGCTTCAGGGACGGGACCCGGACGCCCGCCGCCGCCGCGCCCGCCTCGTGGTCCCGCATGGCGGCGAGGGCACGTCCGGTGCGGCCCCGGCGCAGCGCGTGGGTCGCCAGCAGCGCGGCGGCCAGCAGGGCCAGTTCCAGGACGTAGTACGCGCGGTCCCCGTCGAGGCCCGCCGGGCGGTCCAGCGACAGCCCGGCGGTGGCGTAAGGCTGCGCGAAGACGAAGCGGCTCACCCCGACGCCCACGGCGAACGTGGCCAGCGCCAGGGCCAGGCCGTGGCGGCCGATGGCGGGCCGGCCGGTCAGCAGACCGAGCGGTGCGACCAGCACCACCGCCACGGCCAGCGCCGCCAGTTCGGGCAGCCGTGGCAGACCCGGGAAGCGGCCCGCCGCGAGCAGCGCCGTGAACAGGGCGCCCAGCCCCGCGTACGCCGCCTGTCCCAGGGAGATCTGTCCGCCGCGGCCGGTGACGACCACCAGGGACAGCAGGATCACGCCGAGCGCCGGTACCTGGACCGACGTGTGCAGGTCCGAGCCCGCGAAGCCGAGTGGCAGCAGGAACAGCACCACGGCCACGATCCAGGCGCCGGGCGGGGTCGGCACGCGCGCGGTGGCCGAGCGCGGCAGGGCGTCGCGCGTACCGATGCCCGGCAGGACCAGGGCCGCGACCAGGAGCGCCACGACGAAGAGATTCGCCCCGACCGCCTGGAGCAGCTGCCCTTCCCAGCCCGCCGGGTGCAGCCGCGTCAACTGGCTCTGCCCGACCGCGACGCCGAGCGCCACCAGCACCGCGAGGGACAGGCTGCGCATCCGCGCGGCCACCGCGACCGCGACCACTTCCATGACGAGCAGCGGCAGACCGTACGGGTCGAGACGCACGTACGGCGCGAGCAGCACGCCCGTCAGGCCCGCGGTGAACGAGCCGAACGCCCAGCCCGCCGCGGCCACCCGGTCCGCGTCGATGCCGCCCAGCACCGCCAGCTGCCGGTCGTCCACCACCGCCCGCAGCTCCCGCCCGAACCGGGTCCACCTGACGACCACGCCGACGCCCGCCGCGAGCAGCAGCGCCACCGCCAACTGACCCCACGGATCCGCCGACACCAGCTCCGGCGCGTCGTCCCGTGCCCCCTGCCCCCACACCAGCGCCGCCCCGCCCACCAGCAGCACGAACACCCCGATGGACGCCACCAGGGTCTGCGCCGGATCGCCGCCCAGCACCGACAGCGGCCGGAACACGAGACGTTCCAGCACCACACCGATCCCCGGCGCCAGCACGAGCAGCGTCACCACCGCCCCGAGCCACAGCGGCCACCCCCACTCCACCACCGACTCCCGCAGCACGTACGCGCACACCATCGCGATCGCCCCGTGCGCGAAGTTGAGCACGCCGGTCGCGCGGTACGTCACGACCAGACCGATCCCGGTGAGCGCGGCGGCGCTGCCCACGGAGAGACCGGCGAGCGTGAGGTCGTACGTCAGCGAGGACACGGGTCCGCCGCGGAATCCGGCTCGCAGATCGGGCACGGGCCGAGCGCACCGCTCGCCAGCAGCTTGCCGTCCACCGGGACCGCCCCCGGCTTTCCCGCCACCAACGGGCAGTCCGCACGGTGGTACAGCGTGCCGCCCGGCACCATCAGCGTCTCCCCGCCGACCGCCACGCGCGTGGCCGCCGCCTGCTGCGCCTCCTCGGCGGCGATGGGTTCGGCGGCCACCAGCAGCCCGTACAACTCGTCCACGCGCGCGGCGGCGAGCGCGCTCCTGCCGTGTGTGAGCAGCACCGATCCGGCGATGATCAGAGCCGCGCCGGGTATCGTGCACGAGGCGAGATAGGGTAGTTGGCGCTCCGCGTACCGCTCGCCCGAGATGCCGTACCAGCCGATGACGCACAGCACGGCGCCCGCGGCCAGCGCGGCCCACCCGGCCCAGAGGACGGGGTGCACGGTCCGAGGTCGCGTTGTCCGCATCGCCGGCTCCCACACGTCATGTATCTGTCCATGTCGGCCAATGGCTTGCACTATGCCCTCTGGAAGCTGACCCTGAAAGCTCCGGGCGCACATGGCCCGGACGGACACCCGGTGGTGAGCCAGATGGTTCTCGGGAGCGACGTCAGGCGGGGACACACGACGACAGGGCGCGGCCCACGGGCGGCGGGACGGGTCACGGCACTGGCGGCCGCCCTGGTCCTCGTCCTCGCCCCGGCCCTGGCGGCATGCAGCGACGAGAGCGGTGGCAGCCAGAGCGCACCCCCGACGCCCTCCGTGGAGCAGACGACCAGCGCCCCGGCGACCGCGCCCGCCGATCCGGCGGCCGCCGAGAAGGAGATCAGGCAGAACTGGAAGAAGTTCTTCGACCCGGCCACCGCCACGAAGGACAAGCAGACCGTCTTGGAGAACGGCGAGCGGATGTCCGCCGTGCTGAAGAGCTTCAACGGCGACAAGCGCGGCGGACAGGTCGCGGCCGAGGTGACCAAGGTCGAGTTCACCGCGCCGGCCGAGGCGACCGTGACGTACAGCCTGACCCTGAACGGTGCCACCGCACTGCCCGACGCCTCCGGGACGGCCGTCCTTCAGGACGGCACCTGGAAGGTGTCCGACAACACGCTGTGCGCGCTGGTGCAGTTGAGCGGCGATGCCTCGCAGTCGGCGCACCCGGGCTGCTGAGACCGCTGCCGCGGCGCTGCTGCTCCTCGTGGGCACGGCCTGCGGCAGCCGGCTGCCCGAGAGCGACTTCGAGCACGACTCGCGGGCGCCCGCGCCCGGCGGCGGAGCACCCCTGCGCGTCGGCATCATCACCAGCGCCACCAGCCCCGTCGGCGGCAACGCGTTCACCGGTCCGCGCGACGGCGCCAAGGCGTACTTCGACCGTCTCAACGCGCGCGGGGGCATCGACCGCCGCCGGGTCGAGGTGCGCCTGTGCGACGACGGCGGCAGCGGGGTCGGCAACAACACGTGCGTGCACCGGCTGATCGACGAGGACAGGGTGGTCGCCCTGGTCGCCACCGCGTCCCTGGACTACGCGGGCGCCTCCCGTGTCTCCCACGCGCGCGTGCCCGACATCGGCGGCCAGCCCATCGGCGCCGCCTACGACACCTGGCCGCACCTGTACGGCATCTACGGCAGCCTGGCGCCCCGCGACGGCACACCGGGCTGGGGCGGGCAGCTGTACGGCGGCACGGAGGTGTACCGCTACTTCAAGCGGGAGAAGGGCGCCCGCACGGCCGCGGTCGTCTCCTACAACCAGGCCGCGTCCGCCGCCTACGCCCGGCTCGTCGAGCGGGGACTGCAGGCCGAGGGCTACAAGGTGGTCCCCGAGCAGGTCGACTTCGCGCTGCCCAACTTCCGTGCCGTCGCCGCCGATCTGAAGGAACAGGGCGCCGACCTGGTCTTCGACGCCATCGACACGCACGGCAACGCCCAGCTGTGCAGGGCGATGGACGACGTCGGCGCCCGGGTCGTGGCCAAGGTGACCAACGTCCAGAACTGGATGTCCGACGTCCCCGGGGACTACAGGGACTCCCCGCGCTGCCGCAACGCCCTGTGGGTGACCGGGGCCAGCCGCAACTACGAGGACACCGGCGACGCGGCCGTACGGGAGTTCCGGGACGCGACCAAGGGGCTGAGGACGCACTCCCAGTGGCAGCTGGAGGGCTGGGCGGCCGCGAGGTGGTTCACCGACGCGGCCAGGGCCTGCGCGGCGAAGGGCATCACGCGCGCGTGCGTCGACGACTTCGTCGGCCGCGCGCGGGACTACACCGCGGACGGCCTGCTGATCCCGGTGTCGTTCGAGCGGCTTCCCGAGCCGCCGAAGACCCGCAGGGCATGCCTGTCGGTGGCCCGCTGGAAGGACGGCAGGGGCTGGGTGTCGCAGGGGGACATGAACCACACCTGCTTCGACGTGCCGCAACTGCCCTACACCCCCTGATCGCGGACAGTGGTTGTCCGCGACGGCTGGCAGACTCGGCGCCATGTTGGAGACCTCGGCACGACTGCTGCGCCTGCTCTCGCTCCTCCAGGCCCACCGCGAGTGGTCCGGCCCCGAGCTGGCCGAACGGCTGGGGGTCACCCCTCGCACGGTGCGCCGCGACGTGGACCGGCTGCGCGAGCTCGGCTACCCGGTCAACGCCAGCCCCGGCACCGGCGGCGGCTACCAGCTCGGCGCGGGGGCCGAACTGCCGCCGCTGCTCCTGGACGACGACGAGGCGGTCGCCGTCGCCGTGGGCCTGCGCACCGCCGCCGGGCAGGGCATCGAGGGCATCGGCGAGAGCTCCGTGCGGGCCCTGGCGAAGCTGGAGCAGGTGCTGCCCGGCCGGCTGCGCCGCCGCGTGGGCGCCCTCAACGCCTTCACCGTGCCGATGCTGCGCGGACCGCAGCCCTCCACCGTCGACCCGGCCGTGCTCACGGAACTGGCCCACCTGTGCCGGGACGCGGAACGTCTGCGCTTCGAGTACCGGGACCACGACGGTGCCTCCACCCGCCGTACGGTCGAACCGCACCGCCTGGTGTGCACCGAGCACCGCTGGTACCTGGTCGCCTGGGACCTCGACCGCGAGGACTGGCGCACGTTCCGTGCCGACCGCATCACGCCGAAGCCGCCGCACGGCCCGCGTTTCACTCCGCGCGAGCCCCCTGCCGAGGACCTCGCCGCCTATGTCTCCCGGGGCGTCTCCACGCGCGCGTACGCCGCCCACGCCGCCGTCCGCCTGCTGGTGCCCCTGGAGGTCGCCGCCCAGCGGATCTCACCCTCGGCGGGGATGCTGGAGGCCGACGGCGCCGAGGCCTGCGTCCTGCGCGCCGGCGCCCCGAATCTCGACGTGATGGTCATTCACGTGATGATGACGGGCTTCGACTTCCAGGTGCTGGAGCCGGCCGAGCTCACCGAGTCGATCGGAGCGATCCGGGACCGGCTGTCGCGCGCTCTGGAGCGATCCGTGTGAGGGACGCGTGGCCGTGAGCCGAGGCCCGGGCGGTACGGGGGATCTGTGTCGAAGTGGTGAAACTCTTATGCGGTGTCAGCTCCCGCGCGCGTTGTGGATTCGGAATGGAATCGGCTCCGACAACCGTCCGCGACCCACGCTTCGGTTCCTTTCCGTCCGGCTTTTCGAAGGGCCGTCCCAACACGCGCGGAATTTCGCTCGAATGCGCCGGGAAGGCGCACGCAACCGCTCGGACGTGTGACGCGGTCGAACCAAAACGCGTGTCGTGATCCTGTGACAGAAGTGTGACCGGAGGGGGACGGGCGCCTTCTCCGGCTCGTGACTTCCGTGGCCGCCGGACCTGGCCTAGCGTGGCCGCATGGCACCGATTCCCACTCCGTCAGCGGAGCCCCAGGACAGTCCGGAAGGGTACGTCGGCCTCGACGCGGCGAGCGCCGAGCGGCTCGCGCGCGAGCGGGGGTGGTCGACGGTGCGGTCCCTGCCGCCGGGCGCGATCATCACCATGGAGTACCGGGTGGGACGGCTGAACTTCGAGGTGCGGGACGGCCGGGTGGCGCGGGCCTGGAAGGGCTGAACCGACCACGGCGAAGGCCCCTGCTCCTGGATCGAGGAGCAGGGGCCTTCGCTCTGGCGGGGGTTGGGTGTGCGTACCGGACCCCGCTGTGCCGGTCGCGGTCAGCCGCCCGCCACCGGGCGGGCCGCCGGGGCGGTGCCGCGCGGTACGCGGTCCGAGTGCGGCGGGCGGCGGCTGCCCGCCGGGGTGACGGGAGTGCGCTCGGAGCGGGCCGTGTGCGGGCCCGGCGCCAGATGGATCGGCGCGCGGGGCGAGCGGACCGAGGCGGCCGGTTCGCGCTCCGGGGCCGGCTCCTCGGCGGGCACGGTCCGCGGCTTGAGCACCACGGGAGCGACCGGGAGCGCCGGTGCGGGCACCGTACGGCCGCGGCGGGCGCGCCAACGGTCGCGCTGGTCGAAGATCGCGATCTCGGCCTTGGCGATCAGCGGTTCGCACCACGGCAGGGCGAGCAGGATCAGCAGGCCGGCGGCCCAGCCCAGCAGCACGTCGCTCAGCCAGTGCGTACCGAGGTAGACGGTGGTGAGGCCGACGCCGAGCGAGGTGACCGCCGACAGCGCGGACAGCCAGCGGCGCGCTCTCGGGGTGGAGGCCAGATAGGCCAGGATTCCCCAGGTCACCACCGCGTTGGCGGTGTGGCCGCTGGGGAATATATCGCCGCCCAGACCCATCTCGCTCGAACCGATCGTGGTGGCGTAGTGCGGGCCGAGACGGCCCATGCCGAGCTTGGCGGCGCCGACCGTGATGTTGAGCAGCAGCAGTGACGCACCGAGGGTGAGCAGCGGGCGGAGCGTGTGCTGCCGCCAGGAGCGCCAGCCGAGCCACGCGGCGACCATCACGGCGGTGGGGCCGCGCTGGCCGAGCACCACGTAGTAGTCGAGGAAGGCGTGGATCTCCGGCCACTGCTGGTACGGCCGGAAGAACATGACCTGCCAGTCGAGCCGGACCAGCCAGGACGTGATCACGATGGCCCACACGATCGCCAGATAGAAGGCGAGGGTCGCGGTGAACAGCACGACCCGGTGCCGGCTCATCCTCGGCACATCGATGTGGGCCGGTCGTTCCGGCTCACGGTCCAGCCTGGCGAACACCCGGTCCAGACGGGTGAGGTTTCGTTCGGTACGCACCCAAAGGACGTTACAGCGAGTGAGCTCTGACCCCGGTCGAATCACCGGCTTTGTGATGACGATGTGATGTGGGAAACCTCTCAGCAGCCGCCATATTCCAGAGGAATCCGCAATCCCTGTCGGTCGTTCCCTTCAATTCCTTTGATCATGCCGGGGGTTGGTTTTATCGCGCTTATGAATTCGTTCACCGAAGCATGGGGTGGATTTTTCCGTCCGCTCATCGGCCGTTCCGAGATGATCACGGCGGCCCGGATCCATTGAGCCAGAACGCGCCGTAGACGGCCGACGCCATCGCCACACCGGCCGTGACCAGCACCGCTCTTGACGTGCGCAGCCGGGCCAGGGCCAGGGCGAGCGGCAGGAGCAGAGGGAAGGCAGGCAGCAGGAGGCGCGGCTTGGAGCCGAAGTAACTCGACGCACACAGCGCGAGCGCGGTGACGACACCCGAGTACACCAGCAGCGGAAGCGGCTGGCGTTGCCGTACGCCGATCACGTACAGCCAGATCACCAGGCCCACTCCGACGATCAGTCCCAACCCGGCGAGGGCCGACGGAAATGACGTGAACTTGTCGGCGACGAAGCGGGCGAAGGCATATCCGCCGTCGAAGCCGTTGCGCCAGCCCGCCTGGACGTCCAGATAGCCGAGCGGGCCCTTGCCCGTGCGATGGCCGACCCACAGGACATAGGCGGCGGCACCGAGGGGAGCGAGGAGCATGCCGAGGGCGCGGCGCGCGACAGGTGCGCCGGAAGAGATGGACGGGGCGCGTGTTGCGTCCGGCGCGCCGTCGGTTGTCACGACGCGCGGGGCGCGGACGGCGCTGGCGGCATCGGGGGCGTGCTCGTCGCCTCGTGCGCCGTCTGCCACGGCCGCGCGCCGATCTCGCACGAACGAGGCAATGCCCGCCGTCCACACCGCGGCCACCACGGCGAGCCCCACCGGACGGGTCAGCCCGGCGAACGCGGCCAGCAGACCGGCACCCACCCAGCGGCCGGTCAGCACGGCGTACAGCGACCAGGCGGCGAGGGCGGTGAACAACGACTCGCTGTACGCCATCGACTGCACGATCCCGACCGGCAGCACCGCCCACAGCAGTACGGCGCACACCCCGGCCCGCCGCCCGTACACATGGTCCGCGACCGCGAAGATCCCCCAGGCCGCGGCGAGCGAGGCGACCACGCTCACGACCAGCCCCGCGTCCGCGTACGACAGCGGCGTGAGCGCGTGCACCAGCCGCTCCAGCCAGGGCAGCAGCGGGAAGAAGGCCAGGTTGGAGTGGACGTCGCCGTTCGGCAGCCGCACCTCGTAGCCATAGCCCAGCTCCGCGACCCGCGTGTACCAGAGGGCGTCCCAGCGCGCGGTCAGCAGCGTGTGCGCGCTCTTGCCGCGTGCCGCGCTCCACACCGCCAGCACGACCAGGCCCAGGACGCGCACGGCCGCGTACCCGAGCAGAGCCGGGGCCGCCCGGCGCAGGAGCGCGGACCGGGGTGCCACGCGCGTTTCAAGATCGGTCACGGGCTCGATTATCGACCGGCGGCGGAACCGGACAGCTCACCGGGGCGTGGTCAAGGGGGGCGGGCAGTGGCGTACGCCACAAGGGTTCCGCGTGGAGTGTGAGAGGTCCGCCACGCTCAGCCGGAACGAACTCGCGTACGCTGACGTGTCACTCGCGTTGGTATGCGCGGGCCGGAGACACCGCTCCTCTCCGGCCGTACGACGGGTAGTCCCCACCCGCCGGTCCGCCGCACGCGAGGGGTTCATCTGGGAGGTACGTGCATGTCCGTGACGACCACGGCTGCCGTTCGGCTGCGCCGTCGGACGGCCGGGCTGGGCGCCAACCGCTGGGTCGTCCTCGTCGTCCTCTGCGCCAGCCTGCTCCTGGTCGCCCTCGACGCGACCGTGCTGCACGTGGCCGTGCCCGCGGTCACCGAGGACCTCAGGCCCGGCGCCATAGAACTGCTCTGGATCGTCGACGCCTATCCGCTGGTCTGCGCGTCGCTGCTGATCCTCTTCGGCACACTCGGCGACCGGGTGGGCCGCAGACGGATCCTCCTTCTCGGTTACGCCCTGTTCGGCGTCGCATCCGCCGTGGCGGCCGTCGCGCCGAGCGCCCAGGTACTGATCCTGGCCCGCGCGCTGCTCGGCGTCGGCGGCGCGATGATCATGCCCGCCACGCTGTCGATCCTGCGCCAGGTCTTTCCCGACCGGCGGGAGCGCGCGCTGGCGATCGGCATCTGGAGCGCGGTCGCGGCGGTCGGCGCGGCGGTCGGTCCACTGCTCGGCGGCTTCCTGCTCGAACACTTCTGGTGGGGCTCGGTGTTCCTGGTGAACATCCCCCTGATGCTGGTCAGCCTGCCGGTGGGCCGACTGCTGCTGCCCGAGTCGACGGGCGAGCGCAACGGGCCCTGGGACGTGGTCGGCGCGCTGATGGCGGCGGCCGGGCTGTTCGGTCTGGTGCTGGGCGTGAAGCGGCTCGGCGGCGGGGAGCCGGTGGCGAGCGTGTTCACGCTGGTGCCGCTGGTTCTCGGCGCGCTGCTGATGACGCTGTTCGTCCGCCGTCAGCGACGGCGCCCGCATCCACTGGTGGATCTGCGGATGTTCGCGCGGCCCGCGTTCAGCACGTCGGTGGGGTGCATCGTGCTGGCGATGCTCGCACTGGTGGGTCTGGAACTGATCGCGGCGCAGTATCTGCAGTTGGTGCTCGGGCTGTCGCCGCTGGAGACGGGACTGCGGCTGCTGCCGCTGACGATCGCGGCGATGGCGGCGGGGCTCGCGGGCGCGCGCATGCTGCGCCGGTTCGGTCCGCGGCGGATGGTGTGCTTCGGGTTCCTCCTCACCGCCGCGGGGGTGCTGACGCTGACGGCGATGGGCGGCGAGGACAACACGTGGCTGCTGCTGGCCGGTTTCGTCGTGCTCGGCTTCGGGCTGGAGACGACGCTCTTCGGGGCGTACGAGTCGATGCTGAGCGAGGCGCCCGCGGAGCAGGCAGGTGGGGCGGCGGCGATCGGGGAGACCTCGTACCAGCTGGGGGCGGGGATCGGGATCGCGCTTCTCGGGAGCGTGATGAACGCGGCGTACGCGCCCGGGCTCGCGTCGGTGCCGGGTGTGCCGGCGTCGGCGTCCGCGGCGGCGGGGCACTCGCTGGGGGAGGCGTACGGCGTCGCCGCGCGGCTCGGGGGGTCGGTCGGGGTGGCTCTGCGCCGGGCGGCGCGGGACTCCTTTGTGCATGGTCTGCATGTCACGTTGCTGGTGAGCGCGGGGCTGTTGCTGCTCGGGGCGGTGATGGCGGTGCGGTTGCCGCGGGTCATGCAGTGCGAGGAGGAGACGGCGGCGGACGCGGAGCCGGAGACGGAGGCCGCGGTGGAGGTGCCGGCGCCCAGGGAGCCGGCGAGGACGCGCGTCTCGGCGTAGTCGCTGGGGGTCGTTCGCCGTTGGCGGCTGGTCGGCCACGGGTGGGAGAGTGTGCACTGGACGTTCGGTTGGTTGCGTCGTAACGTCTGGGATGAGTCGTAACTAGCGGTGCTAGTTTTTATCTCGTGCCGGAGGGTGTTCCATGTCCGCGTCCTCGAAGTTGCCCCCGTTCGACCCCGCCGACCCCCTCGGGATCGACGACCTGCTGGACCCGGAGGACCTCGCCGTCCGGGACACCGTGCGGAGCTGGGCCGCGGACCGCGTCCTGCCGTACATCGCCGACTGGTACGAGAAGGGCGAGCTGCCCGGCATCAGGGAGCTGGCCCGGGAGCTCGGTGGGATCGGGGCGCTCGGGATGTCCCTCGACGGATACGGTTGCGCCGGTGCCTCCGCCGTGCAGTACGGACTCGCCTGTCTGGAGCTGGAGGCCGCCGACTCGGGCATCCGGTCCCTCGTCTCCGTACAGGGATCCCTCGCCATGTACGCCATCCACCGGTTCGGGAGCGAAGAGCAGAAGCAGCAGTGGCTGCCCCGCATGGCAGCCGGCGAGGTCATCGGCTGCTTCGGGCTCACCGAGCCCGACCACGGCTCCGACCCCGCCTCCATGCGCACCCACGCCAAGCGCGACGGCGGCGACTGGGTGCTCAACGGGCGGAAGATGTGGATCACCAACGGGTCGGTGGCGGGAGTCGCCGTCGTCTGGGCGCAGACCGACGACGGCATCCGCGGCTTCGTCGTGCCCACCGACGCCCCCGGATTCTCCGCGCCCGAGATCAAGCACAAGTGGTCCCTGCGCGCCAGCGTCACCAGCGAACTCGTCCTCGACGACGTACGGCTGCCCGCCGACGCCGTGCTCCCGGAGGTCGTGGGGCTGCGCGGTCCGCTCAGCTGTCTCTCGCACGCCCGGTACGGCATCGTCTGGGGAGCCATGGGCGCGGCCCGCAGCTCTTTCGAGGCGGCTGTCGAATACGCGAAGACGCGGGAGCAGTTCGGGCGGCCCATCGGAGGCTTCCAGCTCACCCAGGCCAAACTCGCCGACATGGCGGTCGAACTGCACAAGGGGATCCTGCTCGCCCATCATCTGGGGCGGCGCATGGACGCCGACCGCCTGCGTCCCGAGCAGGTCAGCTTCGGCAAGCTCAACAACGTACGGGAGGCCATCGAGATCTGCCGTACGGCGCGGACGATCCTCGGTGCCAACGGGATCTCGCTCGAATACCCCGTCATGCGGCACGCGACCAACCTCGAATCGGTGCTCACCTACGAGGGCACCGTCGAGATGCACCAGCTCGTGCTGGGCAAGGCGCTCACCGGGCTCGACGCCTTCCGCTGACCCGGCCCCCTCGGCCGAGGCAGGGCCGGCGAGCGGCCCTGCCTCAGCTCTGGTTGAAGAAGCCGTCCGAGCGGTGGGCCGACGCCTCGCCGCTGACGATCTCCGTGTTCGCCGGCGTCAGCAGGAAGACACGGGTGGCGACCCGCTCGATCGTGCCGCGCAGGCCGAAGGTCAGTCCGGCCGCGAAGTCGACCACGCGCTTGGCGTCGGCCGGCTCCATCGCCGTGAGGTTCATGATGACCGGGACCCCCTCCCGGAACAGCTCGCCGATGGCACGTGCGTCCCGGAAGCTGTCCGGGGTGACCGTGCCGATGCGGCGGCCTCTCTCCTCGGCGACGTCCGTGGCCACCTTGACCCGCGGGTCGGTGACCCAGGCATCCCCGGGCTGCTCGGTCCCTTCGGAGTAGTCGTCGTCGTAGTAACGCTCGTCGTCGTTGTCGTCGACGAGGCCAAGCCAGGCACTCGCTTTGCGTACCGATCCCATGGACGCCTCCTCTCACAGCGGTCCTTCTTGCTTTTCGCATCCCTATGGTCGTCCATGATGCGGATGGCGCGCCAAGTGGATAGACGCCGCGCGGGGGGTTTGTGACGGTACTGGTGCACAGCCCATCCGTCGAGAGCCCAAGCCCCCCAAGGGTCGTTCTCTATACGGCTGCTGACTGAGAGTGAAATATTATTGTCGGT
This sequence comes from Streptomyces sp. NPDC050625, assembly GCF_040654755.1. Taxonomy (NCBI): domain Bacteria; kingdom Bacillati; phylum Actinomycetota; class Actinomycetes; order Kitasatosporales; family Streptomycetaceae; genus Streptomyces; species Streptomyces sp. NPDC050625. Next base: position 56,952 of record NZ_JBFAIQ010000006.1, read on the forward strand.
GGCGTCCGGGTGATGAATGGCGCGTCTGGGTGAGTCGCGGGGCTGCTGCGAGATGACAGTCGGTCGATACGATGCCGCAGCTCAACGTCGTACAGCCCACGGGGGATCGTTGTGTTCGGAATCGTCAGGCCCTGCGGCCACCGGCTCGGGGAGAGCCTCAAGACCCAGTGGATGGCGCACTTGTGCGGGTTGTGCCTCGCGCTGCGTCGTGACCACGGACAGTTCGCACGTGTCGTGACGAACTATGACGGGCTTCTCATATCGGTTTTGACGGAGGCTCAGGCCGTGAACGCCAGGAAGGCGGGCACGGCCGGGGCGGCGGGGACGGCCGGAGGGTGGCGGCGTACGGCCGGACCTTGCCCGTTGCGCGGTATGCGGACCGCCTCCGTGGCTCAGGGCGAGGGCGCGCGGCTCGCGGCGGCCGTCTCGCTGGTGCTCGCCTCGGCCAAGGTGCGCGACCATGTCGCCGACCGGGACGGACTGCTGGCCCGCAAGCCGGTGGCACTCGCCGCGCGCCGGGTGGCCGACAGCTGGGGGCGGGCCGGCGCGCGCGGCGGGTCCGCCGTCGGCTTCGACACGGCCCTGCTCGTCGACGCCGTCGACCGGCAGGTCGGCATCGAGGCCCTCGCGGGACCGGGAACGCCGGTCCTGACGGTGACCGAGCCGACCGAGACCGCGACCGCCGCCGCCTTCGCCCACACCGCGGTGCTGGCCGGGCGGCCGGGCAACGCCGCGCCGCTCGCCGAGGCCGGGCGCCTCTTCGGGCGGCTGGCGCACCTCCTGGACGCCGTGGAGGACCGGGAGGCCGACGCCGCGTCCGGCGCCTGGAACCCGCTCACCGCGACCGGTACCTCCCTCACCGAGGCCCGCCGGCTTGCCGACGACGCGCTGCACGGCATCCGGCTCGCCCTGCGCGAGGTGGAGTTCGTCGACGGCAAGCTGGCACATCTGCTGCTCGTGCACGAACTGGGGCGCTCGGTGGACCGGGCGTTCGGGACCACGTCGTGCGGGCACGCGCCCGAGGCCTCCTTCGGGCCGCCGCAGGGCCCCTACGCGCCCCAGGCGCCGGGCAACCCCTACGGCAACCCCTTCGGCGGTGAGCCGCCGCGCCCGGACAAGCGGGGCTTCTGGGCCGGGTGCGCGGCGGCCCTCGGGCTGTGCTGCACCTGCAAGGTGTGCTGCGCCGACGAGTACGAGGGTGCCTGGTCGCGCAGGAAGCGCGAGGGCTGGTGCGGCAATTGCGACTGCTCATGCTGCGAGGCATGCGAGTGCTGTGAATGCTGCGAGTGCTGCTCGTGCTGCGACTGCGGGCTGTGACGGGAGCGCGCGCCGCCGTCTCCGGGTGCGGCCCCGACCCGTGATGGCCCGTGCCGGACCGCGGCGGACGCCGTGACTGGGGGAGTGTCAGGACGGTATGTCCATCCGGATGGTTGACTTCCGGACATCCCCGGCCGCTGGTCGCTCGACGCTGACAAGGCCGTGCGCCGGTATGGTGACGGTCAGTCATCTCCCCCAGACCACCCCGGGATCGCACAAAGTTCGCACAGATCGCACACGGTCGCACGGCCGAAAGGAGCCCTTGCGCCGACCGGTCGTTCGACCGAATACTCCCCCTCAGCGCTTGTCAGGGCACTGTGTGTTCGAAACCCGGGCGCTCTCCCTGGCTGCGCCTCACGGGCCCCGACCCCACGCGGGCCCCCGACTTCCCCTGGGAGGGAACGAAAAGTGAGGATCAAGCGCACCACTCCCCACAGCGGTATCGCGAGACGGACCCGGCTCATCGCACTGGTCTCCGGATTCGTGGCCGCGGCCGCGTTCGCCGCCCCCACGGCGAACGCGAGCGACGCCCACACGTTCAGCGCCACCCAGCTCACCAAGGCGAGCGACTCCGTCCTGAAGGCCGACGTGGCCGGCACGGCCTGGGCGGTGGACAGCAAGACCAACCGGGTCGTCGTCACCGTCGACAGCACCGTCTCCAAGGCCGAGATCGCCAAGATCAAGCGGCAGGCCGGGGCCGACTCCGGGGCTCTCACCATCAAGCACACCTCCGGCAAGTTCAACAAGCTCATCACCGGCGGCGACGCCATCTACGGCGGCTCCTACCGCTGCTCGCTCGGCTTCAACGTGCACCGGGGCAGCACGTACTACTTCCTGACCGCCGGTCACTGCGGTGAGGTCGCCTCCACCTGGTACAGCAACTCGTCCCACACCACGGTGCTGGGCACGAACAGCGGTTACAGCTTCCCGGGCAACGACTTCGCCCTGGTGCGCTACACCAACTCCTCGATCGCGCACCCGAGCGCGGTCGGCAGCCAGACCATCAGCAGCGCGGCCACCCCGTCCGTGGGTACGACCGTCTACCGGCGCGGCTCCACCACCGGCACCCACAGCGGCCGGGTCACCGCGCTGAACGCCACGGTCAACTACGGCAGCGGTGACATCGTCTACGGCCTGATCCAGACCACGGTGTGCGCCGAGGGCGGCGACAGCGGCGGTCCGCTCTACGCGGGCAGCGTGGCCTACGGTCTGACCTCCGGCGGCAGCGGCAACTGCAGCTCCGGCGGCACGACCTTCTTCCAGCCGGTCACCGAGGCACTGAGCTACTACGGCGTGACCCTTCCCTGACGGGTCGGTTCCGTTGGCCCCCGCACGCAACCGGCGTGCGGGGGCTCCCTCTTGTCCGGGTCGCGGAGTTACCTTCGAAGGACAGGAAGTGCTCTGCTGAACACTCCCACTTCGGACCCCTGGGGGCCGGCATGGTCGAGGAGCTGGTGGCGGCGGGAGCGACCCTTGTGGCCGCCGGAGCGGTGTATGCGATGGCCGCGGCCCGGGTCGTCAAACAGTACGAGCGCGGCGTGGTGTTCCGGCTCGGCAGGCTCCGCCCGGAGGTCCGTGGGCCGGGGTTCACCCTCATCGTCCCCGTCGTGGACCGGCTCCAGAAGGTCAACATGCAGGTCGTGACGATGCCGGTGCCCGCGCAGGAGGGCATCACCCGGGACAATGTGACGGTGCGGGTGGACGCGGTGGTCTACTTCAAGGTGACCGGGCCGGCCGAGGCGGTCGTCCGGGTCGAGGACTACCGGTTCGCGGTCTCGCAGATGGCGCAGACCTCCCTGCGCTCGATCATCGGCAAGAGCGAGCTGGACGATCTGCTGTCCAACCGGGAAAAGCTCAACCAGGGGCTTGAATTGATGATCGACAGTCCTGCCGTGGAGTGGGGCGTCACCATCGACCGAGTCGAGATCAAGGACGTGTCGCTGCCCGAGACCATGAAGCGGTCCATGGCCCGGCAGGCCGAGGCCGACCGTGAGCGGCGGGCGCGGGTCATCAATGCCGACGCCGAGTTGCAGGCGTCGAAGAAGCTGGCGGAGGCGGCCCAGCAGATGCAGGACACGCCCGCCGCACTGCAACTGCGGCTGCTGCAGACGGTGGTGGCGGTGGCGGCGGAGAAGAACTCCACCCTGGTGCTGCCGTTCCCGGTGGAGCTGCTGCGGTTCCTGGAGAAGGCGCAGCAGCTGCCTCCGGCATCCGGAGGATCGAATTCCAGCCAGGGCTGATGTCACTGACCGCTCATCAGTTACTCGCACGTAGTGTTTGCAGTGCGAATTTTCCCGTGGTGGCCATGGGCGGTCGAAGGTGAAGGGGCGCGAGGTACCCGTCTACGCGCGTCCTGAACTCGACCTTGTGCGCTCCCTGTGCAGTTCGGAAGAGTAGGCGCCCGTCAACCAGCCTTCCGGCCCGCAAGGTCCCCACAACCGCCCGGGCCGTCCCCCACAGGAGGACATGAGTTGAAGCACCGACGCATACCCAGGCGCCGGATCGCCATGGCGGGTGCGGGAGTCGCCGCACTGGTCGCCGCGGGCGTCACCTTCCAGAGTGCGAACGCCAGTGAGCCGGCCAAGGCCGCCACGCCGGAGACCCTGTCGGCCCCGGCGGCCGGAAAGCTCGCCTCCACGCTCGTCGACGACCTCGGCTCGGACGCGGCGGGCACGTACTACGACACGAAGACGAAGAACCTGGTCGTCAACGTGCTCGACGAGGCCGCCGCGAAGACCGTCGAGGAGGCCGGGGCCAAGGCCAGAGTCGTCGCCAACTCCCTCGCCGAACTCGACGGCGCCCGTACGACGCTGAAGCAGGACGCCACCATCCCCGGCACCTCGTGGGCGACCGACCCGGTCACCAACAAGGTCGTCGTCAGGGCGGACAGGACCGTCTCGAAGACCGAGTGGACCAAGCTCGCCAAGGTGGTCGACGGGCTCGGCGGCATGGCCGAACTCCAGCGGTCGAAGGGAGAGTTCAAGCCCTTCATCGCGGGCGGCGACGCGATCACCGGCTCGGGCGGGCGCTGCTCGCTCGGCTTCAACGTGGTCAAGGACGGGCAGCCGTACTTCCTGACCGCCGGGCACTGCACCGCGTCCATCTCCACCTGGTCGGACTCGTCCGGCAAGGAGATCGGGAAGAACGAGAAGTCCAGCTTCCCGGGAGATGACTTCGGTCTGGTCAAGTACACCTCGAACACCGAGCACCCGAGCGAGGTCGACCTCTACAACGGCTCCACCCAGAAGATCACGGGCGCGGCCGAGGCCACGGTCGGCATGCAGGTCACGCGCAGCGGCTCGACGACCCAGGTGCACGAGGGCAAGGTCACCGGTCTGAACGCGACCGTGAACTACTCGGAGGGCACGGTCAGCGGTCTCATCCAGACCGACGTCTGCGCCGAGCCCGGCGACAGCGGCGGCTCGCTCTTCTCGGGCAGCAACGCGATCGGCCTGACCTCCGGCGGCAGCGGCGACTGCACCTCCGGCGGGGAGACCTTCTTCCAGCCGGTCACGGAGGCACTGTCCGCGACGGGCACCCAGATCGGCTGACCCACAACGCGAACTCCCAGGAGGTCCCGCCCCACGCAGGGGCGGGACCTTCGTGTGCGGTCCCCTGGGGCCCCGGGGGAGGTCGGTTGGCAGCGCCCACCGTGCTGCCGCATCCGTACGGGGCGGCGCCGAGGGTCGGCCCGAAGAGGCACAGGCGGCCGGCACCGGCCCACGACCGGGGTGAAAGACCGACGGTCCGCCGAAGCCCTGGGGGAGGCAGGGGGCGGTCACCTCCCGGCCCGGGATCCGCCCTGGGGCATCGTCTCGGCAGCCGCCGTGCGTGGGTCGAGCCGCGGACCGCGAGGTGGGCAGCTGTGGCGGCCAGGTGTAAGGGCGGACCGGGCGCGGCGATGGCGATGGCGATGAGGCGGGCCTTGGCTGAGTCGCACAGGGCGCGGGCGTGACCGTGGCACCGCCGACCGTGGTGCCGCCGCCTGTGGCGTCGCCGGGCAATGTGGCCATGGGCCGGTCCGCGGGGAATCCGCGATGTTTTGGGGGCCGGCACAGGTCACCATGATGGCCCGGCGGCCTGGGATCCGCCCTGGGCCGGCGCTTCGGCAGCCGCCGTGCGTGGGTCGAGCCGCGAACCGTGAGGCGAGTAGCTGTGGCGGCCAGGTGTAAAGGTGGACCGGGCGCGGCGATGGCGATGGCCGATGACGTCCGTGGCGCCGCCGGCCCGTGCGTCGCGCAGCGCCCTCGCCGGCGGGGCGGCGATCGTGGCTGGGCCGACCTCGTCGTACGCCGATCGCGGCTGGGGCGACCTCCGGCGTCCGGTCACCCACGCCCCCGCTGCCATCGAACGCACCCCGCCCGACCCCGTCCCCGACATCGGCCGTACGGCGCCCTGACCGCGCCGTGCCCAGCTCACCGCCCCCGTTCCTGTCGTCCCCGCGCCCCCAGTCGGTCGGCGTTTGCGCAGGTGGGGCGTGTCGGAGTGGATGTCGCACAGGTGTTCGGAATTGGGGGTATGGTGGGTGGGAGAGTAGGGAACTGATGTTCGAGAGCCGGTAGGGGCTCACGAGTGCGGGAGGTGCGTGTGCCGGGCTTCACGCATCTGCACACCGTCTCCGGGTTCTCCCTGAGATACGGAGCCTCACACCCGGAGCGTCTCGCCGAGCGCGCCTCCGAGCGGGGCATGGACGCCCTCGCCCTCACCGACCGCGACACCCTCTCCGGCACGGTCCGCTTCGCCAAGGCCTGTGCGAAGGCCGGCCTCCGTCCGTTGTTCGGGGTGGAGCTGGCCGTGGAGGCGCCCGCGCGGGTGCGCGACGAGGACGCGTCCGTACGACGGGAAAGGCGCCGTACTCCCGTGCGCGGCGGTGCCTTCGTCGACGAGTCGACTCCCCGCGCGACCTTCCTCGCCCGGGACGGCGCCCGCGGCTGGGCCGACCTGTGCCGCCTGGTCACCGCCGCCCACGTCGCCGACGCCGAGGGCACCCCCCTCCTGCCCTGGTCCGCCAACCACGCCGACGGCCTGACCGTCCTGCTCGGCCCCGCCTCCGACGTCGGCCGTGCCCTCGCCGCCGGGCGCCCGGACCGCGCGGCCCGGCTGCTCGCCCTCTGGCGCGAGATCTACGGCGACGCCCTGCGTCTGGAGACCGTCTGGCACGGCCGCCAGGGCACCGGCCCCGGCTCCCTGCGCCTGGCCGCCCGTACCGTCGGCTTCGCCGCCGAACAGCGGATCCGGCCGGTGCTCAGCAACGCCGTCCGGTACGCCGACCCTGGCCAGGGCCCGGTCGCCGACGTCCTGGACGCCGCCCGCAGGCTCGTCCCGATCGACCCGGCCAAGGAGCTGGACTCCGGCGAGGCCTGGCTCAAGGACGCGGGCGCCATGCTCGGGGCGGCCGAACGGATCGTGGAGGCCGCGGGCTACCGGCGCGACACCGCCCACCGCCTGCTGGAACAGACGCGGGCGACGGCCGCCGAGTGCCTGGTCGACCCCGAGGACGACCTCGGCATCGGCACCGTCCACTTCCCCGAGCCGCACCTCGTCGGCGCCGGCCGCCGCACCGCCCAGCGGGCGCTGGCCTCACGGGCGGCGGCGGGGATGGTGCTGCGCGGCCACGCCGGAGACCGTGCCTACTGGGAGCGGATGCACCGGGAGCTGGACATCATCGCCCACCACGGCTTCGCCTCCTACTTCCTCACCGTCGCCCAGGTGGTGGACGACGTACGGGAGATGGGCATCCGGGTCGCCGCGCGCGGCTCCGGCGCGGGCTCCCTCGTCAACCACCTCCTCGGCATCGCACACGCCGATCCGGTCGAGCACGGGCTGCTGATGGAGCGCTTCCTGTCGAAGGAGCGGGTCGTGCTGCCCGACATCGACATCGACGTGGAGTCGGCGCGCCGGCTGGAGGTCTACCGGGCGATCATCGGCCGCTTCGGCACCGAGCGGGTCGCGACCGTCTCCATGCCGGAGACGTACCGGGTCCGCCATGCGATCCGTGACGTGGGCGCGGCCCTGTCCATGGACCCGGCTGAGATCGACCGCATCGCCAAGTCCTTCCCGCACATCCGCGCCCGCGACGCCCGCGCGGCACTGGAGGAGCTGCCCGAACTCAGGCAGCTGGCGGGGGAGGGGGAGCGGTACGGGCGGCTCTGGGAACTGGTCGAGTCCCTCGACGCCCTCCCGCGCGGCATCGCCATGCACCCGTGCGGGGTGCTGCTCTCCGACGCCTCCCTCCTCTCCCGTACGCCGGTCATGCCGACCAGCGGCGAGGGGTTCCCCATGTCGCAGTTCGACAAGGAAGACGTGGAGGACCTCGGACTGCTCAAGCTCGATGTGCTCGGGGTGCGGATGCAGTCGGCGATGGCGCACGCGGTCGCCGAGGTGGAGCGGGCGACCGGGGAGCGGATCGACCTGGACGCGGTGGCGCCGGGCGACCCGGCGACGTACGCGCTCATCCGGTCCACCGAGACGCTGGGCTGCTTCCAGATCGAGTCGCCCGGCCAGCGGGACCTGGTGGGGCGTCTGCAGCCGGCCACCTTCCACGACCTGGTCGTCGACATCTCCCTCTTCCGGCCCGGTCCGGTCGCCGCCGACATGGTGCGGCCGTTCATCGAGGCGCGGCACGGACGGGCGCCGGTCCGCTTCCCGCACCCGGACCTGGCGGAGCCGCTGCGGGACACCTACGGGGTCGTGGTCTTCCACGAGCAGATCATCGACATCGTCGACATCATGACCGGCTGCGGTCGCGGCGAGGCGGACCGGGTGCGGCGCGGGCTGTCCGACCCGGAGTCGCAGGGGCGGATCCGGTTCTGGTTCGCCCAGCACGCGGCGGCGCACGGATACGACGCGGAAACGATTCAGCGGACCTGGGAGATCATCGAGGCCTTCGGCTCGTACGGCTTCTGCAAGGCGCACGCGGTCGCCTTCGCCGTACCGACGTACCAGTCGGCCTGGCTGAAGGCGCATCACCCGGCCGCCTTCTACGCGGGACTGCTCACGCACGACCCCGGGATGTACCCGAAGCGGCTGCTGCTGGCGGACGCGCGCCGGCGCGGGGTGCCGATCCTGCCGTTGGACGTGAACCGGTCCGCGGTCGCCCATGGTATCGAACTGGTGTCTGAATCGGCTGAATCGCCCGCCGTGTGGGGCCTCCGGCTCGCCCTCTCCGATGTGTACGGCATCAGTGAGGCCGAGGCGACGCGGATCGCGGACGGACAGCCGTACGCCTCCCTGCTGGACTTCTGGGAGCGGGCGCGACCGAGCAGGCCACTGGCCGGGCGGCTCGCCCAGGTCGGCGCGCTGGACGCCTTCGGCGCCAACCGCCGTGATCTGCAACTGCACCTGACCGAACTGCACCGCGGCGCCCGGGGCGCCGGCGGCGGTCAGCTCCCGCTGGCGGGCGGACGCAGGACGGCCCCGGCCGGACTGCCCGACCTCACCTCGGCGGAGAGGCTTAGCGCCGAACTCGGTGTGCTGTCCATGGACGCCTCGCGCAATCTGATGGACGACCACCGGGAGTTCCTGAAGGAGCTGGGCGTGGTGTCGGCACGCCGGCTGCGCGAGACCGGACACGGCGAGACGGTGCTGGTCGCGGGCGCCAAGGCGGCCACCCAGACCCCGCCGATCCGGTCCGGCAAGCGGGTCATCTTCACCACGCTGGACGACGGCACCGGACTGGTCGACCTCGCCTTCTTCGACGACTCCCACGACGCCTGCGCGCACACCGTCTTCCACTCCTGGCTGCTGCTGGTGCGCGGGGTGGTGCAGCGGCGCGGCCCGCGCAGCGTCAGCGTGGTGGGCGCCGCCGCCTGGAACCTCGCCGAACTCGTCGAACTGCGCGCCGAGGGCGGGCTCGACGAGGTGGCGGCCCGCCTCGCGGAGCCGGTGCCGGACGCGGCGGGCGGCGATCCGACGCACGGCCGCCGCATCCAGCTGCCCACCGGATACGAGCTGCACCCATGGGCCGATCTCCGCCCCGCGGGTCAAGAGCCTTCACAGATACGGAAGTTGTGGCACCAGAGTCCGGGGAGTGCGGGATGACCATCCTCTGCGTACGTTTCCAGCTGCCTCCGCTGTACGAGGCGGCCCTGCCGGGGCTGCTCGGGTTGCTGGAGGAGTTCACCCCGGTCGTGGAGGCGCTGCCACCGGACGGGGCACTGGCCGATCTGCGCGGCGCCGAGCGCTACTTCGGCCGCAGCGCCGTCGAGCTGGCGGCGGTGATCCGCGTCCGTGCGCTCGCGCTGTACGGCGTCGACTGCATGATCGGCGCCGGGCCGGGCCCGATGATGGCCCGCATGGCGCTGCGCGACGCGCGGCCCGGGGTGACCTGCGCGGTCCCCGAGGGCCCCGACGCCGTGGCGGAGTTCCTCGCGGACCGCCCCGTGGCCGCGCTGCCCGGCGTCGGCACGGCCACCGCCCGCACCCTGTGCGAGTACGGCCTCGACACCCTGGGCCGGGTCGCCGCCGCGCCGCTGTCCACGCTCCAGCGCCTGGTCGGCGCGAAGGCGGGCCGTGAACTGCACGAGAAGGCGAACGGCATCGACCGCGGCCGGGTCGTGCCGAACGCCGTCTCGCGGTCCCTGGCCGCCGAACGCCCCTTCCCCCTCGACGAACTGGACCCCGACCGGCACCGCCGCGCCCTGCTCTCGGCCGCCGAGGAACTGGGCGCCAGGCTGCGCGCCCTGGAGAAGGTCTGCCGCACCCTGACCCTCACCGTGCGCTATGCCGACCGCACGTCGACGACCCGCAGCCGCACCCTTCGGGAACCGACCGCGCACTCCGCCGCGCTGACGAAGACCGCGTACGGCATGTACGAGGCGCTCGGCCTCCAGCGCGCCCGGGTCCGCGCGCTCGTCCTGCGCGCGGAGGGCCTCGCTCCCGGCGCGCAGGCCTCCCACCAGCTCACCTTCGATCCCGTGGACGAGAGGGTGCGCCGTATCGAGGAGGTCGCGGACCGCGCGCGAGCGAAGTTCGGACCGCGGGCGGTGATGCCGGGGACACTGGCGGCATGACTCCTTCGGCCGGGCGTCAGTTGGCCCACGGCGGCGTGATGCGGGTGCCGTCGGCCAGCTCCGCCTCCAGGCCGATGGAGGTGGTGACCCAGGAGATCGCGGTGTGATCGGTCGGGTTCTCGACGGCGAGGGTCGTACCCGGGTTGACGATCACCGTGTCGCCGGCGCGAATCCGCTCGCTGTGTCCGTCGAGGGTGATCAGAAGGTCGCCGACCAGCAGATGGAATATCTCCTCACGGGTGACGGTGTGGGCGGGGGCCTTGGTCCCCGCCGGGATCTCACCCCGCCAGGCGCACAGCTCCTTGCTGCCGGTGAGGGGAGTGGCGTACGAGACGAAGCGGGCGCCGTGGATCTCGTGGGTCACGGCTTCGGACGAGCGGACGACGGGCAAGACGACCTCCGGTTATTTGGTCAAGCTCCTTGACTACATGGTCAAGCTGCTTGACCGATCCGTCAAGGGTGTTTCAATGCCTCCGTGCAGAACTCCGAAGCCATGGGCCTGTCCGCCGCCCTGCTCGCCGTCGCCGGTGAGCTCACGCAACGCATTCACGACGGGGTCGTCGCCCGTGGCTTCGAGGGGCTGCGGCCCGCCCATGGCTTCGCCTTCGCGCGGCTCGCGCCGGACGGGGCCACGGTGACCGACCTCGCCGCGCATCTCGGGGTGACCAAGCAGGCGGCCAGTCAGCTCGTCGACGAGATCGTGCGCAAGGGGTACGCCGAGCGGCGCCCGCATCCCGCGGACGCGCGCGCCCGGCTGATCGTGCTCACCGAGCGTGGCTGGGCCTGCACCAGGGCAGCGGAGGAGGCGGCCGCCGAGGCCGTGGGGGCGTGGGTCGAACTCCTGGGCGAAGGTGAAGTGCGCGTGTTGCGGGACCGGTTGGTGCGTATCGCGCCCTACGGTCCTGTCAGGCCTGCTTGGTGACGGTCCATCGGCGATCCGGTGCGTCGCTGGTTATCACTGGAAGTTTTTACTGACGCGTAACTTCACACTTGCACTACTCGCCCGTAACTTGACGAGTGAACAGCATCCTTCGTGATCCGGATCACAGGGCGTAACGCCGTCGCAACTCCCTTGAGCCGCAAGGAGATCACCCGATGCTGCCCTGGAAGAGAGTCGCCAGACCCCTCGTCGCACTGCTCCTGGCCGCCACCGTCGCCGCCGTCCCCGCCGCCACCGCCCACGCCTCCACCGCCCCGACCAGCGGCTGGAACGACTACTCCTGCAAGCCGTCCGCGAGCCACCCCCGCCCCGTCGTGCTGGTCCACGGCACCCTGGGCAACTCCATCGACAACTGGCTGTCCCTCGCACCGTACCTGAAGGACCGCGGGTACTGCGTCTTCTCCCTCGACTACGGACAACTGTCCGGTGTCCCGCTCTTCTACGGCCTCGGCCCCATCGACAAGTCGGCACAGCAACTGTCCGACTACGTCGACAAGGTGCTCTCCGCCACCGGCGCCGCCAAGGCCGACCTCGTCGGCCACTCGCAGGGCGGCATGATGCCCCGCTACTACCTGAAGTTCCTCGGCGGAGCCGCCAAGGTGAACGCCCTGGTCGGCCTCGCCCCCGACAACCACGGGACGAACCTGAGCGGCCTGACCAACCTGCTGCCGTACTTCCCGGGCGCCGAAGACCTGATCAAGGCCACCACCCCCGGCCTCGCCGACCAGATCGCCGGCTCCGACTTCCTCACCAAGCTCAACGCGGGCGGCGACACCGTCCCCGGAGTGCACTACACGGTCATCGCCACCAAGTACGACGAGGTGGCCACGCCCTGGCGCAGCCAGTACCTGAGCGGCTCGGACGTCAACAACGTCCTGCTCCAGGACCTGTGCCCGCTCGACCTCTCCGAACACGTGGCGATCGGGCTCTTCGACCGCATCGCCTTCCATGAAGTGGCCAACGCGCTCGACCCGGCGCACGCCACCGCCACCACCTGCGCGTCGGTGTTCAGCTGACGTTCGCCGGGGCCTGTCCGGCCTGAGCCGCCGGTCAGGCCCCGGAACCTCGTTCAGCGGCCACCACGGCCACCGCTGATCGCACGCCGCCGGACCGAGGCGAACGCGGCGGCGGACCCGAGCGCCAGGGCGGCCGCACCCCCGATCGCCAGGTACGGCGTGCTGCCGTCGGCGCCGGTCTCGGCGAGTTCCTTGGAAGTACCGGCCGCCTCGGGCGCGTTGGCCGGGCCGGCCTCGGCGCGTGCCGTGGGCTCCGCCGAGGTACCGGCGTCGTCGTCCCCGTGACCGTGGTGCTCGACCGTCGACTTGTCGGTACCGGCCTCGATCTGCTCGTCCGAGGGCGCGGAGGCGGTCGGCGCCGGGGTGGTGCCGCCGGCCGAACCGCCACCGTTGCCCCCACCGCCCTTCCCGCCGTCCGCTTTGCCGCCGAAGGCCACGTCCGAGCAGGAGTAGAACGCCTCCGGGCTGTCCGACCGCTGCCAGACCGCGTACAGAAGCTGTCGGCCGGAGCGCTCGGGGAGGGTGCCCGAGAACGTGTAGAAGCCGCCCGAGGCCACCGGGTTCGTCGCCGTCGCCACCGGGTGCGCCAGATCCAGGTCGCCCCAGCCGAGCGGCTTCGACGGGTCGTAACCGGGCTTGGTGACATAGACCTTGAAGGTGCCCCTGTGCGGGGCGGTCACGCGGTACTTGAAGGTGTACGAACCATGGCGCACGCTCGTCGCCGGCCAGTCGGCGCGGGCCAGGTCGAGCCCCTTGAACTCGTCGTTGTTCGCGCTGCACAGCCTGCCGTCCGGGATCAGCTGCTGGTGACGCCCGTTCGCGTCACCGATCCGGATGCCGTTCCAGTCGTAGAGCGCCTGGGTGCCGCCGGCCGCGACCACCGCCCTGCACGCCGCGGACTTCGGGCTCTCGGGACCCTCCGCGTAGCACTGCGACACCCGGCTCACCGGGTCGCCCATCGAACCGTGCGCCGAGGCGGGCGCGGCGGCGAGGGCGGTCAGCGCGAGCGGGGCCAGACCGAGGGCGGCGACAGCGGCGGCCGTGCGGCGTGCGGGCATGGGGAACTCCTCGGACGGTCCTCGGCGCGGGGCGGATCCAGGGTGGGGGATCCCGTGGGGGGCGATCCGAAACTAGCCGCAAGGAACCGCGAAATCGCCTGCTGGAAGCGGGTGACGGAGATCCTTATGGTGCCGTTAAGGGAGTGCTCAGGTTGCACTGAGGTAGGTAGCGTGCGCGGCATGGAGAACGACGAGATCCGGCCGGCCACGGCCGCCGATGTGACCGCCGTGAAGTCGGTGACCGACGCGGCGTACCACCACTACATCGAGCGCATCGGGGTGGTTCCCGGGCCCATGCGGGCGGACCACGCGGCGGACGTGGCAGCGGGGCGGGTGTTCGTGACGGGCGAGCCCGTGATCGGCCTCGTCGTGATCGTGGCGCACGAGGACCATCTGTTCCTCGACAGCATCGCCGTCCACCCCGACGCGCACGGCAGGGGAGTGGGACGGCGGCTGCTGGAGTTCGTGGACGCACGCGCGCGTGCGCTCGGCCTGCCCGAGGTCAAGCTCTGTACGAACGTGATGATGTGGGAGAACCAGAAGATCTATCCGAGGTTCGGATACGAGGTGGTGGAGCGTCGCGTCGACGGTCCGTACGACCGCTTCCACTACCGCAAGCGACTGGAGTGACGCGCCTCGGGCGTCAACCGTCGGGCCACCAGGTGCGTGCGATGTCCTTGCGCACCTCGGGGCGTCCCGCGGGGCGCTCGTCGACCTCGTCGCGGTGCCGGCGGCTGTTGTCGGTCCTCTTCAGGGGCTTCTGCACGGTGGTGCGGCGCATGGCTGCCTCCTTCAGTGCCTACCGAGTCCCGCGGTCTCACGGAGGTAGACGCTTTCGGTGAGAGTTCCTCATCGGTCCCGGTCTGTCAGTGGCCGCTGTCACGATTCGACTGTCAGTGGCGGGTGTCACTCTGGGGCCATGACGAACGAGAGTGACCGAAGGGCTGCGCTGGGTGCGGACGCGATCGACTGGGACGCCGAGGCGGCCGCCTTCGACGACGAGCCGGACCACGGCCTGCGCGACCCCGAGGTACGCGCGGCCTGGGCGGAAAGGCTCACCGCCTGGCTCCCCGGCCGCCCCGCCGACGTCCTCGACCTCGGCTGCGGCACGGGCAGTCTCTCGCTCCTCGCTGCCGAGCGGGGACACCGCGTGACCGGCGTCGACCTGTCCGCGCCCATGGTGCGGCGGGCCCGCGCCAAGCTCGCCGGGCGTGACGCGGTGTTCCTGGTCGGCGACGCGGCGGCACCTCCGGTGGGGGAGCAGCGCTACGACGTCGTGCTGGTACGGCACGTGCTGTGGACGCTGCCCGACCCCGCCCGCGTACTGCGCCACTGGCGGGGGCTGCTGCGGCCGGGAGGGCGGCTCGTGCTGGTCGAGGGCATGTGGGGGACGGTCACCCCGGTCGGCATACCCGCCGACCGGCTCGTCGGCCTCCTGGAACCGGTCGCCGGGCAGGTGCGCGTGGAGCGGCTGTCGGAGGACGCACGGCTGTGGGGAAGGCGGGTGGACGACGAGCGGTACGCGGTGGTGGTGACGACATGAGCCGCCGCCGCGCCGACGGCGGTCAGAAGCGCCGTGTCAGGCCGTCAGGGCCTCGAAGCCGCCCTCACGGGCCAGCGACTCCAGTTCGTCGAGGGCGGCCAGGGCGGCAGCGGCGGCCCGCGGGTCCGTCCGTGCCAGACCGCTCTCGGCGAACTCGTCCTCGTCCAGGCGTCGTACGTCCGTGCCGTCGGCGGAGCGCCACAGGTCCAGGTCGAGGTCCTCGACGACCAGGTCCGCGCCGGAGAGCGTCGCGGGCCGGGTGATGTCGCAGTACCAGCCCTTGAGCGTGCCGTCACCGGCGCGGACCTCCTTCACGGAGTACCAGCGGTCGCGCCAGTAGTGCTCGGTGAACACATCACCCGGCTCGAAGCGCACAAAGCCGAAGTCGCGCACGCCCTCGCCCGCCCAGGGGGCCCGCACGGACACGCGCACGCCGTCGTCGCGGAGCAGCTCTGCCGGGTAACGGATCTTCGTACGCCCGCCCTTGACGAGCACGACCTCTACGACTGTCGCCGGCTCAGCCGAGTTCGCGGACATGGTGCACCTCCGTCGCACAGACCTCGTACCCGAACCACTTGTTGATCGCGAGCATCGGACCGTTGCCGGTGTCGTTGCCCGTGAACGCCTCCGTGTACCCGGCGGTGCGGGCGCGGTGCAGGGAGTCGTTCTTGGCGAGCTTGGCCAGGCCCCGGCCGCGGAAGGCGCGGGCCGTGCCGGTCATGACGGTCCCGTACCGGGTGCCGCCGTCCGTGCGGGCCGCGCTGAACGCGACGGGGCGGCCGTCGACGACGGCGACCGACGTCAGCTCGGGGCTGAACAGCGGGTGGCGCCAGGTCTCCTGGAGCCAGGCCTCGTAGTCCGTGAACTCGTGGTCGATGTCGCTCGGTTCGTCGGCCAGCGTCTCCGCGTCCAGGGCGAACAGCGGGCGCGGGTCGTCCGCGAAGTCGGCGCCCGAGCGCAGCTCGACGCCCGGCGGGAGGTCCTGGCGCGGCGGCAGGGCGCCGTGTGCCAGGTCGAGGCGCAGGAAGTGCGCGGAACGGCTCGCGCGATAGCCGCGCCGCTCGGCGAAGGAGCGGTTGCCGGGCTCGTCCAGGACCCAGGCGAAGAGCTTCGTCGCCCCGTGCGCGGCCAGATGCTCCTCGGCCACCCGCACCAGGAGCGCCCCGGCGCCGCGGCGCGTCCGCTCCGGGTTCGTGTACACGTTCAGATAGCCCTGGCCGGGCCGGGGGCTGTCGTAGGCGATCCCGACCTGGGCCGTGCCGATGATCTCGCCGTCCTCCTCCGCGACGAGGGGGCGGAAGTGGGCCTCGGGGTGGGCGTGGGTGATGTCGTAGGCGATGGAGCCGGGAGTGACGAGGAAGAAGGGGAGGGCGAGGTGTCGGACGCGGGCGAAGCCCTCTGCATTGGCTCGGACTTCGGGACGCAGGTCCCGCACGATCACTGTCATGGGGCCGCACGGTATGCGGGAGCCGTGTCGGGATGCCTCTCATTTTCCGGTGGGTGCGGGACAATCGGCCCCGTGACCTTGAAGATCCACATCGACGACAGCGCGCCGCCGTACGAACAGGTGCGGGCGCGGATTTCCGAGCAGGCACGGTCGGGTGCGCTGCCGGTGGGATACCGGCTGCCGACCGTACGGGGGCTGGCCGAGTCGCTGGGGCTCGCGGTGAACACGGTGGCCAAGGCGTACCGGGCGCTGGAGTCCGACGGGGTGATCGAGACCCGGGGACGCAACGGCACGTTCGTGGCTGCCGCCGGCTCGGCCGCGGTGCGTGAGGCGGCGTCGGCTGCTCAGGCTTACGTCGAGCGTGTCCGGCGGCTCGGACTGGACGAGGAGGCGGCTCTGGCCGCGGTGCGGGATGCCCTGCGGGCGGCTTACGGGGAGGGGTGAGGCGAGTTCGGCACCGCCGGGGCCGCGTCCTTGTGCTGAGCGCCGTTGCGGCGGGGATCGACTGTCAGCGGTGTGCGCTGAGTTCCGGTGTGCGGGTTGCCGTCAGGTCCGCCCCTGACGCCGTCGGCTCGGCTGCGGTGCGTGAGGCGGCGTCGGCTGCTCAGGCTTATGTTGAGCGTGTCCGGCGGCTTGGACTGGACGAGGAGGCGGCTCTGGCCGCGGTGCGGGATGCCCTGCGGGCGGCTTACGGGGAGGGGTGAGGCGAGTTGGGCACCGCCGGGCTGCGTCCTTGTGCTGAGCGCCGTTGCGGCGGGGATCGACTGTCAGCGGTGTGCGCTGAGTTCCGGTGTGCGGGTCACCGTCAGGTCCGCGCCTGCTGCCAGTCTGCCGAAGGTCCGCGCGTCCTCCACCGCTGCCCCGCCGGGGTCGTTGTTGAAGTACGTGTAGACGTCGTGGTCGTCGGACCAGGTCGTCGCGATGCGGTCGACCCAGGTCTCCAGGGAGCGGCGGCCGTAGCGCGGCCACGGCCGGGCGCGGCCCTCGTGGAAGCGGACGTAGCCCCAGTCCGTGGTGCGCCACAGCGGGGTCACCGGGTGGGCCTGCACATCGGCCCAGCACAGCGCGGCACCCCGGGACTCCAGGACCTCGCGGATGCCGGCCGTCCACCATGAATCGTGCCGGGGCTCCACCGCGACCCGTGTGCCGGACGGGAAGCAGGCGAGGCAGGCGTCCAGCAGAGCGGGGTCGACGCGCAGGGTCGGCGGCAGCTGGAGGAGGACCGGGCCGAGGCGGGCGCCCAGGCCGGCCGCATGCGACATCAGACGCTCCACCGGTTCCGCCGGGTCCTTCAGCCGCTTGATGTGCGTGAGGTACCGGCTCGCCTTCACCGCCACCACGAAGTCGTCCGGCAGCCGGTCCCGCCAGGCCTCGAAGTTCTCCCGCGTCGGCAGCCGGTAGAACGCGTTGTTGATCTCCACCGTGGCGAAACGCCGCGCGTACTCCTCCAGCCACAGCCGCACCGGCACATCGGCGGGATACAGGACGCCCCGCCAGTCCTTGTACTGCCACCCGGACGTGCCGACGTACAGGGTCATACATCCATCAAAGCACCGGCCGGCAGCGGGGGCCTCCTACAGATACAGCCCCGCGTCCGCCCCGTCCCGCGCCCCCGGCACCGACGTCGGCGACGTGCCCCTGCGCAGCGCGTACAGCTCCGCCAGCGTCGCGCCCTCCCGGCCCACGCCGTCCTCCCGGCCCAGCCAGGCCACCGACTCCCGGCGGGTCAGCGGGCCCACCTCGATCCGGGCCAGGCAGCGGCCGGGACGGACCACGGCCGGGTGGAGACGCTCCAGGTCCTCGTTGGTGGTGACCCCGACCAGCACATTGCGGCCCTGGCCCAGCAGTCCGTCGGTCAGGTTCAGCAGCCGCGACAGCGCCTGTCCCGCCGTGTGCTTGGCCTCGCCGCGGATCAGTTCGTCGCAGTCCTCCAGCAGAAGCAGCCGCCAGCGCCCCTTGCCCGCCGCGTCCTCCTCGCCGATCGCGATGTCCATCAGATAGCCGACGTCGGAGAACAGCCGCTCGGGGTCCAGCACACAGTCCACCTGGCACCAGTCCCGCCAGGAGCGGGCCAGCGTGCGCAGGGCCGAGGTCTTGCCGGTGCCCGGTGGACCGTGCAGCAGCAGAAGGCGGCCCGCGATGTCCTCCGGGGTCGTCTTCATCAGGCGGTCCATGGCCTCCGCCACCGGCGCGGTGTAGTTGGGCCGGACCTCGTCCCAGGTGCCCGCGGAGATCTGGCGGGTCGTGCGGTGCGGGCCGCGCCTCGGCGACACGTACCAAAAGCCCATGGTCACGTTCTCCGGCTGCGGTTCGGGCTCGTCCGCCGCGCCGTCCGTGGCCTGGTCGACGACCTTCTTCGCCAGCTCGGCGCTGGTCGCGGTCACCGTGACGTCCGCGCCCCGGTTCCACCGGGAGACGAGGAGCGTCCAGCCGTCCCCCTCGGCCAGCGTCGCGCTGCGGTCGTCGTCGCGGGCCACACGCAGCACCCGGGCGTCCTGCGGCAGCAGGCTCGCGCCGGAGCGCACCCGGTCGATGTTGACCGCGTGCGAATAGGGTTGCTCGCCCGTCGCGAACCGGCCGAGGAACAGCGCGTCGACGACGTCGGACGGCGAGTCGGAGTCGTCGACGTTGAGCCGGATCGGCAGAGCGTCGTGTGGGTTCGCAGACATGCCGCCATGATCCGGCACCGACGCGCTCCGTGCACTGCATTTCCGCCGCTTGTACCCGGTGTTCCCAACACCTCCCCCGTACACGAAATTCGCCATTACTGTTGTCCTTGATGGGACGTCATGGGTGGAATTCGGGGAATCGGCGGTGGCGGCTCACCGCCCTGCTCGGCGTGGGAATGGCCGCTCTGGCCCTCGTGGTGACCCTGATCAACACGCTCCCCGGCAAGGGCGCGAGCACCGCGGGCACCACCCGCGACGGCGACAAGGTGCACGGCACACCGGCCACCCCGCCCCACGCGACCGACCCGTACGTCGGCTGGGGCTTCACCCACACCCAGTACAGCGCCGACGAGGGCAGCGACTCCGCCACCCGGCGCGTCGAGGAACTGCTGGCCAAGAACGGCGGGCTGCCGCAGAACCAGCACATCATGGGCTGGGGCGCGGACAACCCCGAGCCGGTGAAGGGGCGGTACGACTTCGGCGCGATGGACCGCCGTATCGACTTCATGCGCAAGTCCGGCGCCACCCCGGTGGTCACGCTGTGCTGCTCCCCGGACTGGATGAAGGGCGGCAAGGCGGGTGCCGGCAACACCGACTGGAGCCAGGCCGCCCTGGAGACGGCGCCGACCCCCGACCACTACCAGGACTTCGCCGACCTCGCCGCGACCGTCGCCAGGCGCTATCCGGACGTACGCCACTTCATCGTCTGGAACGAGTTCAAGGGCTTCTGGAACAACGGCAAGGGGCGCTGGGACTACGAGGGCTACACCACGATGTACAACCTCGTGTACAAGGCCCTGAAGAAGGTGAACAAGGACATCATGGTCGGCGGGCCGTACCTGGTCATGGACAGTGTCGACCCACGCCAGACCCAGGACGCCTCCACCACCCTCCGGGGTGCCTGGGGAGCCATGGACCAGCGGGTCCTCGACGCCTTCGACTACTGGAACACGCACAGGGCCGGCGCCGACTTCGTGGTCGTCGACGGCTCCAGCTACACCAACGACGACGACATGCTGCCCGACGAGTTCGCCGCCACCGACAAACTCACGGCGGTGAGCGAGTGGGTGCGCCGGCAGACCCATGACCTGCCCCTGTGGTGGGCCGAGTACTACGTCGAGCCCGCCGACGGCAACGACGACCGCAAGGGCTGGTCCGAGGCCCATCGCGTCGCCGTCCAGGCCACCGGCATGATCGCCATGGTCAGGGGCGGCGCCGACTCCGGCTTCTACTGGAACCCGGAGGAGAAGAAGGGCACCGACTGCGCCGGCTGCCTGTGGACGCCGACCGACGGCGCGGACGGGGGCAAGCAACTGCCCATGTACGACCTGGTGTCGAGGTTCGGCAAGGCGTTCGGGCCGGGCACCCGGTACGAGACGGTGCCCGTCGCCAAGGACGACGTGCCCAATGTCCGTGTGCTGGCCAGTGACAGGACCGTCCTCGTGGTCAACACGCTCGACCGGACCATCAGCGCGCAGGTCGACGGGAAGCGGTTCGACATGCGTGCGTACGAGGTGAAGTGGCTCGCCCGCTAGGCCCTGCCGTCAAATCCCCGTCTGCCCGCCGACGCCATGCACGCTCCCCCAAGCTCTTCGAGCAGGGGGGACCCCCACTCGCCGCACCGGGCCCCGACCCGAGTACATCCAGTACGAGGGCCGAGGCCCGGCACGCCGAGAGCACGCTCCCCCAAGCTCTCGGCTGCGCTCGAGCAGGGGGACCCCCATGACGCCGCCGGGCCCGTCCTCCGGGCGGACGACGGGGATTTGACGACAGGGCCTAGCCGGGCGAGCCACTCCGGGACTCACTTCATGGTCAGGAACCGCTGCACCAGCGAGGCCAGCAGGACCGCCAGCAGGGGCAGTGAGAACCAGAAACTGCTCTGCAGCCAGCGCAGTTGACGCACGCCGGGCCGCACCGCGACCCGGACCACCTCGCGTGCGGTGAGCAGCAGGATCAGCGCGACCGCCGCGAGCCCGCCGACCACCGACCAGGGTGTCCAGGTCACCTGCGGCCCGATCGGACCGGGATCCGGCCGCGGCACGTTGCCCGCGGGCTGCTTGCGCATCGCGTACATCGTGACGTCATCGTTGACCAGGACCTTCCTCAGCTCCTGCCGGTCGTCCAGGTTCTGGATCAGCCGGGACTCCCAGGTCGCCGAGTAGCCCACGTCCATCTGGAGGTAGGTGATCTGGCTCCTGTTGAGCATCAGATACGAGTTCGGGCCCGCGTCCTTGAGTGCCTTGACCAGGCCCGACACCAGGACCGGGTCGGTCGGGGCCAGGGTCGGCACATAGTTGACCCGCTCCATGTCCCGCGCGCCCCACGGCATCGCCGGTGTCACGTTGTTGACCGTGTCGTTGCTCAGCCACAGCAGCCGTACGGTCGGCTTGTCATGGGCGTACACATAGTCCATGGCCGCGACCTCGCCCGGCCGGATCCGCTCGAACGGTTCGTTGCCCCAGCGGGCCACCAGGAAGCCGCCCATGAGCAGCAGGCCCGCCATGAGCGCGGCCAGCGGAGCCAGACTGATCCGGTCCTTGTCGCGCTCCTTCGCGGTGACCCCGGTGCGCGGGAACAGCGCCAGCGCACCGAGCAGGGCCGCGCCCGGCAGCGCGAACATGAAGACGCGCAGCGCCATCTCGCCGCCGTACGACTGCATGCCGAAGCCCAGGAACGGGACGAAGGTGAGCACCAGCAGCGACCGCTCGCGGTACTTGTGGTCGCGCCGCCGCCACCAGCCCCAGCAGGCGAACGCCATCACCCCGCCGGCCAGCAGCACCCGGGTGTACAGGACCAGCTTGTGTGTCGAACTGCCGCCCTGGATACGGCCGGAGACAGAGGTCGACACATTGCTGCCGACCCCGCCGACCCCGCCGAACAGGTCGTTGAAGTGCCCGGACCAGTACGGCTCCGCCATGAAGCCGAGCCACACCGCGGCCAGCACCCCGAACAGGATCGGCAGACCGCGCAGCTCCGACCGGCCGATCAGGACCAGCACCGCCAGCACGCCCAGCATCACGAACGGAGTGAGCTGGTGCGCCGGGACGCTCGCCGCGTACAGACCGATGAGCACCATGAGCAGCACGGCCCGCTGCCGCCGGTCCGCCGGCTCGACCTCGGCCTCACCGGGGCGGAACTTCGTCCAGATCACGCGCGGGGCGCGGAACCAGACGAGGAGGATCGCCACGAAGACGAGATAGAGCAGATAGGTGAAGCCCTGCGGGGAGAAGTAGTCCTGGCCCACCCAGCCGCTGAGCACGAAGATCCAGATGCCGGTCCACCTGGCCCGCCAGCTCGCCCGCATATGGCGCACGAGCAGGAACATCGGGGCCAGATAGGCGAGCTGGATGCCCGTCGGCCACCAGCGGATGATCTCCGTGAAGTCCGTGATCCCGCACGCCTTGGCGACGAACGCGGCCACCGCGAAGAAGCCCGGCCAGCTCCAGCGCGCGTCCAGGTCCGGCACGGCGGACCCGGTGCGGTCGATGTAGTCGATGAACCCGAGGTGCTGCCAGGCCGTCGCGAACCGCGGTTCCGTCTCGATCACGGCCGGCAGGGCGTGCAGCGACACCACCGTCGCAAGGAGGGTGACCAGCAGCAGCGCCCGGTGCTCGCGGCGCAGCCAGAGCAGCGAGGCGAACACCGCGATCAGCAGCGCGGCCCCGACCAGCGTGGGCAGCGGCAGTACGGAGATCAGGCCGAGCCCGCCCATCGCGTCCAGGTCCGACTCGCCGAGCCGCAGCGCCGGCACCCAGTAGAGCAGGAGCGCGGCGAACAGCAGACAGCCGAGGACGACTCCGGAGCGGGTGGGCGTCAGCCGGTCGCGCAGCGATGCGGCCGCTGTCTCGGGCGGTCCCTCGTCCGGTGGTGCCGCGGTTTCCTCCGGCGCGTCGGGAGCCTCCGCTACGACGTCCTCCTCGAACGGCGCGTCGACCTCGGCCTCCTTCAGCAGCGAGGCCTCGGCCGGACCCAGCGAGGCCTCCGAGCCCGGCTCGCGCTCTTCGACGGGCAGCCCCACGGCCTCGGCCGGCCGTGGCCGCAGTGCCCACGTCGGCCGGTCCTCGGGATGCGGCACGGGCGTGCCCGTGGGCGGGGTGCCCGGACCGGGGCGCACGTCGGGGCGGCGCTCCAGGTGGTCGAAGTCGACGTGGATGCCCAGCGCGAGGGTGTCGGAGTCCAGCGCCCAGGCCGGACCCCGCCTGCGCGGCTGGGTGGTGGCCGGGACCTCGGGCGCGCCCAGGTCGGCGAGGTCGCCGTCCGGTGCCGCGTCCTCGGGGATCTCGGCCGGTGCCGCCCGCAGCGTCCGCCACAGCCGGGGCGCGGCGATCGTCACGATCACCGCAAGGCTGGAGATCTCGGCCACGCCCGCGCCGGTCAGCCCCATACGGGGGAGCAGCAGCAGCGTCAGACCGAGGACCAGGACGCACAGCAGCCCCTGCAGCCAGGCGAGTCCGGCGGTGCGGCTCTGGGCGCGCAGCACGGCGAAGTACGTCTCCATCACGACCCGCAGCAGCGCGCCGACCGCGAACCAGCGCAGCAGCGGGGTCGCCGCGTCCGCGTAGCCCGTGCCGAACACGCCGAGGATCCACGGCGCCCCGACGAACAGCAGCCCGCAGATCGGCAGCATGATCCGGGCCATCCGCCGCAGCGCCGCCCGGGTGTTGGCGGCCAGCCGGGCGGGCTCGTGCGAGCCCTCGACGGTCAGGGACGCGCCCATGTTGATGGCGAGCAGATTGACCGTGCCGCCGATCGTGGTGGTGATGTAGAAGTACGCGTTGTCCTCGGAGCTGACCTGCGAGGCGATGATCACCGGGACGAGGTAGACCACGGCGAGCGAGAACAGCGAGCCGGTGTAGTCCCCGGCGAGGAATCTGCCGATCTCCCTCAGCGTGGGCGGCCTCGTGTGCTCCGCGGTCGCCTTGACGTGCCGGGGCACCAGGCGCCGGAACACCAGCCAGCCGAGCGGCACCACCGAGGTGGCGATCGCGGCCACCCAGGAGACGAAGACACCGGTCGCCGGGATGGCCACCGCGAACGCCACCAGCAGGCCCAGTTTGACGGCCGAGAACACGGTGTTGCCGACCGGCACCCAGGGCGCGCTGCGCAGTCCGGTCAGCACACCGTCCTGGAGGGTGAGCACGTTCCAGGCGACGACGGCCACGACGAAGCCGAGCCCGTTGAGCGGACCGTGCAGAAAGCGGTACGAGGGCCCCCACACGTCCAGCGTCATCAGGAAGACGCCCGCGCCCAGCGCCACGATCAGCGAGCTGCCCGCGTACGTACGGAAGATCAGCCGTCCGGTGCCGCGCCCGGCGACCGGGATGAAACGGGCCAGGGCGCCGGTCAGGGTCACCGCGGTCAGGCCCGCGAGGAGCTTCATCGCGGCGATCGCGGCGGAGCCCTGTCCGACCGCCGACTCGGTGTAGTAGCGGGCCGCGGCCAGCCAGAAGCCGAGCCCGAGGACGGCGGAGATGCCGGTGTTGAGCATCAGGGCATAGGCGTTGCGGAACAGTGGGCTGCCGCCGGGCGACAGGCTCCTGACGGGCAGCCGGAGACGGCGCCCCGGCTGCTCGGGCGCCTGTGTCCCGGGCGCTGCGGCCTCGGTCGTGGTCGTCGTGTCAGACACGGGAACGGATGGCCTTCCGGCGGACCTGACGTGCTCTGCGGAGGACGGCGTACCCCTTGGTCAGGGCACGGTCCCTGGCGAAGTTCCGGCCGATCGAACGGCCTTCGACCAGCCGCTCGAACTCCTCGGCGCCGGTGCCACGGCGCACGGTGACCCGCTGCAGGGCGTACGGCCCCTGACCGCGGCGGGCCAGCCCGTTGCCGACGGCGAGCGCCTGCGCGAACCCGGCCTCCCGCACTGCCTGGCGCACCCGGCGGCTGGAGTAGCCGTAGGGGTAGGCGAACGAGGCCGGCACGGTGCCCAGTTCGTCGGCGACGATCTCCCTGCAGCGGGTCAGCTCCGAGCGCAGCGTGTCGTCGTCGAGCTGGTCGAGCTGCGGGTGCGTATGGCTGTGCCCGCCGATCTCGACCCCGGCGCCCGCGAGTTCGCACACCTGGTGCCAGTCGAGCATGGTGTCCAGGCCGCCCCCGGTGTCGTAGGCGCCCCTGATCCAGCCGGTCGAGACGAACAGCGTCGCCGCGAAGCCGTGCTTGGCGAGGACGGGCAGGGCGTGCCGGTGCACGCCCTCGTAGCCGTCGTCGAAGGTGATCAGCACCGGGCGCTCGGGCAGCGGGCCGCCCGAGCGCCAGCTCGCCGCCAGCTCGGCCGTGCCGATGGGGGTGAGGCCCAGGTCGCCGATCAGCGCCATCTGCTCCGCGAACGCCTCCGGGGCGACCGACAGGGCCCGGGTGGCGTCGTTCGGCGCGGTCGCGACCGAGTGGTACATGAGAATCGGCACGCGGGTGTCGCTCATCCGGTCCCCCCTTCGACCTCCACGACGGAGAACGTGGTGTCACCTGTGCGCGCCCGTGCGCTCCCCACCACGTACCCGCCCGCCGCGGTGAGCACGCCGGCCACGATCGCCCCGGCCCGGCCGGCGCCGCCCGGCCGGGCCAGCAGTGCGTCCCGCAGGCCACGAGCGACCCCGGCGGGCAGCACACGCGTGGTGTACCGGCGTTCCGATTCGAGTCCCTTGTCCGCGCCCACGCTCCGGGCCACCAGGGCCTTCGACAGTCCCTCGGCGTAGGCGCGGGTGCGGAAGTACCGGAAGTGCTCGCGTGCTTCGGGCACCCGGTGGTGGATCACCGCCCGGTCGTCGATCAGCAGGATCGCGTCCGGCCGGGCGCGGGTGAGGCGGATGCACAGCTCCGTCTCCTCACAGCCCAGCGGCCGTTTGTCGCCGTCACGGCCGATGCCGGTGGCGAAGCCGCCCGCCGCGTCGAACGCCGTGCGACGGAAAGAAGCGTTTCCGCCCAGGACGTTGCGGACCCGGATCCGGCCGGGCGGCAGCCCCTTGTAGGTGCAGCCCACCACCCAGTCGAACTCCTCCGGGAACCAGGCGGGGCGGCGCCCCGACGCCCAGATCGGCATCGTGCGGCCGCCGACGGCCATCACCCGCGGGTCGGCGTACCCCTCGGCGAAGCGGCGCAGCCAGTCCCGCTCGGCCACGGCGTCGTCGTCGAGAAAGGCGATCACCTCGCCGTACGAGGCGGCGATGCCGGTGTTGCGGCCCGCGGACAGGCCACGGGGACCCGCGTTGGCGAGCACCCGTACCTCGCCGGCCTCCTTGTACTCCTTGGTGAGCCGCTCCAGGAGCGCCCTGTTGTGGTCGACGACCAGCAGCGTCTCCCGGGCGGGCCGGGACTGCGCGCGCACCGAGGAGACCGCCGCGAGGATGTCCTCCCAGCGGTCCTCGGTGTACACGCAGATCACGACGGAGATGTCGGGATCGCTCAAGACAGCTCTCCCCGACCCGTGTTCAGCATCGGCGAGTGGTGCTCGCGGCGCCGCAGCGCACGCCGGTTGGAACGCTCCTTCAGGATGACCTTGAGCACCCGGAACCCGTCCCGCACGGCCCGCAGATTGCTCGTGCCGTGGATGCGGAGATACTCGTGGCTGGGAATCTCCTGCACCTTCAGCCCGGCCTTGACCACCCGGATGTTCATCAGGGTCTCCACCTCGAAGCCGGTGCAGTCGAGGTCGATCTTGTCGAGGCAGTGCCGCCAGAACGCGTTGTATCCGTAGCAGAGATCCGTGTAGCGGGCCCCGAACTTGCGGTTGACGATGGTGCACAGCGCCCAGTTGCCCAGCTTGCGGATGAAGGTCATGTCGTCGGTGCCGCCGCCGTTGGCGAACCGCGAGCCCTTGGCGAAGTCCGCGCCCGAGACCAGGGCGGAGACATACGAGACGATCTCGTTGCCGTCGGCCGAGCCGTCCGCGTCGACCATCACGATGATGTCGCCGGTGCAGGCCTCGAACCCGGTGATCAGGGCGTCCCCCTTGCCCTTGCCCCGCTGTTCGACGACCTTGACCTTCGGCCACAGTTCACGGGCCACTTCGACGGTGTCGTCGGTGGAATTGCCGTCCACAAGAACGACTTCGTGTATCCAGTCCGGAAGTGTCTTGAAGACGTAGGGCAGATTCTCCGCCTCATTCATGGCGGGGATCACCACGCTCACCGGTGGCGCGATGGCCAGGTGAGAAGAGATCGGCCGGTAGGTGCCCGCCGTTAACGGATCTTGGCCCGAAGTGGGCGGGCGCACAACAGAACTCATGAGTCTTGTCCCTCTCGTCCGGTGGACCGCCCGCCCCTGGGCGGCCCGGTTTTGTATCCGGTTCGAAAGGGGGGTTCTCACATACGGCACGGTGAACGGATCTCCGTGCACGCGGGTGAGCTGGCAAAGCTGGCCGGGCTGCCGGGGAAAAACGGCAGCCGGTCGCGCGGCACGACTCGGTCACAAGTGCGGTCACCGAGCACGGCACCCCCCTACCGCGCCCCGCGCCGGAACGTCGCGGTCCTTGAGCCCTCCCCTGGAGCCGCGTAGTGACGGACCGATGCGGGTGAGATGTACGACGGTATTGACGATTCAACCTGTATGGCAAGACCTGGAACGAGGTCTCACGTTTTTGTTGGTTTGGCCGTTGCACAACCTTGGTGGTCGTTGTTCAACTCCTCGAACGGACCTTTCCGATCCGCCCGAGAATTCGATCCGCCGGCCGTAGCAGAACCCCCAGCAGCAGAAGAACGCTGAGCGCGGTCACGACGACCACACCCCCGCGGACCGACCACCGGTGCACGGCCAGCATTCCCTGTGCCACCAGCATGTTCACGACCACGGCACCGGCCAATGACGCGAGCGTCCGGCCGAATGGATCCAGCCCGCGCAGTGCCGCCGCGATGGCGGCCGCCGGCGCCGCGAGCAGGAAGAACAGCGTGAACGGCCCGCGCAGCGGTGAACCCTCGTCGGTGAGCGCGAGCAGTGCGCCGGTTGCCCCGACGGCTGTCGCGGCACCGGCGAGCAGCGGTGACAGGTCCCTCCCCGGTCCTGTCCGCGCCCGCTCGGCGGCGTCCGTTGAAGATGACTTGATACGGATGGTCTGCATGGGCGACTTTGCCCCCCGACGCGCCGGATGCCGGACTTCAATGTCGCGCAGCCCAACGGCGGCCGTCAAGGGCGTTGCCCTTCGGGGCGGCCGGGTGATCTTGCGGGGCCCATGAACAGTCGTGACCGATCAAGTTGAGGCCTCAAAAGTTTTGGCATGGACACTTCCCGTCAACACGCGTAGTTGCTACGACAGTTGTGGCAGAGATCCTGCTAAAGGGAGGTTCCATGAGACGTTTCCGACTTACGGTATACGTGACCTCACTCCTCCTCGCCGCCGGCTTCGCCCTCACCGGGGCAGCGACGGCGCAGGCGTCCCCCCAACTCGCCGCGGCCGGGGGCTATGTGGCGCTCGGTGACTCCTACTCCTCCGGAGTCGGAGCGGGCAGCTACATCAGTTCGAGTGGGAGCTGCGACCGCAGCACCAAGGCGTATCCGTACCTGTGGAACGCAGCCCACGCCCCGTCGTCGTTCGCCTTCAACGCCTGCTCGGGCGCCCGGACGGACGACGTGCTCGCCAATCAGCTCGGCTCGCTCAACTCCTCGACCGCCCTCGTCTCCCTCACCATCGGCGGCAACGACGCAGGCTTCGCCGATGTCATGACGACCTGTGTGCTCAACTCCGACAGCACCTGCCTGTCCCGGATCAACACCGCGAAGGCCTACGTCGACTCGACGCTGCCCGGCAAGCTCGACAACGTCTACAACGCGATCAGCGCCAGAGCCCCCTCCGCCCGCGTGGTCGTGCTCGGCTACCCCCGCTTCTACAAGCTGGGCACGTCGTGCATCGGCCTCTCCGAGACCAAACGCACCGCGATCAACGACGCGGCCGACTACCTGAACGCCGCGATCGCCAAGCGCGCTGCCGACCACGGCTTCGCGTTCGCCGACGTCCGCACCACCTTCAGCGGGCATGAGATCTGCTCCGGCAGCTCCTGGCTGCACAGCCTCGAATGGTTCGACATCGGCGTGTCGTACCACCCGACCGCCGCCGGCCAGTCGGGCGGCTATCTGCCCGTGCTGACCAGCGCGGCCTGACCCGTCAGGGCGAGGCCGAAGGCGAGGAGGCCCCGTCCGTCGGGGTCTCCGTCGTCGCGCAGGTCACCGAGAACGGCACCGAGTTCGACGTCGTCCGCACCGGACCGCGCACCTCGACGCTGATCGCGTTCCGGATCGTCCCGTTGCTTTCGTACGTCGTCACGCTCACCTTGTCCTGCTGGGACTTCCCGCCGCCCGAGGGGAACGACAGCGTCTTCCACCCCGGGTCGGAGACCGATCCGTCCTTGAGCACCCACCGGTACTCCACCTGTGCCGGCAGCCGGCCCACCGTGAACGTCGCCGTGAAGGTGGGCGCCTGCTCGCTCGGCGGCGGACAGGCCCCGGAGTAGTCCGTGTTCGCGCCGCTCACCGTGACGTGCACGGACTGGGCCGACTGGGTGCTGGGCGGGGTGCTGCTCGGGGTGGGCGGCGGGGCACCCGTGTCCGTGTCGGTGGTCCGGCTCGGGGCGGGGGAGCTGAGATTGCTGCCCGACTGGCTGCTGCTCCCTCCGGCGTTCCCCTTGTCACCGCCGTTGTCGCGGTTGAGCAGCGCGTACGTCAGCCCCGCCAGCGCCAGCACGACGGCGACCAGCCCCGCGACCAGGACGACCGCGGCCCGCCGGTTGCGGTCGGGCCGCGTGGCCGTGGCCGTGGTCGTCCCGCCCGGCACCGGCCGGGTCGGCACCGGCACCGGCATCGGCGGTGTGGGGAACGGCTGTTGCGGCTGGGCCGCGACGGTCTGCGGGTACGACGACGCGGACACCGTGTCGGCGCGCAGGGTGCCGCCCGCCGCGATCAGCCGCAGATCCCGCTCGGCGACGTCGGCCGGCAACCGGTCCGCCGGGTCCTTGCGCAGCAGGCCCTCGATGACCGGGGCGAGCGGCCCCGCTCTCCGGGCCGGCGGCAGCTCCTCGTCGACGACGGCCCGCAGCGTGCTGAGCGGGGTGTCCTGGCGGAACGGCGAGCTGCCCTCGACGGCCGCGTACAGCAGCACGCCGAGGGACCACAGATCGGACTCGGGGCCGGGCGTACGGCCCAACGCCCGCTCCGGGGCCAGGAACTCGGGCGAGCCGATCACCTCGCCGGTCATGGTCAGTGCGGAGCTGCCCTCCACCGTGGCGATGCCGAAGTCGGTGAGCACCACCCGGCCGTCGTTCGCCATCAGCACATTGCCCGGCTTCACGTCCCGGTGCAGCACCCCGGCGTCGTGCGCGGCGCGCAGCGCGGCCAGCACCTCCGCGCCGATGTGCGCGGCGCTCTGCGGGGACAGCGGGCCCTCGGCCTCCAACTGGTCGGCGAGCGACACACCGCGGATCAGCTCCATGACGATCCAGGGCCGGCCGCCCTCCATCGCCACGTCGTACACCGTCACCACGTTGCGGTTCGCGACCCTGGCCGCCGCCCATGCCTCGCGCTCCAGGCGGGCGTACATCCGCTCGACGTCCGGGCCCGGCAGCCCGGCCGGGGCCCGCACCTCCTTGACGGCGACCTCGCGGTACAACACCTCGTCGCGGGCCCGCCACACCGTTCCCATGCCGCCCTCGCCGAGCGGGGACAGGAGCCGGTAGCGGCCCGCGATGACACGTTCACTGCCCGGTTCTTCGGACACCGGCGCCCCCCACGGCATCTCGCGTGATATCTCCACAAAAGTAGCTCAGCCGAGTGCGGATGCCGCCCCCTTGAGCACCAATCCGGCTCCCAGAGCCAGAACGACGAACGCCGACGCCAAGGGCATGGTCCGGCGCACCAGGGCGGTTACCGGGTGGGTGGTCCAGCGGGGGCGCCCGTCCATCACCCGGTTGATTCCCGTACCCAGCTTGACGACCGCGAACCCGGCCGCGGTGAGGGTCAGGGCGAGCCCGACCCCGTAGGCGACGACGAGCAGCAGACCGAACCAGGCCTGGCCGAGGGCCGCCGCGCCCACGAGGACCACCACGGCGGACGGACTGGGCACGAGCCCGCCCGCGAAGCCGAGGAGGATCGTGCCGCGCAGGGTGGGGGCGGTGGGGTGCGTGTGGGTGAAGCCGCCGTGGGTGTGTTCCACCGCGTGGGGGTGGGTGCGACCGTGGTCGTGACCGTGGTGATGGTCGTGCCCGTGCCCGTGATCCTCGCCGTGCCCGTGCCCGTGCCCGTGCCCGTGCCCGTGGTCGTGGTCATGGGCGTGCGCCGTCGGATTCGCTCCGTCGTGCGCGCCGACCAGTGCCAACGGGCGCTCCGGCGCCTCCTCGTGACGGTGTGTGTGGCTGTGCCCGTGCGGAGGGTGGTGGTGGTGTGCGTGGGCGCGGGTGCGCCAGGCGCGTCGCAGGAGGTTCGCGCCCGCCAGGGTCACCAGGACGCCGCTGGCGATGCCCAGCCAGGCGATCACCGAGGGGGTGGCGGCCGAACCGGCGGTGACGAGCAGGCCCAGGGCGACGACGCCGAGGGTGTGGGTCACCGTGACCGAGGCGGCGAGCGGCAGCACGTCCTTCAGCCGGGCCCGGCCGCCGCGGGCCGCGGCCGTCGCGGCCATCAGGGTCTTGCCGTGGCCCGGGGCCAGGGCGTGCATCGCGCCGAGGCCGATCGCGATGAGCAGCGCGAGGGCGGCGAAGCCGGCGGTGAGGTCGTGCCGGGCGACCAGATTGTCCAGGGCCCGGGTCCAGCGGTCGGCGCCGCGGGGCAGTACGGAGGCGGCCGGCGCGTCCTGCCGCTCCTCGGTGAGGGCGGGCCCGCCGGGGCGCACCCGCAGCGAGGCGGTGGCGGTGTCGGCGGGGGAGGAGAGCAACTCCTTGGGATAGCTGGTGAGTTCGTGCGAGACGGACTTCGCCGGGACGTCCGACGCGGCGAGGGTCATCCGGTCGCCGCGCGCGGTGATCTCCCGCCAGCCGGGCCCGGTGGACGCCCCCGCGCTGTGGAAGCCGAGGGTGACCGTGCCGCCCTCGGGGAGCCGGGCCGTGAGCCGGCACTCCACGCGGAGGGTGTTGAGCCCAGCCTGCCCGGGCCGCAGCCGGGCGCGGCTGCTCTCTGCGGACAGTGCGGTGGTACGGCCGTCGACGGTGACCTTGCTGCCCTCGGCGGCCTTCGCGCACCGCTGCCGGGCCCACTCGGTCATGCCGAACCGCTTGATGTCGGGCTTGGCCTGGGTGGCCGGGATCTCGGCGAGGTCCTCGACGTGGTCGACGCGCAGCTGCCCGGGGGCGGCGACCAGACCGTCGTAGCGGTTGACGGTGAAGTTGCCCAGGGGGTGCGCGCTCGCGCTCGTGGAAGGGGCGAGCGCGAGCGCGCAGGCGGCCGTGAGCACGGCCGCGGCGGAGGCGAACAGTCGGCGACGGGGCTTCACTTGGCCGCCTCCAGGGTCTTCAGCGCCGTACGGGCCCTGGCCGCGCCCAGGGGGGAGAAGCCGGGGTTCAGCTTCAGGGCCGACCGAAGCGAGTCGCCGGCGTCCTTCTTGTGGCCGGTGGCGAGTTCGATCATGCCGAGGTGGTAGCGGAAGGAGGCGTTGCGGTAGCCGGTGGCGGTGGCCCGGCGGGCATAGGGGAGGGCCTCCTGGTCGTGGCCGTTGACGTGCAGGGCCCAGGCGAGGGCGTCCGCGGTGTGCACGGTGTGGCGGCGGGCCCATTCGGCGCGTGCGGCGCGCAGGGCCTCGGCCTTGTCGCCGTGGTCGGCGGCGGCCAGGGCGGTGTCGAGGTCGGCGTTGACGCCGTTGGCACGGGCGAGGGCGATCCAGGCGTCGACCAGGGCGTACTGGTCGCCGGCCTTGGCCTTGTCCCCTTCGGCGCCGCGGGCCTCGTACAGCTCGCCGAGTTCGACGAGGGGGCCGGGCAGCGGATAGCGGGAGACGACGAGCTCCATGCCCTTGACGGCGTCGGCCCGGTCGCCGCTCGCGGCCTGCGCGCGGGCGCGGCCCTCCAGGGCGGGCAGGTAGTTCTCGTCGGCGGCCAGGGCCCGCGCGTAGTAGGTGAGCGCCGTCCTGTAGTCGCCCTGGTTCCAGGCGAGCTGGCCGAGCTGGGCGGCGACATAGGCGATGTCGCCCTTCGAAGTGGCGCCGGCCAGGGCCTGCTCCAGGACCTGCCGTGCCGCGCCGACCTCGCCGCGCAGTTCGCGCACATAGGCGTAGCGCGTGAAGACGGGCACTCCCGGGCGGCGCTCGTCGGCGGTGTCGGCGGCCTTCGACGCCTCGTCGTACCGGCCGAGTTCGACCAGGGCGTCGATACGGGAGGACAGGGCGCGTTCGCTGTAGGGGTTCTCCTTCAGGACCTTGTCCGCGTAGGTCAGGGCGCCCTTGAAGTCGTGCCGCGCGGCGGCGAGGGCGGCGCGGCCGCACAGGGCCTGTTCATTGTCCGGGGACAGCGTCAGTGAGCGTCGCAGGGCCTTGTCCGCCTGCGGATAGCGCGACGGGTCGCCCTTGGTCCGGGCCTGTTCCACGTAGGCGAGGCCGAGGGCAGCCCAGCTGCCGTAGTCCTTGGGCTGCGACCGGAGATGGCTCTGCAGGGCGGCGATGCTCGCGTCGAGGCTCCCGCTGGTCAGCAACGCGGGATCCACGGCACTGGAGGCGGCCGCCACGGCTGCCGGCGCCCCGTCCCGCGCCGCCCCGAGGGCGATCGCCCCGCCGGTCAGCGCCACGGCCAACAGGGCGGCACAGGTGGCGAGCCGGGCGGCCCGCCAGCGACGCCCGGCAGCACCGACCCGCCGTACGGCCTCGACCCGCTCGTCGGTCCGTGCCCCGGTGGCCGCCTCGCCGTCGTCAGAACTCGTCGCTCCGGTGACCGGCGCCGCGGAGTCGTCACCCGTCGCTCCGGCGCCCGGCGCCTGGTCCCCGTCCGTGATCCGTGACACCGCTTCGGCGTCCCCCGTGTCGTCGTCTGCGTCCACCGGCCGCGCGGCGGGCTCGTTGTCGTTCGTACGCGGGGACATGCCCTCTCCTAGGTCGCCTGGTCACTGCTGGTGGAGGTCGTGGGGTGGCGCGGCCCGCGCCGTGGGGGATGTGGTGCGCGGGCCGCGCCAGTCGGTGGGGTGCGGATCGATCAGTACGGGCGCTGCATACGACGGCGCCACCACGCGAGGGCGGTGCCGATCAGCAGGATCCCGGCCGCGCCCGAGGCCGCCGAGGCGGCGATCAGCATCGTGTTGTCAGAGCCGCCGGACGCCGAACCCGCCGGCTGCAGCGCGTCGCCGAGCTGGCTCTTCACGTCCGTGCCGCTGGTCGTGCCCTTGGCGAGCGCACCGCGCGAACCGGAGGTCGGCTGGGCCACGTACGGGAAGTACTTCTCGAACTTCTTGTCGTTCTTGTCGACCGCGTCACCCAGGTCGTTCTTGGAGCCGACCAGTTCACCCTCGACCACCTGCAGGGAGGCGTCGATCACGTCGTCCGTCAGCCGGCGGCCGTTGGGGAAGCCCGCGTTGTCGCCGTCGAGGACGCCCAGGCGCTTGGGGTGCATGCTCGGCGTGATGGAGGTGTTCAGGCGCAGTTCCTCCGAGGGCTTCACATACGGGGGCTGGTTGAGGCCCTTGACGCCCTTGAGGAACACATCGACCAGGTCGTTGCGCGGCTCGGCCGGCGCCTTGATCTTGTAGATCGCCTCGATGAGCTTCGGCAGCTCGGGGTTGGTCACGTTCTTCAGGAACTGCGCGTCGTCCCAGGGCGCGGACGCGTTGAACTTGTCCTTGTCCTTCTGCGGGTTGACGACCTCGTTCACCAGCGGGTTGCCGAGGCGCGAGACCTGCGAGTAGTAGCCCTGCGCGTTCCTGCGCTGCGTCGTCGACCAGATGCCGACGATCGGCTGCTTCGACGACTCGCGGATCAGGTCGTTGGGGACCTGGAGGGCGATCGTGTTGACGTTGTAGCCCTTGAGCGTGTCCCGGCCGACCTCGGTGAGGTTGCCGCCGTAGAGCAGGTCGAAGACCCGCAGGTCCGCGAAGAAGGGGTCGTCGGCCTGGCCGGCGAAGGTCGCGGCACCGCCCGCCGTCTTGTAGATGGCCTGCGAGCGCAGCTTGCCGTAGTCCGGCATCGACGCCTTGCCGACGTTCGACGGCGCCACCGGCACGTTGTCCGCGAGCCTGGTCTTCGACACCACGTGCTGGTTCTTCAGCTTGACCAGGTCGATGTCGTACGTCTGCGTGATGTTGAGGTCCGGGTCGTCGAGGCTGGTGACCGGGCCCGTGTTGTAGAGGAAGGTGTTCTTGTTCTTGGTGTGCGTCTTGAAGGTGTAGCGGAAGAGCAACTCGCCCTGCGCGTCACCGTTGTTGTCGATGTGGATGTCGTACTGGGCGTCGTCCGCGAACGTGTAGAAGTTCGGACCGCCGGCCGGCTCCTCGAACGGGATCCAGTTCGCCACGATCGTCGTCGTGTCCGGCTTGTCCGGGCTGACGAACGCGTACAGGTCCGTGTTGTCGTACTGCGGGGTGCCCGAGATGAGCGGGGCCTCCCTGTGGGAGGAGGCGGAGGCCGCCCCCGGTTCCAGCGTGGCCACGCCGGCGGCTGCGAGCCCCCCGGCGGCCAGCGCACCACAGATGAGCGTGACAAGGCCCTTGCGTCCCGTGCCGCTCCTGGAGAATAGAGGTGTCATGCCGTCCGTCCTCAGTCCCAACTTGCTTGACGGACGGGTATACGGAGCGGGCAGCCGGATCGGATTGGTCCGACGCAAAAAATCTTTTCTTCCGGTCCGACCCGCGTTTTGGGCCCGCTCATCCGTACCCCATCCGGAGGTGCGTTCGTTGCGAATCCCTGGTGTGAAAGGACGGTCCGGGTGCGGCGGGGGAGAGGGGGCCCGAGTGGAGGCTGACGAGCTGCTGGTGCTCGTGGCAGGCGGCGACCAGAAGGCATTCGAGGACCTGTACGCACTGGTGTCCGGGCCGGTGTTCGGGCTCGTACGGCGTGTGGTGCGCGACCCCGCCCAGTCGGAGGAGGTGGCGCAGGAGGTGCTGCTCGAACTCTGGCGCTCCGCCGCCCGGTTCGACCCCGGCCGGGGCAGCGCCCTGTCCTGGGTCCTCACCCTCGCCCACCGGCGCGCGGTCGACCGGGTGCGCAGCGCCCGTGCCGCGGGCGAGCGGGAGCAGCGCGAGGCGATGCGCGCGGGGTCCCCCGCCTTCGACCAGGTGACCGAGGAGGTCGAGGCCGGACTGGAGCGCGAGTGGGTGCGCCGCTGCCTGGACCGGCTCACCGCGCTCCAGCGTCAGTCCGTCACCCTCGCCTACTACGACGGCTATACGTACCGTGAGGTGGCCGAGCGGCTCTCCCTGCCGCTGGGCACGGTCAAGACCCGTATGCGCGACGGACTCACCCAGCTGCGCAAGTGCCTGGGAGGTGTCGCATGAGTGTCCTCGGCAAGCTCTTCCACCGCGAGGACCTGCACTCGCTCGCCGCCCCCTATGCGCTGGACGCGCTCGAACCCGGAGAGCGGCGCCGCTTCGAGAAACACCTCGCGGACTGCGGCCGCTGTGCCGCCGAGGTACGGGCGCTGTCCGAGGACGCCGTGCGCCTCGCCTGGTCCACGGCCGCCCCGCCGCCGGCCGCGATGCGCGACCGGGTGCTGGCCGCCGTACGCACGACCCGGCAGGAGCCGGGCCCCGCGCGCGAGCGCACCCCCCAACTGCCGCCGCACGTCTGGGGCACGCAGCCCCCGCCGGCACGCACCCGTACGCCCAGGGCGCGCCCCCTCTTCGTTCCGTTCGCCACGGCGACGGCCGCGGCGGCCCTCGTCGTCGCCGGGCTGTTCGCCGTCCAGGCAGACCGGACCCAGGGCCGGCTCGACGCCGAGCGGGCCCAGGCGCGTGAGATCGCCCACGTTCTGGCAGCCTCCGACGCCCGCGCGACCAGCAGCAAGGACGCGCGGGGCCGAAGTATCGGAGTGATCGCCTCCGCATCCGAGGGGCGGGCCGTCGTCACGCTCAGCGGATACGGAGAGCTGCCCAGCGGACACGTGCATCAGCTCTGGCTCATGCGCCCCCATGCGCAACCGCGCTCCCTCGGGCTCTTCGAGGGTGACACGCCCTTGGTGGCGGCCGGCCTCGGCAGATCCTCTACGTCACTCGCAGTGACCGTCGAACCCGACGGAGGGTCAGCTCGGCCCACAACTCAGCCGGTTGTCCAACTCGCCCTGAAATCAGTTGGATTCGGAGAGTAATCGTCAACCCCTTTACGGGGAAGGTGAATCCTGTGACCGCGATACACGCGTGCCCGGTTGGGGCGATAGGGTTACCCTGCCCGGGCCGGGTGGACTCGTACGGGTGGGGAGTGACATGGAGCAGATAACAGTGCGCAGCAGGGCGAGGGTCCCTGCGATCACCTGCGGGAGCAGCGCGACCAGTTCGCGCCTCGACCGCCATCTGTCGGTGCTGGCGGGTCCCGCCATACCGCAGCAGAAGACGGCCGAGGCGACCTCGCTGATGCGTGAGCTGACCGCGCGTGAGCCCGCCAAGCGCAGTGACCGGGGCACGCGGATGCGCCACGTCTCCCTGTTCGCGCCGCTGCGTCGGCTGCGTCGCTCGCTGTTCGGCGGCAACAGGCACTGAGGGCCCGCGCTCAGGCCGCCACACCGTCCCGGCGCAGGGCTGCGATCCGGTCGTCCGTCATCCCCACGGCACGCAGCAGCGCCTCGGTGTGCTGACCGAGCGCGGGCACGTCCCCCATCCGTGCGTCGTCCCCGCCCGGCATGGTGATGGGGGGCAGCAGCGCACGCAGCGGCCCCACCGGCGATCCCACCTGCCGCCACCGCTCCCGGGCCGCCAGCTGCGGATGCTCCGCCAGCTCGTGCAGATCCCTCAGGCGCGCGCACGCGATGCCCGCGCCCTCCAGCCGGGCCAGCGCCTCGTCGGCCTCCAGCGCGCCCAGCGCCTTGCCGACCAGCTCATCGGTGCGCCGCCGGTTCTCGACCCGCGCCGCGTTCGTTGCGAACGCCGGGTCCGTCCCCAGCTCGGGCCGCCCCATGACCTGCTCGGCCAGCCGCCGCCACTCCCGGTCGTTCTGCACCGACAGCAGCACCCGCCCGCCGTCCCCCGTCTCATAGGCGTCGTACGGCGCGATGACGGCGTGCGCGAGGCCGGTGCGCGCCGGGGGAGTTCCCCCGTGCATCGCATGGTGCAGGGGGTGGCCCATCCACTCGGCGAGGGACTCCAGCATCGACACCTCGACCGGCCCGCCCCGCCCGGTCGTCCCGCGCCGCACCAGCGCGGCCAGCACACCGGAGAAGGCGTACATGGCCGCCGCGATGTCCGCCGCCGGGATTCCCGCCTTGACCGGTTGCTCCGGCGTCCCGGTCACCGACACCAGCCCCGCCTCGCACTGCACGAGCATGTCGTAGGCCCGTTTGTCCGCGTACGGCCCGGACGCCCCGTACCCCGAGATGTCCACGGCGACCAGCCGCGGGTGCGCGGCGCACAGCGTGGCCGCGTCGAGCCCGAGCCGGGCGGCGGCCCCCTGGGCGAGGTTCTGCACGAACACGTCCGCGTCCGCGACCAGCCGCCGTACGGCGTCCAGACCGCGCGGGTCCTTGAGGTCGAGGGCGATGGACTCCTTGCCCCGGTTGCACCACACGAAGTGCGAGGCGAGACCGCCGGCGGCGGTGTCGTAGCCGCGCGCGAAGTCGCCGCCGTCGATCCGCTCGACCTTGATGACGCGGGCGCCCAGGTCGGCGAGCTGCCGGGTCGCGAAGGGCGCGGCCACGGCCTGCTCGACGGCGACGACGGTGATGCCCTCCAGGGGCAGGGGGAGTCGGTCCATGGGGTGGATCATGACTCGGGCGCACGGCCTTTGTCAGCAGTCGTCCACCGCATGTGACCTGGTGCTCAGTGCCCGCCGTGCGGGTACCGGCAGCTAGAGCAGGGCGAACTGGCCCTCCGGGCCCTCTTCGTGGTGGTCCAGGACCGAGGCGGGTCTGCGGGAGGGCTCCGGGGGCGGGAGTATGCCGGCCTTGTGCAGCGACGTGGCTGTGAGCGGGGCCGTCATGCGCGGCTGCTCGGCCTGTGGGGAGTGGTGTTCCGCCAGTAGTGCCAGGACCGTGATGAGCTCCAGCAGTTCCGAGGTCCACGGCTGCGGCCAGGACGTCGGGCGGATCGCGGTCAGGGTGCCCGGCTCGGCGGGCGTGGTGCGGATGGTGAACCACTGCTCCAGGACCCGGACCCCGGCCACCTCGAAGTCCCAGGCCTCGGGCGGCACGGGGGAGATACGGCCCTCGTCGAGGTGGAGGGTCTCCTCGTCGCGGTCGTAGTGCAGGGTGAGGGGGAGGGAGGGGAGCGGCGCGCGGACGTAGGGGCGGCGGCCGCCGGGGAGTTTGGGGCGCTCGCCCTGCCGCCGCATCAGCCAGAGCAGCCGACGGCCCGACTCCACGCCCCGCGACCAGAGTTCCGCGTCCTCGGTGAGGGGGACCGTGAGGTCCGGGCGTACCGCCGCCATGACCCACGCGAGGACGTCCAGCGGGGTGGGGGACAGGCCCAGCCGGGAACCCAGGTGCTCCAGCAGGCCCGGCGCCAGATTGGGTTCCGTGCCGCCGGGGCGGCGGTACAGCGGGCGGATGCGGCCGGGGCGCAGGACGGGCAGCAGCGACGTCGCCAGCAGCGGCGGGCCCGGGGTGTCGGCGGGCGATTCCACGGCGAACACCTGGTGCTCGTCCGCCACCCGCCACAGCTCCGGGCGGGCCGTGTCCAGCAGCCGGTGGTCCGGGATCAGCCACTGCTCGTCGAAGGGGGCCGCCAGGACGCGCACCGGCTCCGGGCACGGCCCCGACGCGCGCACCAGCTTCCCCGTGCCGCTGGACTGTCCCGGCAGCTGACCCACCGCCGAGTGCAGCGTGCGTGAGCGCGTGGGCTCGAACAGGGCCTCCCGGTCGGGGCCCTCGGCCTTGAGCAGGGCGTCCCAGCGGGCCTTCAGACAGGCCGCGTCGGGCGCCGTCGGCCAGGCGCGGCCCGGCCGCAGAGGTGCGACGGACCACGGCATGAGGTCCGCGAGCAGCGGAGCGTCGTCGTGCGTCACGCTGGGCATCGTACGACCTGCCGGTCCGGGGCGGGTCAGGTGGCGTCCAAGGTCACCGTGAAGGAGAAGCGGTCCCCCCGGTAGTGGATCACCGCCACGTCGAGGACACGGCCGTCGGCGTCGTACGTCACACCCGTGTAGTGCAGGATCGGGCTGAGCAGCGGGACTTGGAGCAGCCGCGCGGTGTCCGGGTCGGCCAGGCGGGCCTCGACCGTGTCCGTGATGCGGCTGATGTCCGCCCCGACGACATCCCGCAGCACCTTGGTCATCGGCCAGCGGACCAGGTCGTCCAGGTCGATGCGCGCGGCCAGT
Organism: Streptomyces sp. NPDC050625; assembly: GCF_040654755.1. Classification (NCBI taxonomy): domain Bacteria; kingdom Bacillati; phylum Actinomycetota; class Actinomycetes; order Kitasatosporales; family Streptomycetaceae; genus Streptomyces; species Streptomyces sp. NPDC050625. The sequence goes on from NZ_JBFAIQ010000006.1 coordinate 97,293, forward strand.
TCGGGACGGACGTGGTTGCGCGCGTGGTTGGTCGGCTCGCCGGTCTTCTCGTCGCTGCGCAGCCGGTGGTACGACGCCACCTCGGCCAGATCCGGGAAGTACTCGGCGAGTTCGGCCGGCACGGGCCCCGTTCCGTGGTCCAGCAGCTCGGTCGTCATACCGGACTGCTGGGCCACGATCGCGTCCACCGAGCCCAGCAGACGCACGGGTGCGCCCCGCCGGACACCGGGCTCGATGAACGTGCCGCGCCGCCGGTGCCGGCTGATCAGCCCCTCGTCCTCAAGCTCCTTCAGCGCCTGCCGCATGGTCAGCACACTGACGCCGTAGTGCTCCGCCAGCTGCTCCTCCGTGGGCAGACGCAGCGGGTCCCGGGGTGAGCGGCCGAGTATCGAGGCGCGCAGCGACTGCGACACCTGATACCAGAGCGGCAGCTTGCGGTTCAGGACGATCGAGTCCGGAGCGAAGGAGGTCACGGGGTCATCCGTACCGGGAGTGAATCTTCAGTGCAAGGGGCGGAAGTGCCGCTCAAGGCCCTGCCACACGTCGTCGTACCGCTGCTGGAGGTGGTCCGCGCGGGCCGCGTGGGGCGTGAGCGTCACCGGCCAGCGCGTCTCGAACATGAACGCGAGCCCGTCGTCGACCTTCTGCGGCCGCAGCTCGGCCGCGCTCGCCCGGTCGAAGGTCTCCCGGTCCGGTCCGTGCGCCGACATCATGTTGTGCAGCGAGCCCCCGCCCGGGACGAAACCCTCGGCCTTGGCGTCGTACGCGCCCTCGATGAGCCCCATGTACTCGCTCATCACGTTCCGGTGGAAGTACGGCGGCCGGAACGTGTCCTCGCCCACCAGCCAGCGCGGCGCGAAGACCACGAAGTCGACTCCGGCCAGGCCCGGGGTGTCGGACGGGGAGGTGAGGACCGTGAAGATCGACGGGTCGGGGTGGTCGTACGAGATCGTGCCGATCACATTGAAACGGCGCAGGTCGTAGACGTACGGGACATAGTTCCCGTGCCAGGCGACCACGTCGAGCGGCGAGTGGTCGTACGTGGCCGTCCAGAGGTTGCCGCAGAACTTGTTCACCACCTCCACCGGGCCCTCGACGTCCTCGTAGGCGGCCACCGGCGCCCGGAAGTCCCGGGCGTTGGCGAGCCCGTTGGCGCCGATCGGGCCGAGGTCGGGCAGCCGGAAGGCCGCGCCGTAGTTCTCGCACACATAGCCCCGAGTCGAGTGGTCGAGGAGTTCCACCCGGAAGCGCACCCCGCGCGGGATCAGTGCCACATCCCCGGGCTCCGCGTGCAGCAGCCCGAACTCCGTGTGCAGCAGCAGCCCGCCGCGCTCCGGGACGATCAGCAGCTCCCCGTCGGCGTTGCTGAAGACGCGCTCCATCGAGGTGTTGGCGTGGAACAGGTGCACGGCCATGCCGGCGCGCTGGGTCGCGTCGCCGTTGCCGCCCAGGGTCCACAGGCCCGCGAGGAAGTCCGTGCCGGCCGGCGGCTCGGGCAGCGGGTTCCAGCGCAGGCGGTTGGGGTCCGGCGCGGTCTCGGCGAAGGGGCCCGTGCGGAGCGTGCCGTTGTCGGTGCGGGTGAACGCGGGGTGTGCGGCCGAGGGGTGGATGCGGTACAGCCAGGAGCGGCGGTTGTTCGCCCTGGGCTCGGTGAAGGCCGTACCGCTGAGCTGTTCCGCGTACAGCCCGAGCGGTGCCCGCTGTGGCGAGTTGCGGCCCTGAGGCAGGGCGCCCGGCACCGCCTCCGAGGCGTGCTCGTTGCCGAATCCGGAGAGGTAGGCCAGTCCCTCGGCGGTCTTCCGTGCGTCCCCGCTCATGATCGCTCCCTTGCGAACCAGATTCCTATGCAACACCGTAGGATTGCGGTTTCGCCGGCGCAAGAGGGTCTTGGTCCTCCACCTCGGGACGGACCGGAACCAGACCTCAGGGGGATCCGGTGGCCCGAACGGTGTTCTAGTCTCCCCGGCATGTCATGGACGCGTGGATTTCGGGCCGCCCTCGCGGTCTGCGTCCTGCTGCTGGTCCCGACGACGGGTTGCGGAACGGGCGAGGCGCACGAACGCAAGGACGGGGGGTCGCCCTCACCGGTGGGCAAAGTCCTCGACGCGACGGACGGCCAAGGGCGGCACTATCGCGAGGTCGACAAGAAAGGGGCGCCCGACGTCGGCGTCGAGGTGGCCCCCGACGCCGCCGGCAACTGGCACGTCCGGCTGACCGTCCGCAACTTCCGCTTCTCACCGGTCGGCGCGAAGGCCAGGCCGACGGCCGGACGCGGCCTCGCGTACCTCTTCGTGGACGGCGGCCTGGTCACCCGGCTGCGCGCCCCCGAGTACCGCCTCGCCCCCCGTTTCGTCCCGCACGGCACCCATCACGTCACGGCCCGCCTGTACGCGGACGACGGCACGGTGTGGGCCGTGCGCGGCAAGCCGGTGGAGAGCACGGCCGACATCACGGCGTCGGGGGCGGAGACGGGGGCGGAAGCGGGGACCGCGACGGCGACCGTGACGGCGAATGCCGAGGCGAAGGAGACGGAAGCGACGCCGACCACGAGCGGTGCGACGGGCACGCCGGCGCGATGAGTGCAACGGCCACCTTCCTCCGTACTCAGGGGCGAGGTTCACCGGACCCCGGCGGAAAGGCATCATGAAGCCCGTGCCCCATGCGACATCGCTTCGCCGAGCGCCCGTCCAGCGGCGCAGTGCCGAACGGCTGACCAGGATCCTCGACGCCTGCGCCGACCTCCTCGACGAGGTCGGCTACGACGCCCTGAGCACCCGGGCCGTGGCGCTGCGCGCCGGTGTGCCCATCGGCTCGGTCTACCGCTTCTTCGGCAACAAACGGCAGATGGCCGACGCGCTCGCCCAGCGCAACCTGGAGCGGTACACCGAGCGCGTCACCGAGCGGCTCGGGGACGGGGGGAGCGGTGACTGGCAGGCGGCCATGGACGCCGTGCTCGACGAGTACCTGGCCATGAAGCGCACCGCACCCGGCTTCTCCCTCGTCGACTTCGGCAACCAGATCCCGGTCGGCGCCCGGCACACCGAGCCCAACCACCGTGTCGCCGACCGCCTCACCGAACTGCTCTCCGGCTACCTCGGCCGCACCCCCGACGACGATCTGCGCCGCACCTTCCTGGTCGCCGTGGAGACCGCCGACACGCTGGTCCACCTGGCCTTCCGGGTGGACCCGCAGGGCGACGAGGCGATCATCGCGGAGACCCGGGAGCTGCTGCGGGCCTATCTCGCGCGCGTGCTGGACTGAACCGTCCCTTTCCGGACCCCTTCCCGAGAGGCCTCCCCATTGGGCATACCGGTCGGTATGCTCGGCCTGTCCGTGCGCCACCGCACCCGCGCCGCCGCCACCCGGGAGGACCCGTGTCCCGCACCGCCCTGCGAATCTGCCCCCTGTGCGAGGCCACCTGCGGGCTGACCCTCACCATCGAGGGCACCCGTGTCACCGGCGCCCGCGGCGACCGCGACGACGTCTTCAGCAAGGGGTTCATCTGCCCCAAGGGCGCCTCCTTCGGCGCCGTCGACGCCGACCCGGACCGGCTGCGCGCACCCCTCGTCCGCAAGGACGGCGAACTGCGCGAGGCCACCTGGGAGGAGGCCTTCGACGCGGTGGCCGCGGGCCTGCGGCCGGTCGTCGAGCGGTACGGGCCCGACGCGGTCGGCATCGTCCTGGGCAACCCCAATGTGCACACCATGGCCGGCGCCCTCTACCCGACGGTCCTGCTCGGCGCCCTGCGCACCCGCAGCCTGTTCACCGCCTCCACGGTCGACCAGATGCCCAAGCACGTCTCCAGCGGGCTCCTGTACGGCGACGCCAACGCCATCCCCGTGCCCGACCTGGACCACACCGACCATCTGCTCCTCATCGGCGCCAACCCCCTGGAGTCCAACGGGAGTCTGTGCACCGCCCCCGACTTCCCCGGCAAGCTCAAGGCGCTCAGGGCCCGCGGCGGCACCCTCACCGTCATCGACCCGCGCCGCACCCGCACCGCCAAACTCGCCGACCGGCACCTCGCGATCCGACCCGGCACCGACGCGCTGCTGCTCGCGGCGATGGCGCACGTGCTCTTCGAGGAAGGACTCGTCGAGCTCGGCGAGCTCGCCCCGCATGTGCAGGGGCTGGACGAACTCCGGCAGGTGATGCGGGACTTCACCCCGCAGGCCGCTGCGGAGGCCTGTGACGTCGACGCGGACACGATTCGCGCCCTCGCCCGTGAACTCGCCGCCGCCCCCACCGCCGCCGTGTACGCCCGCATAGGCAGCTGCACGGTCCCGCACGGCACCCTCGCCAGCTGGCTCGTCGACGTCCTCAACATCCTCACCGGCAACCTCGACCGGCCCGGCGGCGCCCTCTTCCCGCAGGCCGCCACCGACAGGACCCCCCGGCCCGCCGGACCCGGCCACGGCTTCGCCCTCGGCCGCTGGCACTCCCGGGTGCGCCGGCACCCCGAGGCCAAGGGCGAGCTGCCGCTCTCCGCGCTCGCCGAGGAGATCGACACCGCCACCGAGGAGGGCGAGCCGGTCCGCGCCTTGATCTCCATCGCCGCCAACCCCGTGCTCTCCGCCCCGGACGGCAACCGGCTCGACAAGGCCCTGGACTCCCTCGACTTCATGGTCAGCGTCGACCCGTATCTGAACGAGACCTCGCGGCACGCCCACGTCGTGCTGCCCCCGCCGCCGCCCTCGCAGAGCCCGCACCACGACTTCGCCTTCAACACCCTCGCCGTGCGCAACCAGGTCCGCTACACCCGCGCCGCCGTCCCGCTGGAGCCCGGCCGGATGGCCGAGTCCGAGATCCTGGCCCGGCTGATCCTGGCCGCGAGCGATTGGGGTCTCCCCTGCTCGAGCGAAGCCGAGAGCTTGGGGAAGCACGGCGCCGACCCGTCGGCCGTCGACGCCATGGTGATCGACCAGACCCTCGGCAAGGCGGTGCGCGAGGAGCACTCTCCCGTGCACGGCCGGGACCCGAAGGAGCTGGCCGCGCGGCTCACCGGCGAGACCGGTCCCGAGCGCCGGCTCGACATGATGCTGCGCCTGGGCCCCTACGGCGACGGCTTCGGTGTACGGCCCGACGGGCTGACGCTGCGACAGCTGCTCGACCACCCGCACGGCATCGACCTCGGCCCGCTGGGCCCGCGGCTGCCGCAGCCGCTGAAGACCAGGAGCGGCAAGGTGGAGCTGCTGCCGCAGCCGATCGCGGACGACCTGCCCCGGCTGCGGGAGGCGCTGGCCCAGCGCCCCGACGGGCTCGTCCTCGTCGGCCGCCGCCATCTGCGCTCCAACAACAGCTGGATGCACAACGTGCCCGCCCTCACCGGCGGCACCAACCGCTGCACCCTGCACATCCACCCCGAGGACGCGGACCGCCTGGGAGTGCGCGACGGGGCGGACGTACGGGTGAAGGGGGCCGGGGGAGAAGTGGTGGCCCCCGCCGAGGTCACCGACGGCGTCCGGCCCGGCGTGGTGAGCCTGCCGCACGGCTGGGGCCACGACCGTCCCGGCACCCGGATGAACCACGCGGTCCTGGCACCCGGAGTCAACGTCAACCAGCTCCTCGACGGCAGCCTGCTGGATCCGCTGTCGGGCAACGCGGTCCTCAACGGAGTGCCGGTCGAACTCACCGTGATGTCGTGACCCGACGTCCTTGAGCCGGCGGGGTGATGTCCGAGGGGGCACGCGGCGCCGTTCCCGTGTGGCGCGGGGCGGATGTGAAAGGGAGTCAGATGACGAGAGGCGTATGAAAAGCATCTGACGGAGGGCCGGCCATGTCGACTTCGTCCCTGCCCGGCAGAGCGGCCGCATGGACGGCGCTCACCGTCGCGGGAACCGTCCTCCTCGGCGCGCCGGCCGACGCCGCTCCCGATGACGACGGGGACATCGAGATCCATGTGCTGGGCACGGCCGTCGCCACGTACCTCGACGGCCCGAAGGCCTGCAGCCTCTACCTCGACGCGGTCGACTTCGACGAGGCCGAGGGGATCGACTGGACGATCGAGCCGCAGCCCGCGAGGCGGGGGGCCGTCACCCTCTCCAGTTCCCTGGCACTCGACGACGGTGCCGGAACCTCCGACAATCTGCTGCTGCCCGCCGCGCAGTACAAGCTGACCTGGACCGTCGCCCAGGGCAAGGGAGCGGGCGGGCGCAAGGTCTTCAAGGTCGACTGCCCGAACGAGCCCGGCGGCGCTACCGGCAGCAGCCCGAGCGGCACACCGGGTGGCGGCAGCGGCGGGCCGGGCGGCGGGCCCGGGGGCGGCAACGGCGGTCCGCAGGGCGGCTCGCCCGCCGACGGCTCAGGACCGGCCCGCGGCAACCCCTTCAGCCCGGTCGCGGGTTCCGCCGCCGTGGGACTGGCCGCGGTCGGCGGGGCGGCCTGGTTCAGGCTCCGGCGCCGCGCCCGTGACCCGCACACGACGCCCCGCACCCGCTGAATCACGCCGTCCGTTTCCCTCCCCACCTGGCGTAATCCGGGTATTCGGACGGATGTCTTCCCCCGGCCGCGCACATTCCGTTAACTTCCGTGACTCACAGGCCCCGTTCGACCCGCGCGAGGCCTTCCACCACGGAGCACCCGCACCAGCGCTCTGGACAGCCCCCGGGGGCAGCAGCCATGACACGCGCCATCTCCCTGCACGATGTGAGCAAGTCCTACACGCGAGGCGTCCGCGTCGTGGACCGGCTGTCGCTGGACATCGCGCCGGGGGAGTTCCTCGTCCTGCTCGGACCCTCCGGCTGCGGCAAGTCCACCGTCCTGCGCATGATCGCCGGACTGGAGGAGATGGACGAGGGCGAACTGCTGCTGGACGGCGAGTACGCCAACGATCTGCAGCCGTCCGCCCGGGACATCGCGATGGTCTTCCAGAACTTCGCCCTCTACCCCAGCATGACCGGCCGGGACAACATCGGCTTCCCGCTGCGCATCGAGGCCCCCGGCGCGGACCCGCGCCCCCGGGTGGACGCCACCGCCCGGCTGCTCGGCATCGAGGACCTCCTCGACCGCTACCCCAGCCAGCTCTCCGGCGGCGAACGCCAGCGGGTCGCCATGGGCCGGGCCATTGCCCGCCACCCCTCCGCCTTCCTGATGGACGAGCCACTGTCCAACATCGACGCCAAGCTCCGCAACCATCTCAGGGCCGAGATATCCCAGCTCACCCGCGAGTTGGGGGTCACCACGGTGTACGTCACCCACGACCAGGCCGAGGCCATGTCGCTCGGCGACCGGGTCGCCGTACTGCGCGGCGGAGTGCTTCAGCAGGTCGGCGACCCCCGCACGGTGTACGCGCTCCCGCGCAATGTCTTCGTCGCCGCCTTCATCGGCATCCCGCGCATCAATCTGCTGCGGGGACTCGTGCGTGCGCCGCTGGACGGGGCGATGACGATCAGCCTCGGCAAGCAGGCCCTGCGGCTGCCCGAACCGCTCAGCACGGACCACCGGTTGCTGCGGGTGCAGCAGGGCCGCGAGGTGATCGTGGGTCTGCGTTCGGAGGCCGTCCGCATCGCCAAGCCCGCCTCCGCCCGGCCCGGCGAGGTGCCCATCAGCGGGCTGGTGGAGCACGTGGAGTTCCAGGGGCACGAGGTCCTCGTCCACTTCAACACCGGTTCCCGCCCGGCCGTCGTACCGGAGTTGGAGGCCCCGCGCCCGGCCGTACGCCCCTCGCGGCGCCGCCGTCGTGAGGGCCCGACGGTGCTGGAGCGGCTCAGGGAGCGGGCCGGTGCGCTGCGCGCCGGGCCGGTGGTGGTCCTGGAGGACCCGGCGGACGCCGAGTCCGGACCGGTGCCCGCGGAGGGCCGGCAGCCCGGCGACCTGGTGGTGCGCACCACCCCCGACATCCGGCTCCGCCACGGCATGCAGGTCCCCCTCCTCGTCGACATCGCCCATCTCTTCGTCTTCGACCAGCACGGCGAACGCATCTGCCCTTCCCCGGCGCGGCTGCCCGACCTGGAGGAGTGGGCCCACTAGGGATGGGGCATGCGCAAGCGCCTCACCCCCACCCGGGCGGCCCTCACCACCGCCGCCCTCACCACGGCCGGCCTTCTGCTGGCCGCCGCCCCGACCGCCCACGCCACCCTCGCCGGCGCCGCTGCCCACGCTCCGGCGCGCGGAAAGCCGTACATCGAGACCCGGCTCCTGTTCGGCACCGCGCGCCCGGACGGCGGCCCGGCCGTCACCGACCGGCAGTTCATGGCCTTCGTGGACAAGGAGGTCACCCCGGACTTCCCGGACGGGCTGACCGTGCGGGACGTGCGCGGGCAGTGGCGGGACGCGCACGGCACGATCGAGCGCGAGCGGTCGTACGAACTGGTCCTGCTGTATCCGGTGGGGCGGGCCGACGCGAACGACCGGAGCATCGAGGAGATCCGGCGGGCCTATGAGAAGGCCTTCGGTCAGGAGTCGGTGGGCCGGGTGGACGAAGGGGCTCGGGTCGACTTCTGATATCCCAGGAGCGTCCGGTCACGTCTGGCGCAGAAAAACTAACGTCGCTAGTTTGTGAGTCTGACGACGCAGCCCCGCCGGGAGGAAGCAGCATGAAGTCACACGACGGCCTGTACATCGACGGCGCCTGGCGCCCCGCCGCCGGCCAGGACGTGATCGAGGTCGTGAACCCGGTCGACGAGCAGGTCATCGGCCGGGTCCCGGCCGGTACCGCCGAGGACGTCGACACCGCCGTACGGGCCGCCCGCGCCGCCCTCCCGGCCTGGGCCGCGACCCCGCCGGCCGAGCGGGCCGCACGGCTGACCGCCCTGCGGGACCTGCTCGTGGCCCGCAAGGACGAGATCGCCGAGACGGTCAGCGCGGAGCTGGGCGCACCGCTCCCGTTCTCGCAGACGGTCCACGCGGGCGTGCCGATCGCGGTCGCGGGCTCCTACGCCGAACTCGCCGCGACCCACGCCTTCGAGGAGAAGGTCGGCAACTCGACCGTCCACCACGAACCCGTGGGTGTGGTCGGCGCGATCACCCCCTGGAACTACCCCCTGCACCAGATCGTCGCCAAGGTCGCCCCGGCCCTCGCCGCGGGCTGCACCATCGTGCTGAAGCCGGCCGAGGACACCCCGCTCACCGCCCAGCTCTTCGCGGAGGCGGTCCATGAAGCGGGCGTACCCGCGGGCGTGTTCAACCTGGTCACCGGCCTCGGCCCGGTCGCCGGACAGGCCCTGGCCGAGCACCCGGACGTCGACCTGGTCTCCTTCACCGGCTCCACGGCGGTCGGCCGGAAGATCGGCGCGGTGGCGGGCGCCGCTGTCAAGAAGGTCGCCCTCGAACTCGGCGGCAAGTCCGCCAACGTCATCCTGCCCAGTGCCGACCTGGCCAAGGCGGTGAACGTCGGCGTCGCCAACGTCATGTCCAACTCCGGCCAGACGTGCAGTGCCTGGACCCGCATGCTGGTGCACACCGACCGGTACGAGGAGGCGGTGGAGCTCGCCGCGGCGGCCGCCGCCAAGTACGGCGACCGCATCGGCCCGGTCGTCAGCGCCAAGCAGCGGGCCCGGGTGCGCGGTTACATCGAGCAGGGCCTCGCCGAGGGCGCGCGTCTGGTGGCGGGCGGCGCCGAATCCCCGCGCGAGACCGGCTACTTCGTCAGCCCCACCGTGTTCGCGGACGTCACCCCCGAGATGACGATCGCGCAGGAGGAGATCTTCGGCCCGGTCCTCACGATTCTCCGCTACGCGGACGAGGAGGACGCCCTGCGCATCGCCAATGGCACGGTGTACGGCCTCGCGGGCGCCGTCTGGGCCGGCGACGAGGCGGAGGCGGTGGCCTTCGCCCGCCGCATGGACACCGGCCAGGTCGACATCAACGGCGGCCGCTTCAACCCCTCCGCCCCCTTCGGCGGTTACAAGCAGTCCGGTGTGGGCCGGGAACTCGGCGCGCATGGACTCGCGGAGTACCTCCAGACCAAGTCCCTCCAGTTCTAAGGGAGTTCCGAGTCATGGCCGTACGTGCCTGCGTCCTGCCCGCCATCGGTGCCCCGCTGGAGATCACCGAGGTCGAGCTGCCCGACCCGGGCCCCGGACAGGTCCGGGTCCGCCTGGCCGCCGCCGGGGTCTGCCACTCCGACCTGTCGCTGTCCGACGGCACCATGCGGGTGCCGGTCCCGGCCGTGCTCGGGCACGAGGGCGCGGGCACCGTCGTCGCCGTGGGCGAAGGGGTCACCCATGTGTCCCCAGGCTCCCAGGTCGTCCTGAACTGGGCTCCCTCGTGCGGCAGTTGCCACGCCTGCTCGCTCGGCGAGGTCTGGCTGTGCGCCAATGCGCTGGCCGGCGCCGCCGACGTCTACGCCCGCACCGTCGACGGCACCGACCTCCACCCCGGCCTCAACGTCGCCGCGTTCGCCGAGGAGACGGTGGTCGCCGCCTCCTGCGTGCTGCCGCTGCCGGAGGGCGTACCGCTCGTGGACGCCGCCCTCCTCGGCTGTGCCGTCCTCACCGGCTACGGCGCCGTCCACCACTCGGCGCGGGTCCGGCCGGGCGAGACGGTCGCGGTGTTCGGCGTGGGCGGGGTCGGCCTCGCCACCCTCCAGGCGGCCCGGATCGCGGGCGCCGCGCGGATCGTCGCGGTCGACGTCTCTCCGGCCAAGGAGGAACTGGCCCGCGCGGCCGGCGCCACCGACTTCGTCGTGGCCTCCGAGAACACGCCCAGGGAGATCCGCGCCCTCACCGGCAAGCAGGGCGTCGACGTCTCCGTGGAGTGCGTGGGCCGCGCGGTCAGCATCCGGGCCGCCTGGGATGCCACCCGCCGCGGCGGCCGGACGACCGTGGTCGGCATCGGCGGCAAGGACCAGCAGGTCACCTTCAACGCCCTGGAGATCTTCCACTGGGGCAGGACCCTGTCCGGCTGTGTGTACGGCAACTCCGACCCGGCCCGGGACCTCCCCGTGCTCGCCGAGCACGTACGGGCGGGCCGACTGGACCTGGGCACGCTGGTGACGGAACGGATCGGACTCGACGGAATCCCGGCCGCGTTCGAGAACATGCTGGCCGGAAAGGGCGGACGGGCGCTGGTCGTGTTCTGACGCGGCGGCCGGCTGTTCGTGTTCGGGCGCGGCGGTCGGCTGTCGTGTTCCGACGAGGCGGTCGGCTGTTCGTGTTTCCGACGAGGCGCTCAGGAGACGCTCTCGGGCCGCGGCTCCGCTGCCGTGGCCCGGGACGTCCGGGCGCGCGGCCTGGACCGCGACACCGCCACACCCGCCAGACACAGCACACCGCCCGCCAGGGTGAGCGGCCCCGGCACCTCGCCGAGCGCCAGCCAGGACATCAGCACGACCAGCGCGGGAACGGCGTACGTGGTCGCGCCCATCCGGCTCGCGGTCGTCCGGGCGAGGGCGTAGGCCCAGGTCGTGAAGGCCAGCGCGGTCGGAAAGACGCCCAGATACACCATGTTGAGCGTCGCGGAGAGCGGTGCGTCGGCGGCCTCGCGCACCAACTGCCCGGCGAACGGCAGACACACCACGGCTCCGACCAGACACCCGAAGGCCGTCACCTGGAGCGCGCTCGCGCGAGCGAGGGCGGGCTTCTGGGCGACCACACCGGCGGCGTACGCCACCGCCGCGAGCAGGCACAGCACCACGCCCAGCAGCGAGGAACCGTCCCCGCCCGACATCGACAGCCCCACCGTCACCGCGCCGCCGAACGACACGGCCATCCCCGCCAGCAGCCGCGGCGGCATCGGATCGCCGAGCAGCCGGGCGCCGAGCAGGGCGATGAGCAACGGGCCGACGTTCACCACCAGGGCCGCGGTGCCGGCGTCCACCTGCTGCTCGCCCCAGTTCAGGACGACCATGTAGAAGCCGAACCACAGCAGCCCGGATATCGCGATCCCACGCCACGCCGACCTCGGCGGCCGGCCTTCCCGCCGTACGACGCAGAACACCCCGAGCGCCAGCGCCCCGGCCAGCAGCCGTCCGAGCGCCAGTGCGCCCGGCGAGTACGCGTCACCCGCACTGCGGATCGACACGAAGGCGGAGGCCCACAGCACGACGCTGACGGTGGCCGCACCGGCGGCGAGCAGCCGGGGCGGGGCGAGGAGGCGTTCATCATGCTCCTGAGGCTAGGAGGGGGGAGAGACGGGGGCTCGCGAATTTCGGACGGGCAATCGAGCGCGGAGTCATGTCGGCCGACGGGGGCGCAACGTCCTAGGGGCGCGGGGCTGAATCGACATGCGGCTCCGCCGCGTGGGCGCGACCAGCCCCGACCCACCCGCACTCGGCACACCACAGAACCCCCCCACCCCGGTAGCCGGACTCAGCACAAAGCCCCCCGCTCGATCCCGAGCAACTCGGACAGCGCCCGCTCCCCCGACGCAGTCACCTTCACCGCGCGCTCGGAGCCGATCCGTACGCACCACCCCGTGTCCAGGGCATGGCGGCACAGCGCCGCGCCCGCGACCCCCGCGAGGTGGGGCCGGCGTTCGGTCCAGTCGAGGCAGGCCCGGGCCAGGGGGCGGCGCCCGCCGCGGTCGAGGGTGATGCCGGCCGAGCCGAACCAGTCGAGGCCGGCCTGGGTGAGCGCGAACCCGGTGTCCTGGCGGAGCAGCCCACGCTCGGTCAGCGCGTCCGTGAGCGCGATGCCCAGCCGCCCGGCGAGGTGGTCGTAGCAGGTGCGGCCGCGGGCCATGGCGGAGCCCGCGGTGGACTCCCGCAGGGTGCGCGGGCGCCGGGCCACCGGCGCGACATGCGTGGCCAGGTCCTCGATCAGCTGTGCCGCCCGGGCGTCGGCCAGCCGTACGTACCGGTGCCGCCCCTGCCGTTCCTCGGCCAGCAGTCCGCCCGCGACCAGCCTGCCCAGGTGCTCGCTCAGCGTGGACGCGGCGACGCCCGCGTGCCGGGCCAGCTCACCGGCCGTCCAGGCCCGCCCGTCGAGCAGCGCCAGCAGACACGCGGCCCGCGTCTCGTCCGCGATCAGCGCGGCCAGCGCCGCGAGTCCGCGCGCCTGCGGGTCCTTGGTGGTCATGCACCCCAGGATGCGGCACCGACACTTCGGTGGCCGCCGAAGTGTCGTTACGCGCTCGGCCCGACCTGCGCGTACTGCTGGGCCAGCCCGTCCAGCAGCGCCGTCAGACCCGTCTCGAAGGCGCGCTCGTCGATCTTCTCCTGCTGCTCGGCGAGGCGGTGGGCCTGCCCGAGGTGCGGGTAGTCGGCGGGGTCGTACGCGCTCTCGTCGTCCACGAAGCCCCCGGCGAACGAGCCGAGCGCGGAGCCCATGATGAAGTACCGCATCAGCGCGCCGATGGACGTGGCCTGCGCGGGCGGCCAGCCGGCGCCGACCATCCCGCCGTAGACGGCGTCGGCGAGCCGCAGCCCGGCGGGGCGGCGGCCGGGTCCGGTGGCCAGGACCGGGACGATGTGCGGGTGGTCGCGCAGGGCGGACCGGTAGGAGACGGCCCAGTCGTGCAGCGCGGTCCGCCAGTCCCGGCCGTCCTCGAACATCGACAGATCGACCTGGGCGCTGACCGAGTCCGCGACCGCCTCCAGGATCTCGTCCTTCGTGCGGAAGTGGTTGTAGAGCGAGGGCCCGCTCACCCCCAGCTCGGCGGCGAGCCGGCGGGTGGAGACGGCCGCCAGGCCCTCCGCGTCCACGAGCTCGCGTGCCGTCTCGATGATCCGGTCGGTGCTGAGGAGGGGCTTGCGCGGTCGGGCCATGGCGCACATAGTAGGGCTGCACCTTGAAACTAGCAGTGCTAATTTAAATGTACGGCTTTCAAGGTCCGCCGTGCGTTCCGTCAACCGTGGGGTGATCTCGTCGTGAACCTGGAGCTCAGCGAGGAGCAGACCGCAGTCCGGCAGCTCGCCCGGGACTTCGTCGAGCGGGAGATCGTCCCCCATGTGGTGGCCTGGGACCGGGCCGAGGAAATCGACCGGGGCATCGTGAAGAAGCTCGGCGAGGTCGGCTTCCTCGGGCTGACCGTCGACGAGGAGTACGGCGGCTCGGGCGGCGATCACCTTGCGTACTGCCTGGTCACGGAGGAGCTGGGGCGGGGCGACTCCTCGGCCCGGGGGATCGTGTCCGTCTCCCTCGGCCTCGTCGCGAAGTCCGTCGCGGCCTGGGGGAGCGAGGAGCAGAAGCGCCGCTGGCTGCCCGGCCTCACGTCCGGCGAGTACGTCGGCTGCTTCGGGCTGACCGAACCGGGCACCGGATCCGACGCGGGCAACCTGTCCACCCGGGCCGTGCGCGACGGCGAGGACTATGTCGTCAACGGCACCAAGATGTTCATCACGAACGGCACCTGGGCCGACGTCGTGCTCCTGTTCGCCCGCTCCACGGACGCCCCCGGCCACAAGGGCGTCTCGGCCTTCCTCGTGCCCACCGACACCCCGGGCCTGACCCGGCACACCATCCACGGCAAGCTCGGCCTGCGCGGCCAGACCACCGCCGAACTGGTCCTGGAGGACGTACGGGTCCCGGCCTCGGCGATGCTGGGCGAGGAGGGCAAGGGCTTCACGGTCGCCATGTCCGCGCTCGCCAAGGGCCGTATGTCGGTCGCCGCGGGCAGCGTCGGCATAGCGCAGGCCGCCCTGGACGCGGCCGTGCGGTACGCCGGCGAGCGCGAGCAGTTCGGCAAGCCCATCGCCCGCCACCAGCTGGTGCAGGAACTGATCAGCGACATCGCGGTCGACGTCGACGCGGCCCGGCTGCTGACCTGGCGGGTCGCCGATCTGATCGACCGCGGGCTGCCCTTCGCCGTCGAGTCCTCCAAGGCCAAGCTCTTCGCCTCCGAGGCGGCCGTCCGCGCCGCGAACAACGCCCTTCAGGTCTTCGGCGGCTACGGCTACATCGACGAGTACCCGGCGGGCAAACTGCTGCGCGACGCCCGGGTGATGACCCTCTACGAGGGCACCAGCCAGATCCAGAAGCTGCTCATCGGACGGGCGCTGACGGGAGTTTCGGCGTTCTAGTTCTGAGTACCGCTCTGAGTACGTCGGCGGATGTGCCGGGGACCGCGCCCGAAGAGGCTGTCCCCATGAGTGACACACCGGTCAAGCAGCAGAGTACGGCCGCGTTCTACGGGCAGGCCGTCGCCTCCTTCGCCATCGCCATGGCGGCCACGTCCATCGGCATCTACCGGCTGGACACCGACGCCTGGGTCCGGGCCTTCCTGGCCATCGCGGTCCTGTACCTGGTGACCTCCGCGTTCACCCTGGCCAAGGTGATCAGGGACCGTCAGGAGGCCGGCCAGATCGTGAGCAGGGTCGACCAGGCGCGGCTGGAGAAGCTCCTCGCCGACCACGATCCCTTCGAGAAGATCTGAGCAGGCACTCTAAGCGACCGCTCACCTTCGGCGGTATGGTGTAGCTCCTGTCACCGAGAGGGGCTAGCGAGCGATGAGTACGGCCGAGGAGACGACCGGCGGCGAGGTCGAGCCGTGGGAAGAGGTCACCCCTGAGGCGGCCCGGCGCCTGCTCGTCGCGGCCGTGGAGGCCTTCGCCGAGCGGGGCTACCACGCGACGACGACCCGCGACATCGCGGGCCGCGCGGGCATGAGCCCGGCCGCGCTCTACATCCACTACAAGACCAAGGAGGAGCTGCTCCACCGGATCAGCCGGATCGGCCACGACAGGGCCCTGGACATCCTCCGTACGGCGGCCCGGCGCGAGGGCAGCGCGACGGAGCGGCTCGCCGACGCCGTGAGCTCCTTCGTCCGCTGGCACGCCGGGCGGCGCACCACCGCCCGTGTGGTGCAGTACGAGCTGGAGGCGCTCGGGCCGGACGCCCGCGCCGAGATCCTCGCGCTGCGCCGCCAGGTCGACGCCGAGGTGCGCGGCATCATCGAGGAGGGCGTCGCGGCCGGCGAGTTCGACGTACTGGACCTCCAAGGCACCACCCTCGCGGTGCTGTCGCTGTGCATCGACGTGGCCCGCTGGTTCAACGTGGAGGGCTCCCGGACGCCCGAGGAGGTCGGCGCGCTCTACGCCGACCTCGTCCTGCGGATGGTCGGGGCGAAGTAGGCCCCGGCCCGCCGGGCGCCGAGGGCCGGATGCCGAGCGTCAGATGTAGTAGCGGGAGACGGACTCCGCGACGCAGACCGGCTTGTCCCCGCCCTCGCGTTCCACGCTGAAGGCCACCGTCACCTGCACGCCGCCGGTGACGTCCTCGACGCCGGTGATCTTCGCGGTGGCGCGCAGCCGGGAGCCGACCGGGACGGGCGAGGGGAAGCGGACCTTGTTCGTCCCGTAGTTGACGCCCATCTTCACGCCCTCGACCGAGATCAGCTGCGGTCCGAACAGCGGCAGCAGCGACAGGGTCAGATAGCCGTGCGCGATGGTCGTCCCGAACGGTCCCGCGGCCGCCTTCTCCGGGTCGACGTGGATCCACTGGTGGTCGCCGGTGGCCTCCGCGAAGAGGTCGATCCGCTTCTGGTCGACCTCCAGCCAGTCGGTGTACCCCAGCTGCTCGCCCACGGCCGCCTTCAGCTCGTCGGGGGAGGTGAAGATCCTCGGTTCTGCCATGTTCCCGGCCTCTCGCGTCACGGAATCACCATACCTAAGCAACTGCTTAGCATGGTCGGCGGCGGGACCGATGTCAACGGACGGCGCGGATGATCGGTGGGTAGGCTCTGAGAGGTGCCCCAGATCCCCGAGAAGATCCACGAGCTGACCGTCGGCCAGTTGTCCGCGCGCAGCGGCGCCGCCGTCTCCGCCCTGCACTTCTACGAGTCCAAGGGCCTGATCAGCAGCCGGCGCACCACCGGCAACCAACGCCGCTACACCCGTGACACCCTGCGCCGCGTCGCCTTCGTGCGGGCCGCGCAGCGGGTCGGCATCCCCCTCGCCACGATCCGCGAGGCCCTCGCCGAGCTCCCCGAGGAACGCACCCCCACCCGTGAGGACTGGGCGCGCCTCTCGGAGGCCTGGCGCTCCGAGCTCGACGAGCGCATCAAGCAGCTGAACCGTCTCCGCGACCACCTCACCGACTGCATCGGCTGCGGCTGCCTGTCCCTCGACACCTGCGTCCTGTCCAACCCCGACGACGCGTTCGGCGAACGAGGACCGGGCTCACGCCTGCTGCTGGAACGCCGCTGACTCGCACCGTAGCTGCGGGCAGTCGTGCCTCCCCCAAGCTCTTCGAGCAGGGGGGACCCCCAGGCGGCACGGGTGGGCGCAGCGGCACCCCGCAAGCGCGGGCGAGCGCACCCACCCCCGCCCGGCCCCAGCACAGCGCAACTGTGCAACCCGCCCAGCGCAGCTACTCGTACTCGGTCCCGCCCTTCCGGGTCAGATAGGCCGGACTGACCGCCTTCGCGATCGCCCGGCCCCCGGTCACGGGGCTGTACCGCTCGACAGCGCTCCGTACGACCACACCCTCCCGGAGGTGGAGCCCACGCCCGGAGACGGTCTCCCGCCCACTGGCGAACTCCAGCACCCGGTCGATGTCGTACGGCCCCTCGTACAGCCGTGGCACCAGCGGCAGTTCCCCCTCCAGCGACTCCACCGCGTCCAGCCAGCGCACGGCACCGTCGATCTCCGCGGACACGTCGAACACCGCGTACCCGAGCGTCTCCCGGCGCCCGTCGGCCCCGTACGTCAGGTCCTGCACCCCCGCTCCGTACACCTCCCCGAAGATCCCGACGCGCCGCGCCCCGAGCCGCTCCGCGAGTCGTGCGGCCGCCTCGGCGACCCCATGACCCCGGACCGCCCGCCAGTACAGGTTCCGCGGATCCTCTTTCAGCGCGAGGGACTTGGCGCCGAAGCCCTTGGAGGACACGAACACCCGGCCCTCGTCGGCGACATACGTCAGCAGACACGCCGAACCGTGCACCTTCTCGGTCAGGACCACATCCTCGCCCGCGGTGAATATCCCGGGGTAGCGCTGGATGTTCTCGATGTCGACCCAGGGCAGCAGATCCGGCGCGGACTCGACGTCGCCGTTCATGGTCGGCGGGATCGGCGGCACCCACTTGGTGATGCCGAGCGCTTCCGCGAAGTCGGTGCCGTCCGCCGCGGCCCGCGCCAGGTCGACGTCCGCGAGCGCCTTCGGCCGGCACACGATGCCCTGCGACAGCTCCCCGCGCAGCCGCACCGCCTTGACCCGGTCCGCGTTGCCGCCCGCCAGCCGTCCGGTCAGCCCCAACTCCTCGATCAGCCCGGCCGGGAGCACGGACTGCTCGGGGATGTAGACGGCGGCCTCACCGGTGCGATACGCGCCCTTGGCGACGACCGCCCGGTACAGGCCCACCTGGGCCAGTTCGAGCGCATCGGCGTTGGGATGCTCATGGACGGTCAGCACTTCGGCGGTGACGCGCAGCGTCGACATGTCGGACTCCTCGGACGTGGTTGCTCAGGCGTGTTTCATCGCCTCCCACTGTCCGGACGGGAAACGGATGGAGCGACCGGATTATCCGCTGCTAGAGTCGCGCCGCCCTTCGGCCGACGACCGGTACTGTCCCCTTCGGTAGGGGGTGCGGCATCCCCGGCGCACCCCCGGCATGCCTCAGGCCGACACGAGCAGCCTGCCGCGCCTGGCGTAGGCCAGCGCCTCGGGGGTGAGTACGGGCCGGGGTACCAGAATCCCGCAGTCCGCGCAGACCGGACCCGCAGAGGGTTCGTGGTCCAGGTCGTACTTCCAGATGAGGCGCTCCCCGTCGCACACCGGGCAGGACGAGCCCGGTTCGCGTTCCAGGGCGGCGATCAGCCGTCGCAGCACCTCGGCCAGTGGTTCATGGGGGTGGACACGCGGGTCGTCGCACCAGGCGACACCGAAGCCGCCCCAGGTCAGCCGGTGCCAGTCGTCCACGCTGCCCGGCCGGCGCAGCCCGCCGTGCTTCTCCTTCTTGCGGCGCTCGGCGAACTCCACCTCATAGGCGAGCCAGACCGCCCGCGCCTCCTCCAGTTCATCCAACGCGGCCACGAGACGCGCCGGATCGGGGGACCGGTCCTCGGGGCCGAACCCGGCCCGCGAGCACAGATGGTCCCAGGTCGCCCTGTGTCCGTAAGGAGCGAACCTCTCCAGGCACTTGCGCAGTGAGTAGCGCCGTAGCGCCAGGTCGCACCGCGGATCTCGCACCTGTCTCGCCAGACTCCGGAAACCGGCCATCGCCCTGCACCTCCGTCACACCTGCACCTGTTCTTCGGTCACTTCGGCGTCGCCGTAGGGACTTCACTCGACGTCGCCGAATAGACGTATCGACACACGATTCGGCTCCATTCGATTTCCGATGCCGTCCATAAGACGGCCCGGGTTGACCCGCCGGGGCAACGCCTCGGGCTACTTCAAAAAGTGACGCATGTTCATCTTCAATCTCGGGGATACCGGCGGTAACGTCCCGCCAACACCCGTTCCCCAGGAGCTGCCATGGCACGGCGCACCCCACGCACCGCGTTGTTCACCAGACTGAGAACTCCCCGCAGGCTCACCGGGTTCCTGAAAACGGCATCCGTATGCGCGCTGATCGCGGGTCTGCTCTCCCCGCTCACCCAGGCGACCGCCACCGCGGCCACGGCCTCCAACGACTACTGCGGCGGCCAGTGCTCGGACATCCTGCCGCCCGGCGAGAACGGCAACGCGACCCTCGCCCAGATCCTCCTCAACCAGATCTTCGGTACCCAGCCCGACCACGCCGAGGACCAGCTCGGCCCCTACGCCAACCTGGCCACGGGCTACTCCGGGCTCACCGACGCGAAGATCAACACGTTCTTCAACGACGCGTCGTTCGGGGTCGCTTCCGACCAAGTCGCCTCCACCGAGAAGCCGGCCAACCGCGGCGACGTGACGATCGTCCGCGACAAGAAGACCGGTGTGCCGCACATCACCGGTACCACCAGATACGGCACGGAGTTCGGCGCCGGGTATGCCGCCGCTGAGGACCGGCTGTGGCTGATGGACGTCTTCCGGCACGTCGGGCGCGGCCAGCTGACCACGTTCGCCGGCGGCGCGCCCGCCAACCAGGGCCTTGAGCAGGAGTTCTACCGCAACGCCCCCTACACCGAGGCCGACCTGCAGGCCCAGATCGACAACGCCGTCGCGAGCAACGGCGCACGCGGCCAGCAGGCCCTCTCCGACGCCAACGCCTACCTGGACGGCATCAACGCCTATATCGACGCCTCGGACAGCGGGCGTTACTTTCCGGGCGAATACGTACTGACCGGACACAAGGACTCGATCACCAACGCCGGCACCATCGACCACTTCAAGATCACCGACCTGGTGGCGCTCGGCTCGGTCATCGGCTCGCTCTTCGGCTCGGGCGGAGGCGGTGAGGTCAACAACGCGATCTCCCTGATCGCCGCGCAGTCCAAGTACGGCGTGGAGGAGGGCACCAAGGTCTGGGAGTCCTTCCGCGAGCGCAACGACCCCGAGGCCGTTCTGACCGTCCACAACGGCGAGAGCTTCCCGTACGCGACCAAGCCGGACAGCCCCCAGGGCGAGGCGCTGCCCGACGCCGGTTCGGTGAACCAGGAGCCGCTGGTGTACGACCGTACGGGCAGCGCGGGCACGACGAGCGCCACCAGCGCCTCGGCGACGGCGGCGGCCACGACCCTCAGCTCCGCCAAGCGCGGTATGTCCAACGCCCTCGTGGTGAGCGGCAAGTACACCGCGAGCGGCCACCCGGTCGCCGTCTTCGGACCGCAGACCGGCTACTTCGCGCCGCAGCTGCTCATGCTCCAGGAGATCCAGGGTCCGGGCATCAGCGCCCGCGGCGCCTCCTTCGCGGGGCTGAGCATGTATGTCGAACTCGGCCGGGGCCAGGACTACTCCTGGAGCGCGACGACCTCCGGTCAGGACATCATCGACAGCTACGCCGTCGAGCTGTGCCAGGACGACTACCACTACCTGTACCACGGCACCTGCACGGCCATGGACAAGGTCGAGCAGAAGAACGCGTGGAAGCCGACGACCGCCGACGGGACCGCGGCGGGGTCGTACACGATGCGGGTGTGGCGGACGAAATACGGGCCGGTGGAGTACCGGGCGACTGTCGGTGGCAAGAAGGTCGCCTACACCACCCTGCGCTCCTCCTACATGCACGAGGCCGACTCGATCATCGGCTTCCAGATGCTGAACGACCCCGACTACGTCAAGGGCCCCAAGGACTTCCAGAGCGCGGCGCAGCACATCAACTACACCTTCAACTGGTTCTACGCCGACTCCCAGCACACCGCGTACTACAACAGCGGTGACAACCCGGTGCGGGCGAGCGGTGTGGACGCCGAGTTCCCGGTGTGGGGGCAGGCGGCCTACGAGTGGAAGAACTGGAACCCGGTCACCAACACGGCCGAGTACACCCCGGCCTCCGCGCACCCCAACTCCGTCGACCAGGACTACTACGTCTCCTGGAACAACAAGCAGGCCAAGGACTACACGACCGCGTCCTGGGGCGACGGGTCGGTGCACCGCGGCAACCTGCTGGAGGACCGGGTGAAGAAGCTGGTCGCGGCCGGCGGGGTGACGCGGACGTCCCTGGTGAAGGCGATGGCGGACGCGGCCCTTGCCGACCTGCGGGCCGAGGACGTGCTGCCGAAGCTGCTGAAGGTCGTCAACAGCTCGCCGGTGACCGACTCCACGGCTGCGGCTGCGGTGAGCAAGCTGCAGGCGTGGGTGACAGCGGGCGCCAAGCGCACGGAGACGTCGGCGGGTTCGAAGACCTACGCCAACGCGGACGCCATCCGGATCCTGGACGCGTGGTGGCCGCTGCTGGTGAAGGCCGAGTTCGAACCCGGCCTGGGCAGCGACCTGTACACCGCCCTCTCCGACAACCTGCCGATCGACGAGGCCCCGTCGGCCGGACACGGCCCGACCGGCTCGCACGCCGGCAGCTCCTTCCAGTACGGCTGGTGGAGCTATGTCGACAAGGACATCCGGGCGGTGCTAGGTGAGTCCGTGCAGGGCGGGCTCGCGCAGAAGTACTGCGGCGCGGGGAACCTGAGCTCCTGCCGGGACATCCTGATCAGCACGCTCAAGACGGCGGCCGGCCTGACCGCGGCCCAGGTCTACCCCGGCGACGACCAGTGCTCGGCGGGCGACCAGTGGTGCGCCGACTCGATCGTCCAGCGCACCCTGGGCGGCATCAAGCACGGCAAGATCAGCTGGCAGAACCGCCCGACCTTCCAGCAGGTGGTGGAGTACACCTCACACCGGTGACACCCGCACGGCGGCGGGTCATGTGATGCGGCCCGCCGCGTACCGGTCCTCGACCGGGGCCTTGGTCGCTGTGGTCGGCCGTTTCAGTTGCGAGGCCGAGCGGTGCCTGCTCCGTCTCGCGGCGCCGGGCGGTGGTTGCATGGGGCGGGGCGGGTGTGGCCTGGAGCGGTCGGTGATGCCGGCCGGCGGCGGGTCATGTGATGCGGCCCGCCGCGTACCGGTCCTCGACCGGGGCCTTGGTCGCTGTGGTCGGCCGTTTCAGTTGCGAGGCCGAGCGGTGCCTGCTCCGTCTCGCGGCGCCGGGCGGTGGTTGCCCGGGGCGGGGCGGGTGTGGCCTGGAGCGGTCGGTGATGCCGTCCGGCGGCGGGTCATGTGATGCGGCCCGCCGCCAGTACCACCCTCGTCAGTTCGGGGTGTGTGATGTCGCTGTGTGCGCCGGCCGGTGGGCCTCCGTGTCTGACGACCGCTGCCGCGTCGATGTTCACGCAGCCCGATGAGGGCAGCGGTCCGTGCAGGGCCGTGGCGAGGTCCAGGGCGTGGGTGCCCGGTACCGCCTGCACCCCGTCGTGGCCCATCGCGCCCCACTTGGGGCCGAGGGACCGGCCGAGGTCGAAGCCCGCGAAGGATTCGTCGTCGTCCGCCATCCGGGACGCGAGTGGGTAGAGGGTGCCCAGCGCCGAGTCGAAGTGGGAGTAGCAGCACACCAGGGGGCCGTCGATCCGGTTCTGCTGGCCCTGCAGCACCCCGCCCGCGCGCGGGTCGTGCGGCAGCCGCGCCGCGAACGCGTAGTGCGAGAAGGCCCCTTGGAGCAGTGTCACGGACTTCACCGTGCGCACGCCCTCGGGCAGCCCGCGCAGTGCGAACGACACCAGCCGCCCGCCGAAGCTGTGCCCCACCATATGTACCCGTACGTCCGGTGATGTGCCGGCCAACTGCCCGATCACCCGCCCGAGTCCACGTTCCCCGACGGTGCCGGCCCGCCGCTTCATCGCGTAGTACGTCGCCTGCCGCAGCAGCTCGCGCGCCCCGTTCCAGGGGTTGGGCAGCGAGAACTCCGCCGTGGCGCCGCCGGAGCGGAGGTGTGCCAGCGCCTCGGCGAAGTCGTCGCAGACCGTCGCCGTGTCCCCGGTGAACAGGATGGGCTCGCTCTGCGGCACCCCCTCCGCGAGGGTGTCCGCCGCGAACAGCGGCTGCGGCCCGCCCGGCACCACCTCGACGAGCAGCCGCACCAGCCGTCCGAACTCCTCCAGTTCGGACTGGTCGCCGGGCTGCTGGTCCAGCATCCGGGCGATCTGGTCGACGACCGTCGCCCGGCCCGGAAAGGTCTCCAGGAGAGCGTGCCGGGTGTCCCTGTCCAGCGCAGGGTGCGGCGCCGCCTCGGCCTCCGTGGCCACCACGGACTTGGGGAAGTTGGGGATCGGCTCGTCGCAGAACCGCATCGACGGCCAGATCACACCCACGTAGCCGAGTTTCGCCTTGGCGGCCAGGTTCGGGACGGGCGCGAAGAACTGGCGGTACAGAGCCGTCGCGCCCGACCGGTCGTTGTTCCAGCCGTGCGCGAAGACGATCAGATCACGGACGGCACGGGCCGGGACCTCGGCCAGCAGCCGGTCCCGCTCCCGGCCGTCCACGTCTCCGTCCGCGTCGAAGGTCAGCTCCCAGTAGGGAGTCACGCTCATCCCAGGATCCGCCATGACAGGCTCCCTCGTCCCCCGAAGTGGTGCGATGTGCGCGCATCGTCCCGCCGGGGGGCAAGAATGGCCATACGTCGCGGCTCACCTGTAGAGCAGATATTCCTTTCGAATCCGCCGGAACGCCGCCAGCTCTTCCTGCCAGCCGGCGACCACCTCGTCCGCACCCGCGCCCGCGTCGATCGTCGTGCGCACCCGGGTGGACCCGGTGAGCTTGTCGATCCAGTTGTCGGACCGCCAACCGAAGCCGCTCCAGACCTTCTTGGCGGTCACCAGGAGCGCGATCCCGGTACGCACCGGGTCGTACGCGTCCCGGTCGTGCACATGGATCTGCACACCCCCGATCGTCTTGCCCTGGAATTTGGAGAAGGTGGGCGCGAAGTACGCCTCCCTGAACCGCACGCCCGGCAGCCCGAGTTCGTTCGCCGCGGCCGCCCAGCGCCCGTCGACGCCCTCCGCGCCCAGCAGTTCGAAGGGCCGCGTCGTGCCCCGCCCCTCGGAGAGGTTGGTCCCCTCGAACAGGCACGTCCCCGAGTAGACGAGGGCGGTGTCGGGCGTCGGCATGTTCGGGCTCGGCGGCACCCAGGGCAGCCCGGCGGCGTCGTAGAAGTCGGACCGCTTCCAGCCCGTCATCAGTACGGTCTCCAGCGCGACCGGCGCGCTCAGGAACTCCCCGTTGAACAGCCGCGCCAGCTCCGCCACCGTCATCCCGTGCGCCTGCGCGATCGGCTCACGCCCGACGAAGCTCGCGAACTCCTTGTGCATCACCGGCCCTTGGGCGGACCGCCCGGTCACCGGGTTCGGCCGGTCGAGCACCACGAACCGCTTGCCCGCGAGCTGCGCCGCCTCCATGCAGTCGTACAGGGTCCAGATGTAGGTGTAGAAGCGCGCACCCGCGTCCTGGATGTCGAAGACGACCGTGTCGACGCCGGAGGCGGTGAAGACGTCCGCCAGCGGCCGGCCGCTCTTGAGGTAGGTGTCGTAGACCGGCAGCCCGGTCGCCGGGTCGTCGTAGCGCCCCTCCGAACCGCCCGCCTGCGCGGTGCCGCGAAAGCCGTGCTCGGGGCCGAAGACGGCGGTCAGCCGCACGCGCGGGTCGGCATGCATCACATCCACGATGTGGCGTACGTCCTTGGTGATGCCGGTCGGGTTGGTGACGACGCCGACGCGCTGTCCTTCCAGCAGGGCGTACCCGTCGGCGGCGAGGCGTTCGAACCCGGTGCGCAGCCGCCCGTGGCGCTCGGCTCCGGCCGGCGCCGGCGCGGGCGGCACGGCCACCACCGTGGCCGATGCCAGGAGACCTCGTCTTGACAGGCGCATGGTTGACCTCCGTAAGTGGGGCGGGTGCGGGCCGTCAGCGGTCCCTGAAGGTCTTCCAGTCACCCTTCCGCTTACACATACCGACTGGTTAGTCTGGCTCGGCAGAGCCGAGTCGCGTCGCTTCGAAGGAGACCGATGGTGGAAGCCGTGCAGGACGCGGGAGTGGTCGTCACCGGAGCGGGCGGGGGCATCGGGGCCGCGCTGGCCCGCCGGTTCGCCGCCGAGGGCGCCCGGGTCGTCGTCAACGACCTGGACGCGGCCAAGGCCGAGGCCGTCGCCGACGAGATCGGCCAGATCGCGGTCCCCGGCGACGCCTCCGCGATCATCGGCGCGGCCCGCGAGGCACTCGGCGGCACGGTCGACATCTACTGCGCCAACGCGGGCCTCGCCTCCGGTGGCTCCGAGGCGGCCGAGGAGTCGGTCTGGGCACGGGCCTGGGACGTCAACGTCATGGCCCATGTACGCGCCGCCCACGAACTGCTCCCGGCCTGGCTGGAGCGCGGCAGCGGCCGCTTCGTCTCCACCGTCTCCGCCGCCGGCCTGCTCACCATGATCGGCGCCGCCCCCTACAGCGTCACCAAGCACGGCGCCTACTCCTTCGCCGAGTGGCTGTCGCTGACGTACCGCCACCGCGGCCTGAAGGTCCACGCGATCTGCCCGCAGGGCGTGCGCACCGATATGCTCGCCGCCACCGGCAGCGCGGGCGACCTGGTCCTCCAGCCCACCGCGATCGAGCCGGAGGACGTCGCGGACGCCCTCTTCAAGGGCATCGAGGACGACCGCTTCCTGATCCTGCCGCACCCCGAGGTCGCCGGTTACTACCAGGCGCGGGCCACCGACCCCGACCACTGGCTGACGAACATGAACCACATCCAGCAGAAGTGGGAGGCGACCCGGTGACCGAATCGCGTTACGCGGCCAAGCCCTGGCTGAGCCTCCTGAGCGACGTCCAGCGCGCCCCCGTCGCCCCGGCCGACTCGCTGGTGCACGCGCTGCGACGCGCGGTCGCCGAGGCCCCGGACCGCACCTTCCTGGCCTACTTCGACGGCCGTCTCAGCTACCGCGAGGTCGACGAGCTGAGCGACGCGGTCGCCGGTCATCTCGCCGCCCGCGGCCTGGAGCGCGGCGACCGGGTCGCCGTCCTGCTGCAGAACTCCCCGCACTTCGTGCTCGCCGTCCTGGGCGCCTGGAAGGCGGGAGCCACCGTCGTCCCGGTCAACCCGATGTACAAGTCGGCGGAGGTCGCCCACGTCCTGCGGGACGGTGAGGTGGCCGCGCTGATCTGCTCCGACCGGGCCTGGGAGTCGTATCTGCGCGAGACGGCCGCCGCCTCGCCGGTGCGGATCGTGCTCACCGGCTGCGAGCTGGACTTCCAGACCCGTGACGACGCGCGCGTGCTGACCTTCGAGCGGCTGCCCCCGGCCGCCGACGCCGACGACCTCGTCACCGTCGCCCGGCAGGGCGGCACGGCACCCGAGGGACGCGACCCCGCCCCCGCCGACATCGCCCTGATCAGCTACACCTCGGGCACCAGCGGCACCCCCAAGGGCGCCACCAACACGCACGGCAACATCATGTTCAACGCCGAGCGGCAGCGCACCGGCCTGGCCCTGCCCGAGGGGCCGGTCTACTACGCCCTCGCGCCCCTGTTCCACATCACCGGGATGGTCTGCCAGTTCGGCGCCTGCCTCAACAGCGCGGGCACGCTGGTGCTCGCCTACCGCTTCGAGCCCGGCCTGGTCCTGGAGATGTTCGCCGAGCACCGCCCGCACTACACGGTCGGACCGTCCACCGCCTACATGGCGCTCGCCGCCCACCCGGACAGCACCCCGGAGCACTTCGCCTCCTTCGTGAACCTCTCCTCGGGCGGTGCTCCGGTGCCGCCCGCCCTGGTCGAGAAGTTCCGCGCCGGCTTCGGCCCGTACATCCGCACCGGCTACGGGCTCACCGAGTGCAGCGGGCCCTGCGCCTCCGTGCCGCCGGGCCTGGAGGCGCCCGTGGACCCGGTCTCCGGGACCCTGGCCGTGGGCGTGCCCGGCCCGGACTCGGTCGTCCGCATCGTCGACGACCAGGGCGCAGAGGTTCCCTTCGGCGAACAGGGCGAGATCCTCGTCCGCGGCCCGCAGGTCGTGCCCGGCTACTGGCGGCGGCCCGAGGCGTCCGCCGAGACCTTCCCGGACGGCGAGCTGCGCACCGGCGACATCGGGTTCATGGACGAACAGGGCTGGGTGTACGTCGTCGACCGCAAGAAGGACATGATCAACGCGTCCGGCTTCAAGGTGTGGCCGCGCGAGGTCGAGGACGTGCTGTACACGCACCCGGCGGTGCGCGAGGCGGCCGTCGTCGGGGTGCCGGACGGGTACCGCGGGGAGACCGTCAAGGCCTACATCAGCCTCCGTCCGGGTGCCGAAACCGACCCCGACGCACTCGCCGTCTACTGCAAGGAGACACTGGCGGCCTACAAATACCCGCGTCAGGTGGAGATCCTGCCCGACTTGCCCAAGACCGCAAGTGGGAAGATCCTCCGTCGGGAACTTCGTTCCCGAGCGCACGAAAGCCGGTGAGGCATGACGGAAAGGCAGGTGGCGGCAGTGGCCAGGACGACGGACGGGGACGGGGCTCCTGTTCCGCAGCGGCTCCTTGCCGCCGCCACCCGGCTCTTCGCCGAGCAGGGCTACGACCGCACCTCGGTGCAGGAGATCGTCGAGGCGGCGGGCGTCACCAAGGGGGCGCTGTACCACTACTTCGGGTCCAAGGACGACCTGCTGCACGAGGTGTACGCGCGCGTGCTGCGCGTCCAGCAGGAGCGGCTCGACGCCCTCGCGGGCGCGGACGAACCCGTGGAGAAGCGGCTGCGCGCCGCCGCGGCGGACGTGGTCGTCACGACGATCGAGAACCTCGACGACGCGATGATCTTCTTCCGCTCGATGCACCATCTGAGCCCCGAGAAGAACAAGCAGGTGCGCGCCGAGCGCCGGCGCTACCACGAACGCTTCCGTGCGCTCATCGAGGAGGGTCAGGAGGAGGGCGTCTTCTCCAAGGCGACGCCGGCCGACCTCGTCGTCGACTACCACTTCGGCTCGGTCCACCACCTGTCGACCTGGTACCGCCCGGGCGGCCCCCTGAGCCCCCAGGAGGTCGCCGACCACCTGGCGGACCTCCTGCTGCGCGCGCTGCGGCCGTAGCGGCCGACGAGCACAGCAGCGAGCACACATGAGGGGTGGCCGCCACGGGCGGCCACCCCTCACCTGTTCGTCAGAGGTACTTCTTCAGCTCGCGGCGTGCCAGCGAGCGCTGGTGGACCTCGTCCGGGCCGTCGGCGATCATCAGGGTGCGGGCCGCCGCGTACAGCTCGGCCAGTGGGAAGTCCTGGCTGACGCCGCCCGCGCCGTGCAGCTGGATCGCGCGGTCGATGATGTCGACGACCGTGCGCGGCGTGGCGATCTTGATGGCCTGGATCTCCGTGTGGGCGCCCCTGTTGCCGACCGTGTCCATCAGCCAGGCCGTCTTCAGGACCAGCAGCCGCAGCTGTTCGACCGCGACCCGGGCGTCCGCGATCCAGTTGTGGACCACGCCCTGCTGGGCCAGCGCCTTGCCGAAGGCGGTGCGGGACACGGCCCGGCGGCACATCAGCTCGATCGCCCGCTCGGCCATGCCGATCAGCCGCATGCAGTGGTGGATACGGCCCGGACCGAGGCGCGCCTGGGCGATCGCGAAGCCGCCGCCCTCCTCGCCGATCAGGCTGGACACCGGCACGCGCGCGTGATCGAAGACGACCTCGGCGTGGCCGCCGTGCGAGTGGTCCTCGTAGCCGAAGACCCGCATGGCCCGCTCGACGGTGACACCCGGGGTGTCGCGCGGGACCAGGACCATGGACTGCTGACGGCGGATGTCCGGCCCGTCGGGGTCGGTCTTGCCCATCACGATGAAGATCTTGCAGTCCGGGTTCATCGCCCCGGAGATGTACCACTTGCGCCCGGTGATGACGTACTCGTCGCCGTCCCGCTCCATGAGCGTGGTGATGTTGGTGGCGTCCGAGGAGGCCACCTCCGGCTCGGTCATCGCGAACGCCGAGCGGATCTCACCCGCCAGCAGCGGTTCCAGCCACTGCTTCTTCTGCCGCTCGTCACCGAACTGCGCGAGCACCTCCATGTTGCCGGTGTCGGGCGCGGCGCAGTTGGTGGCGGTGGGCGCCAGGTGCGGCGAGCGGCCGGTGATCTCGGCCAGCGGGGCGTACTGGAGGTTGGTGAGTCCCGCGCCGTGCTCGTCCGGGAGGAAGAGGTTCCACAGGCCCTGCCTGCGCGCCTCCGCCTTCAGCTCCTCCACCACGGCGGGCGTGTCCCAGGGCGACGCCAGCCGCGCGCGCTGCTCCTCCGCCACCGCCTCAGCCGGGTAGACGTACTCGTCCATGAAAGCGAGCAGCTTGCCGCGCAGCTCCTCGGTGCGCGCGTCGAACGCGAAGTCCATGGCGGTCAGCCTTCCTGAAGAGTGGTCAGTCCGTGGTCGATGAAGACGGGCACGAGGCCGCCGATGCGGTCGAAGCCGCGCCCGACCGTCTGGCCCAGCGTGTAGCGGTAGTGGATGCCCTCCAGGATCACGGCGAGTTTGAACCAGGCGAAGGCCGTGTACCAGGAGACGGCGGAGACGTCCCGCCCGGAGCGCGTGGCGTAGCGCTCGATCAGCTCGGCCGGAGCGGGGTGCCCGGCGGCCTCGGCAGTGGTGGAGACGGGCGATTCGGGCATGCTCAGCGGCATGCTGTACATCACCAGCAGGCCCAGGTCGGTGAGCGGGTCGCCGAGGGTCGACATCTCCCAGTCGAGGATCGCCTTGATCCTGTCGTCGGACCCGATCAGGACGTTGTCGAGCCGGTAGTCGCCGTGCACCACGGCGGGCGCGGGGGAGTGCGGCAGCTGCCGCCCGAGCGCCGCGTGCAGCTCGTCGATGCCGGCCAGCTCGCGGTTGCGGGAGGCGTCCAGCTGCTTGCCCCAGCGGCGCAACTGGCGGTCCAGGAAGCCCTCGGGTCGGCCGAAGTCCGCCAGGCCCACCTCGGCGGGGTCCACCGCGTGCAGCTCGACCAGGGTGTCGACCAGGGAGAGCACCGCGTTGCGGGTGCGCTCGGGACCCAGTGGCGCGAGCTGGTCGGCGGTGCGGTACGGCGTGCCCTCGACGAACTCCATGACGTAGAAGGGCGCCCCGAGCACCTCGTCGTCCTCGCACAGCAGCACCGGACGAGGCACCGGCACGTTCGTCGGGTGCAGCGCGCTGATCACCCGGTGCTCGCGCTTCATGTCGTGCGCGGTGGCCAGGACGTGGCCGAGCGGGGGACGCCGTACGACCCACTTCGACGTGCCGTCGGAGAGCGCGTAGGTGAGGTTCGACCGTCCGCCCTCGATCAGCCGGCCTGTCAGGGGGCCGTCCACCAGACCGGGCCGTTCACGGTCGAGCAGGCCGCGCAGCCGGTCCAGGTCGAGTCCGGGCGGGTGGTCGGGGCTCATACATCGCTCCTACGAACGGATTTACAGGACCCGACTCATGATGCCGACCGGTCGGTATGCCGTCCAGTGGGGGAGCCAAAAGTGATCGGTGCCACGATAGGCGGACGGCTCCCGGCGCAGGACGCGTGGGAGCCGTTCGACCGTCGGGTTCCGGCCTGTCAGTGGTCGTCCCAGTGGCCCTCGTGCTCGGCGTGCCGGTGGCCGTCGTGCAGATAGTCGACATGGTCGCCGTGGCGCACGCGCCCGTGTCCGCAGCCCGCGCCGTGCTGGTGGTCGTGGTCCTCGTGCGTGACGTGCCCGGTGGGCTCGCACTCGTCCCAGTGCTCGTCGTGCTCGCGGTGCAGATGCCCGTCGTGCGCGTAGTCGAGGTGGTCGCCGTGCGGAACTGCGGTGTGCCCGCAGCCCGGGCCGTGGACGTGGGTGCCGTGGGCGGTGTGTTCCTGGTGGAGGGTGGTCATGGGTGCTCACCTTCGGTGGTACGGGGTGATGACGTCGGTGGTATGAGGTGATGACGTCGGACAGGCTGCCACGCGAACGGCACATATCGGGGCATCCCGGTTGCGTGGCGTCCGACTACCCCGGAGGGTCGGTGCCATGAAGGGCATCAGTTACAGCCGGTACGGCGGACCCGAGGTACTGGAGTACGGCGACGTGCGCGACCCGAAGGTCGGTCCCGACTCGGTGCTGGTGAAGGTGCGCGCGGCGGCCGTCAACCCCGTCGACTGGAAGTGCCGCGAGGGCCACCTGGACGGCGTCCTGGACACCGTCTTCCCGGTGATCCCCGGCTGGGACGTCTCCGGGGTCGTCGTGCAGCCGGGCGTCGCCGTCACGGAGTTCGCCGTCGGCGACGAGGTCGTCGGCTACGTCCGGGAGGACTTCCTCTCCCGCGGGACCTTCGCCGAGTACGTCGCCGCGCCGGTGCGCACCCTCGCCCGCAAGCCGCGCAACGTCTCCTTCGAGGAGGCGGCCGGACTGCCGCTGGCCGGGCTCACCGCCTACCAGTCGCTCATCAAGGTCCTGGAGGTCAAGCGGGGCGAGACCGTCCTGGTGCACGCGGCCGCGGGCGGGGTCGGCTCGATCGCCGTCCAGATCGCGGCCCGCCTCGGCGCCCGGGTCATCGGTACGGCGAGCGAGCACAACCACGACTTCGTGCGGGGCCTGGGCGGCGAACCGGTCGCCCACGGCGGTGGCCTGGCCGAGCGGGTGCGCGGGCTGGCGCCCGAGGGGGTGGACGCGGCGCTCGACACCATCGGCGGCGACACGCTGCGCATCTCGGCCAACCTGCTCGCGCCCGAGGGCCGCCTGGTGTCGATCGCCGACCCCGAGGTGCTGAGCTACGGCGGCCGCTACCACTTCGTGCGCCCCGACGCGGCGGACCTGCGCAAGCTGTCCGAGCTGGTCGAACAGGGGGCGGTGAGCGTGCATGTGTCCGAGACCCTGCCGTTGGAGCGGGCGGCGGACGCCCACCGCATGAACCAGGAGGGCCGGACCCGCGGCAAGATCGTGGTGACGGTGGACTGGGAGACGGAGACGGAGACGGAGACGGGGACGGAGGCGTAGAGGCGGGGACGGAGGCGTAAGGGGAGCCGCCTAGAAGACGAGCACCGCCGCGCA
The DNA here is from genome assembly GCF_040654755.1 of Streptomyces sp. NPDC050625. Lineage (NCBI taxonomy): Bacteria > Bacillati > Actinomycetota > Actinomycetes > Kitasatosporales > Streptomycetaceae > Streptomyces > Streptomyces sp. NPDC050625. The sequence goes on from NZ_JBFAIQ010000006.1 coordinate 129,492, forward strand.
CACCGCCGTCGCCACGATGCACAGCACCGCCACCGTGGCCTCCCGAGGCGTCAGGGCCGCGGGGCGGCCGGAGGCCGCGAGGGCGCGGATACGGCGATGGGCGGCCCCTACGAAGCCCAGCCAGAGGGCGCCGCACAGGGCGCTCACGACGAGGGCGGTGGCCGTCACCCCGCCGTGCAGGGCGTTCCTCAGCGCGAGCACGGCGGCGACGGCGTACGACAGCGTCGTACGGCGCCAGGCGAGCCTCGTCCGCTCCGGCTGCAGCCCCGGGTCCCGCTCGGCACTCACCCCTCCCACCCGACGAGTACGACGACGACCATCGCCACCGCCACCACCGCGATGACCAGGCTCAGCAGCGCCGGGAAGCGTGACACCGGCAGGTCCTCGCCCCTGCGCATGGCCCGCTCGCAGCGCACCCAGTGGTTGACCGCGCGCAGCGAGCACAGCACCCCGGCCGCCAGCAGCGCGAGCGCCAGCCCGACGCGCCAGCCCCAGCGCAGGTCCGGCAGGAACTGGTCCACGGCGAACCCGCCGCCGATCAGTGCGAGCGCGGTCCGCAGCCAGGCCAGGAAGGTCCGCTCGTTGGCCAGGGAGAACCGGTAGTCCGGGGTGCTGCCCTCTTCCCGAACCAGGTCCGGCGCGAACCACAGGCGGACGTTCTGCACGAATTCGATCACGGCCAGGACCCTATCGAGCCGTGTCCCCGGCCGTCCGGTAGGCCTTGAGCCGCTCATGGGCCGACACCCCGTCCGGCACCCACTCCCACTCCCCGAGGCGCCGTTCCACCTCTTCCTCGGTGAGGAAGTCGTGCCAGGCGACCTCCTCCACCTGCGGTCGTACCGGAAGGTCGCAGCGCACCTCGTACACCGCGGACCACCAGGTCCGGCCCGCCTCGTCGGCGTACAGGAACTTGAAGAGGAACGTCGGGCGCGGGAGGCCGGACACCCCCAGTTCCTCCTCGGCCTCGCGCAGGGCCGCGTCGTCGTAGGACTCGCCCGCGCCGACGACTCCGCCGACGAACATGTCGTACAGGGAGGGGAAGACCAGCTTGGTCGGTGTGCGGCGGTGCACGAAGATCCGGCCCTCACGGTCGCGGACCTGGATGAAGGCGCAGCGGTGGCGCAACTTGCGGGCGTACGCCTCGCCGCGCGGGTACTGCCCGATGACCTGGTCGTTCTCGTCGACGATGTCGAGGATCTCGTCAGCAGCGCTCATGGGCCCATCCAATCAGGGGCCGCGACCCGGCCGGGCCGGGCGGTGGGGGGTCAGTGCGGCTGCAGGTCCCGGGCCGTGCTCTCCTTCGACATGCCGCGCGGCATCGCCGGGTGCAGGCCGAGCAGGACGATGCCCACGACCACGGCCGCGAGGCCCGCCGCCTCCCAGGCCAGCGCCCCGGTGTCGGTGCGCAGCTGGTCGCCGAGGAAGCCCACTCCGCACAGGATCCCGGCGAGCGGCTGGGCGGCGGTCAGGGCGGGCAGCGACATGCGCAGCGGCGCGGTCTCGAACGCGCTCTGCACCAGGATCAGCCCGGTGACACCGAGCACGAGCACGCCGTACGGCTGCCAGCCGGTGAGTACGTCGGTGAGGCCGCCCGCGCCGAAGCGCTGCCCGCTCACCCGGGTCAGCGCGTCCTGCACGCCGTACAGCAGGCCGGCCGCGAGGGCCAGCAGCACCGGAGCCCAGGTCAGCCGGGAGCGCTTGGCGTAGGTGGTCAGGATCAGTGCCGAGCCCAGCATGACGCCGATGATCAGCCAGTGGCGCAGCGGGCTGTCGACGGCGGTGCCGCTGCGCGGCTGCCCCGCGACGATGAACATCGTCACGCCGCCCGCGAGCAGTGCGAGGCCCGTCGCGCCCTGGTGGCTCAGCTTGTGCTTGGTCTGGTGCCGGGAGAGGGCGAAGGCGAACAGGAGGTTGGTCGCCAGCAACGGCTCCACCAGGGAGATCTCACCCTTGCCGAGTGCGATCGCGCCCAGGATCATGCCGGCCACCATCAGCCCGATGCCGCCCAGCCAGCGCGGCACCTTCATCAGGTCGAGCAGCAGACGGGGCGAGAGGAAGTCGCTGAGCGGTGCCTGCTGGGCGGCGTTCTGCTGGAGCACGAACCCGAAGCCCAGGCAACAGGCCGCGCTCACGGCGAGAATCAGAACCAGAACCGACACGCTGCGTACCTCGATCATCCGGCCGGGCCACGGTGTGCGTCAGTGGCCGACTGTAGCGCTCCCGGGGCGCCGTTGCCCGTGGGAGTGCCCGGAACCGGGCGGTTGAATCGGTCACGATGCCCAGTCGATCAAGGCGGGATCGCGGGCGACGGCGGGACCGTACGGCCATGCTCCGACGCCCGGAGGGGCGACGCCATGGCGTACGCCACACGGGTGAGCCGACGCGCAGCGCTCACGGGCGCACGCGACCGCCTCAAGTTCCGCTTCCGCAAAGGTAGTTGAAGGCAGTAATTGCCAGGTTCGGCTTGACGCAAAGTGTTGGCTGAGGGTTTGCTGTGCGTGATCGGTCGATGGCAGTCCGAGAACCAGGAAGTCCAGCGTTGCCCCCACCCCCACACCCGCCTCTGCTCGGCCTGGGCCGTGAACGCACGGCCCAGGCGTTCGACGGCGCCCTCGGCGACTCCGAACTGGTCGTCGCGCGCACCGCTCTGGTCCAGGGCCGTCGGCAGGCGGTCCGCTCGTTGCTGCTGCACACCGGCGACGACTGGGACCGCCGCGGACACCGGATCACCGTCCTCGCCCGGGAGCCCTACGCCGCCGCCTGGGCCCGCGACTGGCTGCTCGCCGAGCCCGGCTCCGCCGACGCCTCCGCACTGCTCGCCCTGAGCCTCGTGCGGCGCGCCCGGTGCCGCAAGGAGGACCCCGCCGCGGCCCGCGAGGCCTGCCGTGCCGCGGCCGCGCTCGCGCCCGCCGACCCGACCCCCTGGCTCGGCCTCCTGCGGCTGGAGCGCGCCGGGAAGGAGGCGGACCGGATCTTCGCCGAGGTGTGCCGGCGCCACCCCGACCACCACCACGCCCATCATCTGATGGCCGCCCGCCTCGCCGAGCGGCAGACCGAGGACGGCCCGGACGCACGGCACGAGGTGTACGACTTCGCCGACCGCGCGGCCGAGCGGGCACCCGCCGACTCCCCGCTCGCCGTCCTGCCGGTCGTCGCGCACACCGAGCGCTACCGGGCGCTGGCCGCGACCGGACGCGCGCCCGCCGACCCGGCCGCCTCCGCGCACTGGACGGGGCGACGGGCCCGGCGTGTGCTGCGGGCCGCCTTCCAGTGGTGGCTGGAGTGGGAGCACGACGACCACCCGCGCCGCCATGTCGACCTGAACTTCCTCGCCCACGCCATGACCTGCGCGGGCCGGGGCGCCGAGGCCGCCGCGCTGTTCCGGGGCATCGGCCGGCACGTCACTCCCGCGCCCTGGTCGTATCCGGACCGGGACCCGTGCGCCGCCTTCCGCGCGGCGAGGGCCCGCGCGCTCGGCACGGCCCAGGACACCGTCTTGCGGCAGGGCGGCTTCCGGGACGTGTTCCTGCATTTCTGAGACGTGTGTGCGTACGAGACGCGTGCAAGAAGTGATTACGGAAGTCTGACCTGTGCCCGCGTTCCCTGGTCCCGTCGGGGTCCGGAGTGCTCGAATGAATACGTGAACTCCGAACAACCTGAGGAGGGCCGGCCGATAGGCCGCCGCGTGCTGCTCGGCACCATCGGTCTGGGCGCCCTCGGCGTGGTCACCGCCCCCACCCTGCAGCGCGGCATGGAGGCCTTCCTCGGCACCGTGTCCGGCAAGGACCCCACGGGCCTGACGGGCCTGCTGCCGAACGGCGGCGGGTTCCGCTACTACTCGGTTGCCGCGTCCGTGCCGCACAAGGGCCCCGTGAACTACCGCCTCACGATCGACGGACTCGTGGACCACCCGCGCAGCTACACCCTGGCCGACCTGCGCGCCCTGCCCCAGACCCGGATGGTCAAGGACGTCCAGTGCGTCACCGGCTGGCGGGTCCCGGGCACCCCCTTCGAGGGTGTACGGCTCTCGGACCTGCTGGACGCGGCGGGCGTGCGCGGCAGCGGCAAGGCGATCCGCTTCACCTGCTTCGACGGCGTCTACAGCGAGAGCCTCACCCTCGAACAGGCCCGCCGCGCCGATGTGCTGGTCGCCCTGCGCATGCAGGACAAGGACATCGGCCACGACCACGGCGGACCCGTCCGCCTCTACGTCGCCCCCATGTACTTCTACAAGTCCGCCAAATGGCTCTCCGGCATCACCGTGACGGACCACGTCCAGCCGGGCTACTGGGAGAAGCTCGGCTACGACGTCGACGCCTGGGTGGGCCGCTCGAACGGACGGACCGATGAGCCTACGAGCTGAGACGCCGGCCCCGCCGGACTCCCGCGTCCGCCGCTTCACTCCGGCAGAGCGCTGGATCCACCGCACCACGGCGGCCCTGATGGGCATCGTCGTGCTGACCGCGGCCTTCCTCTACATTCCGCAGCTCGCCGTCCTGGTCGGCCGCCGTGAACTGGTCGTCCGCGTCCACGAGTGCGCGGGCCTGGCCCTGCCCGTGCCGGTCCTGCTCGGCCTCGCCTCCCGTGCCTTCCGCTGCGACCTGGGCTTCCTCAACCGGTTCGGCCCGCACGACCGGCTCTGGCTGCGGGCGGCCCTGGTCCGCGACAAGCGGCGCTCCTCCCGCCCGGCCGGCAAGTTCAACGCCGGGCAGAAGGTGTACGCCGCGTGGATCGCCGGCGCCACGGTGGTGATGCTCGCCACGGGCCTGATGATGTGGTTCACCCATCTCACCCCGCTGATGTGGCGCACCTCGGCGACCTTCGTCCACGACTGGCTGGCCCTCACCATCGGCGTCGTCCTCGCGGGCCACATCGGCATGGCCCTGGCCGACCCGGAGGCCCGCCGAGGCCTGCGCACCGGCAGGGTGAGCCGGGAGTGGGCGAAGCGGGAGCATCCGCTGTGGCGGCCCTGAACACGGTCGCCGAGCGGCGGCTCCGGACGCGGTGACCGGCCACCGTCAGACCGGTTCGTCGCTCTTCAGGAATGTGGCCAGGCGCGCCAGCCCTTCTGCCTCGTGACCGGCGGCGACGGCCCGGTCGGCGGCGCGCTTGGCTGCGCTCAGCGCGCCGGTGTCGAGGCCGCGGTCGGCGGCAGCTTCGACGAGATGTCCGAGCGTCGTCGCGGCCGCCCCGATCGTGGAACGCTCCCCGGGGAAGTCGCCCGCCTCCAGCTGCCCGGCGAACCGGGTGACCAGCTCGGGCAGCAGCCCGCCGATGCCCGCCGCGAAGGGGGCCAGATCCCGCGGCGCGACCCCCTCCGCCGAGCCGAGGGCGAAGGCGTGCGCGACACCGTGCACCGCGGTGGCGAACAGGTCGAGCAGCGCGACCTCGTGGGCCGCCGCCCGCCCGGGATCCTCGCCGACGTGGACCTGAGTGCCCCCGAGCGCGGCCATGGTGTCCCGCACCGCCTCGTGCACGTCGGGCGCCCCGCTGTACAGCACCGCGGCCGACGGGGTGCCCATGGCCGGGGTCGGGGTGAGGATCGCGCCGTCCAGGTAGCGGATGCCGTGCCCGGCGGCCCACCGCGCCAGGGCGCGCGCCTGGGCGGGCCGCCCGCTGGAGAGGTTGACCAGGACGCGTCCGGTCCAGTCGGCCGGCGGCGGGTCGAGGACGGCCTGTACGGCGGCGTAGTCCAGGAGACAGACGACGATCACCCGCCCGCCCCGCACGGCCTCCGCGACCCCGCCGGCGACGACGGCTCCCCGTTCGGGGAGGTCGCCGGTCCGGCCGGGCGTGCGGTTCCACACGGTCAGCGGGTGACCGGTCGTCAGGAAGGCGGAGGCGAGAGCCCGGCCCATGGGGCCGAGGCCGAGGACGGAGACAGGCGTCGAGTCGGTCGTGTTGGTCATGCCGCGACGCTAGACATTCACGTTGACGTGAGAGTCAAGTCCCTGCTGGACTCGGCCCCATGAGAATCGGTGAGCTCTCCCGGCGCACCGGCGTGAGCCCGCGTGCCCTGCGCTACTACGAGGAGCAGGGTCTGCTGGCACCGCAGCGGCGGCCCAGCGGATACCGCGAGTACGAGGAGCGGGACGTCACGACGGTACGGCGGGTCCAGGTCCTGCTCTCCGCGGGCCTCGGCACCGCCGCCATCGCGGAGATCGTGCCCTGCGTCGAGGACCCCGATGTCGTCCTGGTCGGCAGATGCCCCGAGATCGTGGACGGCATCGCCAGGGAGCGGGCCAGGATCACGGCGGCGATCGACGACCTGACCGCCGCCCGCGACATCCTGGACTCCCTGGTGGGCCGCCGCCTGTAGGCCGGCGGATCGGGTGCCGCTCCTAGATCACGAGTGACAGGAGCAGGACCAGACCGCCCGCGACCACCGAGATGATGCACTCCATGACCGACCAGGTCTTCAGGTTCTGGCCGACGCTGAGGCCGAAGTACTCCTTCACCAGCCAGAAACCGGCGTCGTTGACATGGCTGAGGAAGAGCGATCCGGCGCCGATGGCCAGGACCATCAGGGCCGCGTGGGTCGTCGACATGTCGGCGGCCAGCGGGGCCACGAGCCCCGCCGCCGAGACGGTCGCCACCGTGGCCGAACCCGTCGCCAGCCGGATCGCCACCGCGATCAGCCAGGCCAGCAGCAGGGCCGGTATCGACCAGTCCTTGGAGATGTCCAGGATCATCTGACCGACACCGCTGTCGATCAGCGTCTGCTTGAAGCCGCCGCCCGCGCCGACGATGAGCAGGATGCCCGCGATGGGAGCGAGGCCCTTCTCGACCGTCCGTGAGATCCGCTCCTTGCTGAACCCGGCCGGCCGGCCCAGGGTGAACATGCCGACGATCACGGCCGTGAGCAGGGCGATCAGCGGCGAGCCGATGACGTCGAAGACGCGCTGCACCAGGTGCGTCGGATCGTCGACCACGATGTCCACGAGCGCCTTGGCCAGCATCAGGACGACCGGCAACAGGATCGTGGCGAGCGTGACGCCGAAGCCGGGGCGCTTCTCCAGCTCCTCGGAGGGGCGCTGCGGGATCATGCGCTCCGGAGCGGGCACGTCCACCCACCGGGCAGCGACCTTGGAGAACAGCGGACCGGCGATGATCACCGTGGGTATCGCGACCAGGACGCCGAGCGCGAGCGTGACGCCCAGGTTGGCCTTGACCGCGTCGATCGCGACCAGCGGCCCGGGGTGCGGCGGCACCAGGCCGTGCATCACGGACAGGCCCGCGAGCGCCGGGATGCCGATGCGCATCAGGGAGTAGTTGCCGCGCTTGGCGACCATCAGGACCACCGGGATCAGCAGCACGATGCCGACCTCGAAGAACAGCGGCAGACCGATCACGGAGGCGATCAGCACCATCGCCCACGGCATCGCCCGGCCACCCGCCCTGGCGAGGATCGTGTCGACGATCTGGTCCGCGCCGCCCGAGTCGGCGAGCAGCTTGCCGAGGATCGCGCCCAGCGCGATGAGCACACCGACACCGGCGACCGTGGTGCCGAGCCCGGTGGTGAAACTGACGATCGCCTTGTCGAGCGGCGCCCCGGCGAACGCGCCCAGCGCCAGCGACCCGATGGTCAGCGCCAGGAAGGCATGGAGTTTGAACTTGGTGATGAGCAGGACGATGACGGCGATACCGGCCAGCACGGCGATGCCCAGCTGGGCGTGGCCGGCCGAGGTGATCGGCTCGACGGTGTCCGCTGCCAGCATCTCGACGCTGAGTCTGGTCACGGGGTTCCCTTGCAGATACGGGGGACGGGGGAGGGGTGTTGCTGCGGTGGGGGTGCTGCCGCGATGCGGCGGAGGTGCTGCCGCGGGGGTGTTACCGCGGTGCGTCGGGAAGTGCGTCCAGCGCCTCGGCGGCCCGCTCGGTGATCTCCTCCGGGGACCCGGAGACATCCACGGCGACGCCCGCCTCGTCCGGCTGGAGCGGCTGGAGCGTGGCGAACTGGGAGTCCAGCAGCGCGGCCGGCATGAAGTGCCCCTGCCGGTGGGACATCCGGTCCTCGATGAGCTTCCGGTCGCCCGTGAGATGCACGAACACGATGCCGGGTGCCGTCGCCCTGAGCCGGTCGCGGTACGACCGCTTCAGCGCCGAGCTGCTGACCACCCCGCCGAGCCCGCGCCGCCCGTCCGCCCAGGCGCCGATGGCGTCCAGCCAAGGCCACCTGTCCTCGTCGCCGAGCGGGATCCCGGCCGACATCTTGTCGATGTTGGCCTGCGGGTGGAAGTCGTCGCCCTCGGCGTACGGGACGCCGAGCCGGGCGGCCAGCAGGGGACCGATCGTGGTCTTGCCCGTGCCGGCGACGCCCATCACCACGACGACGTGCGGGGTACGCATCACTGCCTCGCTGTCTTCCTCGACAAGCGACGCCGGCGTACGACATCCGGCGTCGGCCTCACTGAAACGCATTAGGTACGACGAATTCAAGAGTGTGTGATGTATAAGTCTGACTTTTTATCTCAGTGATCCACTCTGTACGCTGAGTGCATGAGCACACCGGGCCGGGGTCTGCACGGCCATGTACTGGACTCCCTCGGCCCCGCCATCACTGCCGGCGAGTACCCGCCGGGCAGCGTTCTGCGTACGGACGAGATGGCGCAGCACTTCGAGGTGTCACGGTCGGTGATGCGCGAGGCGGTGCGGGTCCTGGAGTCCATGCACCTGGTCGAGTCCCGCCGCCGGGTGGGCGTGACGGTCCGCCCCAAGGCCGAGTGGAACGTCTACGACCCGCAGGTCATCCGCTGGCGTCTGGCGGGCGCCGACCGCCCGCACCAGCTGCGTTCGCTGACGGTGCTGCGCTCGGCGGTGGAACCGGTCGCGGCGGGCCTCGCGGCGAAGAACGCGACGGCGGAGCAGTGCGCCGAGCTCACCGAGTGCGCGCTCGGCATGGTGGCCAACTCACGCGGCCACAGGCTGGAGGGCTACCTCGTCCACGACATCGCCTTCCACCGGGTCATCCTCGCCGCCTCCGGCAACGAGATGTTCGCCCGCCTCGGGGACGTCGTCGCCGAGGTCCTCACGGGCCGTACCCACCACGAGATCATGTTCGAGGACCCCGACCCGGCCGCCGTCACCCTGCACGTCCAGGTCGCGGAGGCGGTGCGCGCGGGCGACGCGGCCCGCGCCGAACAACTGACCCGGGAGATCACCACGGGCGCCCTCCAGGAACTGGACATCCTCGCGCCGTAGGCCTACTCGTCGAGGAACTCCCCGTCGACATACACCCACGCCCCGTCGACCCGCTCGAACCGGCTCCGCTCGTGCAGCGAGCCGCCCCGGTAGGACGCCCGGAAGGTCACGGTCCCGGTGCTGTGGAAGGCCGACCCCTCCGTCGCACCCAGCAGCTCGAGCCCGGTCCACGTCATCCCCGGATCGAGATCCAACCGCGCCGGCCGCGTACGCGGATGCCACGTCCGCAGCAGATACCCACGGTCCCCCTTCACAAAGGCGCTGTACCGCGACCGCATCAGCGCCTCGGCGGTAGGCGCGGCCACCCCACCGCGGTGATACCGCCCGCAGCACGTCTCGTACGGCTCGGACAGCCCACAGGGGCAGACGGACACGGACTTCACGGGACTAGCGGCACGTCGGGACACGGCCCCCATTGTGCCGTGTCGGGGACCACCGGCACGGCAGCGGTGCTCAGGCCGAGTCCGCCGTCCCCCGTGGTGCGGCCGGCGTCGGCAGTGGGGGTAGCGTCCCCCGGTGCAGCCAGGCCTCGAACAGGCCGTCCAGTGGTTCGTCCGCGAAGCGGGCCACGTGTGTGGTGAACATCGGGGTGGACACCACCCCGTTGCGGTGCAGCCGTACCCAGCTGCGCAGCATCAGGAAGAACGCGTCGTCGCCGAGCGCGCAGCGCACCGCGTGGATCGCCAGGCCGCCGCGCTCGTAGAGCCGGTCGTCGAACATCGACTTGCGGCCCGGGTCGGCCAGCCGGAGGTCCTGCGGCAGCGTGGACAGCAACCGGTGTGCCGTCGCCGCGAGTTGCTGCGTGCTGCGGCCGCCCGAGCGCTCCGACCACAGCCATTCCGCGTACTTGGCGAAGCCCTCGTTCAGCCAGATGTGCCGCCAGTCCGCGATGGACAGACAGTTGCCGAACCACTGGTGCGCCAGCTCGTGCGCGACCAGCCGCTCCGAACCCCGCGCCCCGTCCACGTGGTTGGCGCCGAACAACGACAACCCCTGTGCCTCGACGGGCACATCGAGCTCCTCCTCGGTCACCGCGACCGCGTACTCGTCGAACGGGTACGGCCCGAACAGCTCCTGGAACAGCTCCATCATCGCGGGCTGCCGCGCGAAGTCCCGCGAGAACTCCGGGAGCAGCTGCGCCGGGATGTGCCCGTGCTGCGGAACCCCGCCCGGACCCGGGTCGCCCAGCAGCACCGTCTCGTACTTGCCGATCGCCAGCCCGACCAGATAGCTCGACGTGGGCGCGGACTGCTCGTACACCCAGGTGGTCGTCGAGGCCTTCGTCGTACGGGTCAGCAGACGCCCGCCCGCGACCACCGAGTACGCCGACGGCGTGGTCACCGAGATGAGATACGACGCCTTGTCGGCGGGCCGGTCGTTGCACGGGTACCAGGACGGCGCTCCGATCGGCTGGCTCGCCACCAGCGCCCCGTCGTCCAGCTCCTCCCAGCCGATCCCGCCCCAGGGGCTCGGCACCGGCCTGGGGTTGCCCGACCAGTGCACCTCGACGGTGAAGGCGGCCCCGGCCCGCAACGGCTTCGCCGGACGGATCCGCAGCCGGCCCCCGCGGTGCGTGTAGTGCGGCTGCCGGCCGTCCACCCGCACCCGGCCGATCTTGAAGTCGGCCAGGTTCAACTGGAATTCGGTGAGCGTCGAGCGCCCCGCGATGGCGTTGATCCGGGCCGTCCCCGCCAGCCGGTTGGGGCCGGGACGGTAGTCCAGCGTGAGTTCGTAGCGGTGCACCCGGTAGCGGGGATCACCGTTGTCCGGGAAGTACGGGTCCCGGCCCACTGACTGCTGAACTGCCACTGCCGCGTTCGCTCCCTGCACTGTGCCGCCACTCCGCTTCAAAGCCGGTGCACCGCCCACCGGCGCCGAGTGGCCCGCGTTCAGGGCCGCCATGCCTCGATCGGGTTGCCGAGCCAGCGGGTGTCGTCCGGGACGGACTCCGCGGCCATGACGAGCGACGCGGGACCCAGCGTCGTACGGGCCCCGATCGTGCTGCCGGGCAGCACGATCCCGCCAGGGCCCAGCGTGGCGCCCTCACGGAGAACAACAGTATCCGTCCGCAAGATCCGGTCGTGGAAGAGGTGCGTCTGGAGGACACACCCACGGTTCACGGTGGCGGCGTCCTCCAGGGTCACCAGGTCCGTCTCCGGCAGCCAGTAGCTCTCCACCCACACGCCCCTGCCGACCCGGGCGCCGAGCCCCCGCAGCCATGCCGTCAACAGCGGTGTGCCCGGCACCGACCCGGCCAGCCACGGCACGGCCACGACCTCGACGAACGTGTCCGCCAGCTCGTTGCGCCACACGAAGGAACTCCACAGCGGATGCTCCCCGCCGCGGTGCCGCCCCACCAGCAGCCACTTCGCCACGATCGACACAAGCGCCGCCGTCGCCCCGGCCGCGAGCAGCACGAGACCCGACAGCGGCGGGGCCCACGCCCCCAGCGCGCACAGCGCCGCCACCGTCAGCACGGCCAGCGCCGCCGAGCAGAACACCGGCACGATCCGGCACAGCTCCACCAGCCCGCGCGCCCACAGCAGCCGGGCCGGCGGGTCGTACGTACGGCTCTGGTCGCCGTCGTTCGCGCTGCGCGGCAGCTTCACCGGCGGCAGCCCGAGGTACGAGGTGCCCTTCTTGGCCTTCTTCGGCGTCGCCGACAGCACGCCGACCAGACCGCCGTCCGGCACGCTCCGCCCCGGCGCGGTCATCCCGGAGTTCCCGAGGAACGCCCGCCGCCCGATCTCCGCGCGCCCGATCCGCACCCAGCCACCGCCGAGCTCGTACGGCGCCGTCAGCGTGTCGTCCGCCAGGAAGGCCCCGTCGCCGACGGTGGTCAGGCTCGGCAGCGCGAGCACGGTGGACACCTCGGCGCCCCGGCCGATCCGCATCCCGAGCAGCCGCAGCCACACCGGCGTCACCAGACCCGCGTACAGCGGGAACAGCGTCTCCCGGGACCGGTCCATCAGCTGGGTGACCGTCCACGCCTGCCAGCCGATCCGGCTGTGCGTCGGATGCGTGCCCTCGCGCAGACCCACACTGAGCAGTCGTACGGCGATCAGGATCTTCAGCGCGTACACCAGCCCGTAGGCCAGCGTGGCCGGGACGAGCGCGAGCGCGGCTCCCCGCGGGGCCTCGCCGAGTCCCGCGCCGGGCGTCACGAACACACCGGCGACCAGCAGCGCCGCCACCGCCGCCGACACCGGCAGGGCGCTCAGCGCGACGCCCGTCACGCCGTACATCACCCGCCAGTACGTGCCCCGCTGCGGCCGCTCCTTGGGCCAGTTGCGCTTGGCCTTGCCGAGCTTGACCGCGGGCGCGCCGGCCCACCGCTGACCGGTGGGAATCTGCCCGGTGACGGCCGAGCCGGGCGCCACCTCGGCACGCTTGCCGACCCGCGCGCCCGGGAAGAGCATGCTGCGCGTCCCGACGACGGCGTGCGCCCCCACCTTCACCGGCCCGATCTCCAGCCGGTCACCGTCCAGCCAGTACCCGGACAGGTCCACCTCGGACTCCACGGCGGCACCCCGCCCCAGCTTGAGCATGCCGGTGATCGGGGGCAGCGAGTGCAGATCCACGTCCTGGCCGACCTTGGCGCCCAGCGCCCGCGCGTACCGCTCCAGCCACGACCCGGTCAGCGTGGTCGCCCCGGTGAAGTCGGCCAGCCGCTCGGCGGCCCACAGCCGCACATGCACGCTCCCGCCGCGCGGATGGCGGCCGGGCCGCACGCCCCGCAGCAGCAGCCTCGCTCCGCCCGCGGCGAGCGCGATCCGTCCGGGCGGGCTGAAGAGCAGCACGGCGCCCGCCGCGATCAGCCACCAGGGTGCGGTCGGCAGCCAGGAGTAGCCGGGCAGCAGGTTCCCGAGCGCGGCCAGGGCCACCGCCCAGCGCAGCCCGAGCAGGGTGTACAGGGGGACGAGCAGGAGAATCTGGATGATCTGGGCGCGCACCGGGACCGGCGCGACCGTCCGCCGCGCGCCGTCGTCGTGCGCGGACGCCTCCAGGCGCCGGGCCAGCTTGCGCAGGGTGGGCTGCTGGTAGATGTCGAGGACGGCGGCGCTCGGGTAACGGGTGCGCAGCCGGGTGGTGAGCTGGGCGGCGGCCAGGCTGCCGCCGCCGATCGCGAAGAAGTCATCACCGGCGCCGCTCACCGGGATGCCGAGGACTTCCGTCCACTGCTCGGCGAGCCAGGCCTCGGTGCCGTAGAGCTGCTCGGCCTTCCCGCCGGTCTCCAGGCCCTCCAGGGGCCACGGCAGGGCGTCGCGGTCGACCTTCCCGGACGTCCGGGTCGGCAGTTCGCCGACCGGCGCGAGCAGCGGCACCAGGGCGGCGGGCAGCTCGGCCCGGAGCTTCTCGACGGCGGCCGCGTGGTCCCAGCCGTCCTGGGTGACGACATAGCCGACGAGGAGCTGGTTGCCGCCGCGGGCGGTGCGCACCGCGGCCGCGGCCCCCGCGACGCCCGGGAGCGCCTGGAGAGCGGCGTCCACCTCACCGAGCTCGATCCGGCGCCCGCCGAGCTTGATCTGCTCGTCGGCCCGCCCCAGGAAGATCAGCCCTTCGGGATCGGCCCTGACCAGGTCACCGCTGCGGTACGCGCGCTCCCAGCCCAGCGACCGGAGCGGCGCGTACTTCTCCGCGTCCTTCTCGGCGTCGAGATACCGCGCGAGCCCGACCCCGCCGATGACCAGCTGCCCGCTGCCGCCCATGGGCACGGGCTCCCCGGCCTCGTCGACGACCGCCAGCTCCCAGCCGCCCAGCGGCAGCCCGATCCGTACCGGCTCCTCACCGGTCATCAGCGCCGCGCACGCCACGACGGTCGCCTCGGTGGGCCCGTAGGTGTTCCACACCTCGCGCCCCTCCGTGACCAGCCGCTGCGCCAGCTCGGGCGGGCAGGCCTCACCGCCGAAGATCAGCAGACGTACGTCGTTGAGGGTCTCCGGCTCCCACAGCGCGGCCAGCGTCGGCACCGTGGACACGACGGTGATCTCCTGCTCGACCAGCCAGGGACCGAGGTCGGCACCGCTCCTGACCTGCGAGCGGGGCACGGGCACCAGACAGGCGCCGTACCGCCAGGCCAGCCACATCTCCTCGCAGGACGCGTCGAAGGCGACCGACAGCCCCGCCATGACCCGGTCCCCGGGCCCGATGGGCTCCTCGACGAGGAACAGGGCCGCCTCGGCGTCCACGAACGCGGCGGCGCTGCGGTGCGTGACGGCGACGCCCTTGGGCTTGCCGGTGGACCCGGAGGTGAAGATGATCCAGGCGTCGTGCTCGATGCCGGGGCGGGCGGCCGGGACGTCGGCCGTGCCGTTGACGGTGATCCGGTGCCCGGCCCCGATCACGGCCCGCACCTGCGCCTCCCCGAACACCAGTTCGGCCCGCTCGTCGGGGTCCTCGGCGTCGACGGGAACGTAGGCGGCACCGGCCGCGAGCACGGCCAGGACGGCGATGTACAGCTCATTGGTCCCGGACGGCACCCGCACGCCCACCCGGTCCCCGAGCCCGACGCCCGCGTCCGCGAGCCGCATCCGCAGTCGCTCCACCTCGACGGCCAGGGCCCGGTAGGTGAGCCGCGTCGTCCCGTCGTCCAGGGCGAGCTCGTCCGGGTACGACCGTACGGATGCGTCGAACACGTCGACGAGCGTGCGCGGTGAGGCGGCCGCTCCCGCGGAGAAGCGTGCCGTGTCGCCGAACTGCTCGCGGATTTCCTCGTCGAGCAGGCCGAGGGCGCTGCCCTCCTGTATGGCTGCCATCCGGTCCTCGCGTCTAGTTCCCGGAAGCCTCCGGGGCGCTGGCGGGCCCGCAGGTCTGCCTGGGGTTGTCCGGCTCCAGCTCGGTAACAAGCCGGAAATATTAGTACGACGCTATGCTCCACCCCTTCGTCCGGCCACTTGGGGCAGCCGTCCGGGGGACGCCGTGGGCGCGGGCGCACGCCTGTGACCTGGAGATCCGTGGGGGAGACGAGAGATGGCCCACATCCGTGCAGACGGCATGCAGAACTGGCGCCGCGCACCGACCAGTTGACCGACCGCGCGGTGCGCCCACGCGGATGACGGACCGTCAGGAACCGTCGGAGGGAAAACCCGAGGGCCCCTGCTCGGCAGGGGCCCTCACTGGTGTCCGAGGGGGGACTTGAACCCCCACGCCCGATAAAGGGCACTAGCACCTCAAGCTAGCGCGTCTGCCATTCCGCCACCCGGACAAGGTGTCTGTCGTGCGCGGTTTCCCTCGCGGCGACGAAGGAAACATTACCAGGCTTTCGGGGCGGCCGATCACGCCCCGTCCCCGGGCCGGCGCCGGCGTGAACGGCCTGTGACGGACCGGGTCCGGTCTTGGGGCGGACGCGGGAGGGGAGGGAGGATGAGAGGGACCGACCAGCAGTGACAGTGGGAGGAATCGGCGTGAGCGAGACGGACACGGCCAGAGGCGTCACCGGCGAGGACGAGGTCGTGGACCTCTGCCGCGAGCTGATCCAGATCGACACCAGCAACTACGGAGACCACTCCGGCCCCGGCGAGCGCAAGGCCGCCGAGTACGTGGCCGAGAAGCTCGCCGAGGTGGGTCTCGAACCGAGGATCTTCGAGTCGCACCCGGGGCGTGCCTCGACCGTGGCCCGTATCGAGGGCGAGGACCCGTCGCGGCCCGCGCTGCTGATCCACGGCCACCTCGACGTCGTACCGGCCAATGCCGACGACTGGACCCACCACCCGTTCTCCGGCGAGGTCACGGACGGATGCGTGTGGGGGCGCGGTGCCGTCGACATGAAGGACATGGACGCCATGACGCTCGCGGTGGTGCGCGACCGGCTGCGCAGCGGGCGCCGGCCTCCCCGGGACATCGTGCTCGCCTTCCTGGCGGACGAGGAGGCGGGCGGCACGTTCGGCGCCCGGTGGCTGGTCGACAACCACCCCGACCTCTTCGACGGCGTCACCGAGGCCATCAGTGAGGTCGGCGGGTTCTCGTTCACCGTGAACGAGCAGCGGCGCCTCTATCTGATCCAGACGGCCGAGAAGGGCATGCACTGGATGAAGCTGACCGTGGCCGGCACGGCCGGGCACGGGTCGATGATCCACCGGGACAACGCGATCACCGAGCTGTCCGAGGCGGTCGCGCGCGTGGGGCGGCACAAGTTCCCGGTGCGGGTCACCAAGACCACCCGTGCCTTCCTCGACGAGCTCGGCGACGCGCTCGGCACCGAGCTCGACCCGGAGGACATGGAGTCCACCCTGGCCAAGCTGGGCGGCATCGCCAAGCTCATCGGCGCGACCCTGAGCAACACGGCCAACCCCACGCAGCTGAACGCCGGCTACAAGGTCAACGTCATCCCGGGCGAGGCCACCGCCAACATCGACGGCCGGTTCCTGCCCGGGTTCGAGGAGGAGTTCCTGGCCGACCTCGACCGGATCCTCGGCCCGAAGGTCAGGCGCGAGGACGTGCACTCCGACAAGGCCCTGGAGACCACCTTCGACGGGGCGCTCGTCGAGGCCATGCAGTCCGCGCTGCTCGCCGAGGACCCGGCCGCCAAGGCCGTCCCGTACATGCTCTCGGGCGGTACGGACGCCAAGTCCTTCGACGACCTCGGCATCCGCGGCTTCGGCTTCGCGCCGCTGAAGCTGCCGCCGGAGCTGGACTTCGCGGGCATGTTCCACGGGGTCGACGAGCGGGTGCCGGTGGACGGGCTGCAGTTCGGTGTGCGGGTGCTCGACCGGTTCATCGACGCGTCCTGAAAAATCCCAGCCGAATCGAAACTACCGGCACCCCGATAATCGGCCACCTGTGCGGAGGTGACTGAGAAGAGTGAATGTGACCATAGGCTCGTAGCTCCATTACTCCCTCCTCGTTACTGGTGATGCGATCAGCTACTTGGGATCGCTTTGCCAACAAGGAGGAACAATGCTCAAGAAGGTCGTCGCTGCTGCGGCTGCCACTGGTGGTCTGGTGCTCGCTGGCGCGGGCCTCGCCGTCGCCGACTCCGGTGCCCAGGGTGCCGCCGTGCACTCCCCGGGTGTCGTTTCCGGCAACGTCGTCCAGGTGCCGGTGCACGTCCCGGTGAACGTCTGCGGCAACACGATCTCGGTGATCGGGCTGCTGAACCCCGCCTTCGGCAACACCTGCGTCAACCACTGACGACGACTCCCCGAGGGGCGTCCTTCCGTCGGCCCCGGAGCGCGCGCCATGCGCTCCGGGGCCGAACGGTCTTTTCACGCCGAATTCACCAGCGGATTCGCCGTACGAATTCAGTGCAGGAAATTCGTAGCAGGAACGAAGGCAGGGGGGAATCACCAATGCGACTGGGTACCCGCAAGGGACTGATGACCGTGGCTGCGGCCACCGGAGTTCTCGCCGCGGCGGGCGGCTACGCCCACGCCGACTCGGGCGCGAGCGGCACCGCTTCGAACTCGCCGGGCGTGCTGTCCGGCAACACCGTGCAGGCACCGGTGCACGTGCCGGTGAACGTCTGCGGCAACACCGTGAACGTCGTCGGGCTCCTCAACCCGTCCGTGGGCAACAAGTGTGCAGACCAGGGCGGCTCCGGTGATCACGGCGGCTCGCACGCGGGCGGACACACCTCGGGCTCGCCCGGCGTCGGCTCGGGCAACACCGTGCAGGCGCCGATCGACGTGCCGGTCAATGTGTGCGGCAACAGCGTCAATGTCGTGGGGGCCGGCAACGCCGCCATCGGCAACGACTGCGCCAATGGCGGCTCCGGCGGAGGACACCCCAGCCAGCCGCCCGGCGGGGGCCATGGAACGCCTCCGGGGGGCGGCAACGGTACGCCGCCGCCCGGTCAGCCCGGCAACCCCGGCCAACCCGGCAACCCCGGGCACCCCGGTCAGCCGGGTACGCCCGGTCACCCGGGCCACCCCGGAACGCCTGGCCACCCCGGAACGCCCGGTCACCCGGGCACACCGCCCACCAAGGGCCACGGCAATCCTGGCGGCTCCTCGCACCGCGGCCCGCAGGGGGCGAGTTCCGTCGTCGCCCGGCTGCCTTCCGGCGCCGCGCAGCTCGCCCACACCGGCAGTGACCTGCCGATCGGCATCGTGCTGCCGGTGGGCGCGGGGGCCCTGCTCGCCGGGGCCGTGATGTACCGCAAGGCCCGCGCCTCGGCATAGCGCACGAGCACGGGACAGGACCGGAACCCGGGAAAACGGAGCGGGCCCCGCCGAAGCGGGGCCCGCTCCGTTCAGGTCCCCCGGATCACCACGTGGCGCGCACCTGGCGGATGATCCGCCGGCGCAACCGCACCCTGCGGCTGCCGTCGCGCATCAGGCTCAGTCGGTCCAACTCCCAGTGTCCGTACTCGGCATGGTCCGTCAGCAGACGCGTCGCCTCCTTGCGGGAGACCCCGCGCGGTACGTACACGTCGACAAATTCGTATTCCGGCATCGCATCTATTGTGCGGGCTGGGGCCCGGTACGGATAGCGTCTGCACTATGTCTGATGCTGCGCAGCCCACCGCTGCCGAGGTACGCGCCGCCGCCGAGGCGGTCAAGACCGCGCTCGACCGTCACCTGGCTGCGGTCGAACGCAGGTCGGGGGAGGACGACCCCGCTGTCTACGATGCGTTCAACGAGCTGGCCGCGGCCGCCGAGGCGTACGACGAGCTGCTCTACGACCGCTATGACGAGGTCACGCCCTTCGAGATCCCCGGTACGGAAGACACGCTGCCGCCGTACGCGGGCCCCGAGGAACCGAGCGCGATCAGTGTGCTGATCCGCCGCGACTACTCCGTCGCGGAACCGCAGCGACTGCTCGCGCAGGCCGAGCGGGTCGAGGCGGTGGAGTACGGGGACGGCGCGGACACGGAGACCTCCGGCACGGTGCACGGGGCGCTCGGGGTCCTGTTCGGGGAGTTCGAACCGGACGAGATCGCCTCCCGGCACAAGGAGTTCGGGCTGGAGGAGGGCGACGCCACGCTGTGGGTGACCGCCGCGGACGACCCCACCGACCCCGGCGAGTGGCTGGAGGCGCCCTTCGAGCAGGTCGACCCGCAGCGGGTGGTCTGCCGCTTCGACGTCAGCGCGGTCTTCGACGACGAGATCGACGACGAGATCGACGACATGACCGGGGACGACGATCTGGAGGACGAGCTCGACCTGGACGGCGACGAGGACTTGGAGCCGTTGGACGCGGATCGCTGATCCGTCGGTCACCGCCCCGTGCGTCACCGATCGTGGATCGCTGACGCACGGAGCGGTGCCGGACCGACGCCGAGGCCGGTCCGGCACCGCCGCAGCGCTCAGCCGGACGCCGGGACCTGGGCCTTCAGCAGGGCCGGCAGCCGCGTCGTGCGCGGCTTGGCCGGGGTCTCGGCGACCGCCCTCGGCAGTGCCTGCTCCACACCGTGGACCACGGACAGATGGCGGGCCGCCCGGCTGAACGCCGTGTACACCCAGGGCCGGCTCAGAGCCGGTGCGGCGTCACCGGGCAGCACCACGACCACCGCGGGCCAGCGGCCGCCCACGGCCTGGTGCGCGGTCAGCGCCCACCCGTGGCGCACGGACTGCTCCACGCGCTCCCTCGGTACGACCACGGGGGCGCCCGAGCACGACAGGTGCAGCCCGTCGGCGTCGGCCTTCAGCACCAGGCCCGGCAAGGTGCGCCCCGGCGCGGGGGAGTAGGCGATCCGGTCACCCGGGTCGAAGCCGCCGAAGCGGCCCGGGCCCGGGTTGAGCCGTTCCTTGAGCGCCGTGTTGAGTGCACGGGTGCCCGCGGCTCCGCCGTGTCCCGGGGTGATCACCACGGTGTGCTCGGCCGGTACGCCGATGGCCCGCGGCACGGAGTCCGCGACCAGCTGCACGGTCCGGTGCACCGCCTCGCCCGCGTCCCGCACCGGCACGATGACGATCTCCTTGCCGGGCGCCTCGACCCGGTGGAGCTCGCCGATGCCGATGCCGGAGACCAGCTCGCCGAGGGGGCCGGGATCGGGCACGCGCGAGGCGACCTGCGGGCACACCCGCGCCGCCAGCAGGTCCGCGAACACCCGCCCGGGCCCGGCCGACCAGAGCACGGCGGGATCCCCGGCCAGCACCAGCCGGGCGCCGTCCGGCAGCGACTCGACGAGCAGGGCCGCCGTCTCCACGTCCAACTGGGGCGCGTCCAGCACGATCAGCAGGTCGAGGTCGAGGGCACCGTCGGCGTCCCGCCCGGGGCCCTCGGCGCCGGACAGCAGCCCCGCCACGGTGGCCGTCCCGCCGCCGGACGGTCCGGCCTGCTCGCCGAACCCGGCCGCCAGGGCCGTGAAGTCGTCCCGGCCGCCGTCGGTGTGCGTCACCGCCCAGGCGCGCAGCCCGATACCGGGCGCCTCGTGCAGCAGGCGCGCCGGGTCGGCGAGGGACGCGTGTCCGCCGGTGTGCAGCACCAGCCCGTGTGCCGCGACCGCCCGGATCAGCTCGCCCGCGGAGCCCCCGGCAGCGGCGGCGGCCCGCTCCCGGGCCTCGCCCGGACCGTCCTCCTTGGGCACGGAGTTGAGCAGGCGGGCCAGGCCGTCGGCGAGGCTCTCCTCGGCGAGCGCGTACCGCTCCAGGCCGACCAGGACACGGACGGGCCGCTCCTCGCCGTCCTCCTCCTCGTCGCCTTCCCGGGGTTCCGGCCGGGCCGGGGCTCCCGGCTCGTCGAGGGCGTCCTGGAAGACCAGGGCCTCACCCTCCGCGAGGGCGCTCTGCACGGCGGCGTCCGGATCCGGCACGCCCCGCTGGGCCAGCGCCGCGGTGAGCACGGGCAGCTCCAGGGCGGTGTGCCCGGCCAGGGCCGCCTGCTCAAGGAGCCAGCCGGTCACCGCACGGGCGCGCCGCTCGTCGTCCGGGCCGCACTCCGCGCCGAGCAGCGCCCGCGCGAACCCGTCGGCCTGCTCGGGCCGCACCCCGGTGACCTTCAGGAGCTGCCACGGGTCGTCCCGCAGCTGAGTGTCCGCACCCTCGCCGAGGGCCGCCGCGACCTGAGGCGCGAGGGTGTCGGGCGCGCCGCCCTCGGTCAGGACACGGCGTACGGCGTCGACGGCTTCCGGGGCAGGGGCGGGCGCGGTGAGTGCGGGAGCCTGACCGGCTGCCGGTGCCGTGGGCTCGGGTCGGCGCGCGGGCTCCGGCGACGCCGGTCTGCGCGGGGCGGGGGCCGGTTCGGCGAAGACCGTGGACGCCGGCTTCTCGCCGCTCTCCACCGCCCGTACGGCCGCGAGCAGATCGGCCGCCTTGCCGCTGAGCTT
Organism: Streptomyces sp. NPDC050625; assembly: GCF_040654755.1. NCBI lineage: Bacteria > Bacillati > Actinomycetota > Actinomycetes > Kitasatosporales > Streptomycetaceae > Streptomyces > Streptomyces sp. NPDC050625. Next base: position 150,901 of record NZ_JBFAIQ010000006.1, read on the forward strand.
GGCGCCCGCGGCGACCGGCCCCTTCTTCTCGGCCTTGCGGCGCTCGATCCGCTCCCGTTCGACCTGTTGGGCCGCCAACTCGGCTTCCGCCTCGGACCGTTCGGGCGCGGCGGCGGTCTCCGCCCGATCGGGCCGGGTCTCCGCCCCGGCATCCGAGGCCGACGGGCCGGCGGCGGTGCCGCTCTCCGCTCCGTCCGGGACCTCCGGCGGCCCCGGCTCGGCTTCGTCCGGGGTCTCCGGCTCCGTGCTCACAGCGTGCTCCAGTCGTGATCGGGATAGCGGTGCAGGGGCGCCGACACATCGTCCAGCGCCCGGCAGATCTCGTCAGGAAGACTAAGGGCCTCCACTGACAATGCCGCCGTGAGCTGCTGTGCGTTGCGCACGCCGATGATCGGGGCGGCCACGCCGGGCCGGTCGCGCACCCACGCGAGGGCCACCTGGAGCGGGGTCACCGCCAGCCCGTCCGCCGCCGTCGTCACCGCGTCCACGATGCGGGTCGCCGTGTCGTCGAGATACGGCGCCACGAAGGGCGCCAGATGCTCCGAGGCACCGCGCGAGTCCGCGGGAGTGGCGTGGCGGTACTTGCCGGTCAGCACACCGCGCCCGAGCGGCGAGGAGGGCAGCAGACCGACCCCCAGGTCGAGGGCGGCGGGCAGCACCTCGCGTTCCACGCCACGCTGGAGCAGCGAGTACTCCATCTGCGTGCTGGCCAGCCGGGTGCGGGTGCCCGGGGCCGCGAGCTGCCAGGTCGCCGCCTTGGCGAGCTGCCAGCCGCAGAAGTTGGAGACTCCGGCATAGCGGGCCCGGCCGCTGCTGACCGCGAGGTCGAGGGCCTGGAGGGTCTCCTCCATCGGGGTGTCCGGGTCGAAGGCGTGCACGTGCCAGATGTCGACGTGGTCCGTGCCGAGGCGGGCGAGGGAGGCGTCCAGCGCGGCGAGCAGATGACCGCGCGAGCCGTCGAAGCGTCGGTCCGGGTCCGGAATGCTCCCCGCCTTCGTCGAGATGACCAGGTCCCGGCGTGGCACGAGCCCTTCCATGAGCCGCCCGAGCAGATACTCGGCCTCTCCGCCGCCGTACACGTCCGCGGTGTCGACGAGGGTCCCGCCCGCCTCCCAGAACGCCTTCAGCATGTCCGCGGCGTCGTGCTCGTCGGTGTCCCGGCCCCAGGTGAGGGTGCCGAGCCCGATCCGGGACACGCGCAGGCCGGTCCGGCCGAGATGCCTCTGCTCCATGAACGCCGAGATTACTGGCCAGAGGTGATGGATTGGGTTGCCTGTGGACAACCGATTTCCGCACGCTTACCGGGGCCGGGCCGGCCGCCGCGCCCACCGGAGGCGGCACCCTCTGCCGACGGAAGGCCCGCCGCGCTAGTGTCTCCGGCACAGGGACATTACTGATCAGTAAGGGGATGCGCTCATGCAGCTCGGGATCAACCTCGGCTACTGGGGTGCCGGAATGGACGCGGACAACCTCGCCGTGGCCCAGGAGGCGGACCGGCTCGGGTATGCCGTGTGCTGGGCCGCGGAGGCCTATGGATCCGACGCGCCCACGGTGCTCTCCTTCGTCGCCGCGCGCACCGAGCGCATCGACGTGGGCTCCGCCATCATGCAGATCCCCGCCCGCCAGCCCGCGATGACCGCGATGACCGCCGCGACGCTCGACTCGCTCTCCGGGGGACGCTTCCGGCTCGGCCTCGGTGTCTCCGGGCCGCAGGTCTCCGAGGGCTGGTACGGCGTCAAGTTCGACAAGCCGCTGGCGCGGACGCGGGAGTACGTCGAGATCGTGCGCAAGGCCATGACGCGCGAGCGGCTGTCGTACGAGGGCGAGCACTGGACGCTGCCGCTGCCCGGCGGCCCCGGCAAGCCGATCAAGCTGACCGTCCATCCGCAGCGCGAGCACATCCCGCTCTACATCGCCGCCATCGGCCCCAAGAACCTGGAGCAGACCGGTGAGATCGCCGACGGCGCGCTGCTGATCTTCCCCTCGGCCGAGCACCTCGAGGACACCGCCATGAAGTACCTGCGTGCGGGCCGGGAGAAGGCGGGCCTGACCCTCGACGGGTTCGACGTCTGTCCCACCCTCCCGCTGGCCGTCGGCGAGGACAAGGACGTGACCCGGCTCGCCGACACCTTCCGCCCCTACACCGCGCTGTACGTGGGCGGCATGGGCAGCCGCAAGCAGAACTTCTACAACCAGCTCGCCCAGCGCATGGGCTACGAGAAGGAAGCCGCCGAGGTCCAGGACAAGTACCTGTCCGGCGACAAGCAGGGCGCCGCGGCCGCCGTACCGCACGAGCTGATCGACCAGACCACGCTGCTCGGCTCCGTGGACCGCATCGCCGACCGCATGAAGGCCTACGCCGAGGCCGGGGTCACCACCCTCACCCTCGCTCCCGCGGGCTTCACGCTCGACGAGCGGATCGCCTCCCTCCGCGCCGGCAGCGAGGCCGCCGAGCGCGCCGGACTGGTGTGAGGCCGACCGGTGAGGAAATGCCATGCGGGGGTAAAGTGAACGCAAAGGGAGCGTAACGCCCGAAGGGGATTTTCAGCGGCCGTGGTGGGGGCTCGGGGGTCTTCCCCGCCACGGCCGTCACGGGGAACAACGCGCCCGGGCTTCGGCGGTTACGCCCCCGGTACGACACCGGTGCTCCTTCTTTCGGCGCACTTGTCCGACGCAGCTGTTGCAACGCCTCCGGTGCCGCAATTGACTCGTTCTTTGCGGAACCTGCGGAAATATGCGGAATCCGTGCGTCCTGCGGAGAGGTGTCCACCATGCTTTCGGCCAAGAGTCTGTTCCAGGAGATCATCGACAACGACGAGTCCTTCCGGCTCTTCTGCTCCATCGCGGCCGGCGGGGAGTCCCAGGGCGGCTGGGAGAACGCGCGGATCGCCGCCTTGGTGCCGCAGACCGAACGCGAACTCGCCCCCAAGATCGCCCGCCACGGCGCGGACGAGGACAAGCACGGGCGGATCTTCAACGCCCTGATGAAGAAGCGCGGACTGCGACCCGTCCCCGTCCCGCCCGACACCGACTACACGATGCTCCTCGAACGGCACGGCATCGGCCTCGCCCACGAGAAGCTCACCGCCGACAGGCCGCTGACCGTGCGGGACATCGTCACCTACCTCGCCCACAGCCGGGTCACCGAGCAGCGGGCCTCCGAGCAGATGGAACTGCTGCGCAAGCACTTCGCCGACCACCCGGACATCGGCCGCGCGGTGCGGATGATCTCCCAGGACGAGGACAACCACCTCGCCTACTGCCACGAGGAACTGCTCCGCTTCGCCCGCGCCGGCCACGGCCGCGCCATCCAGCGCACCCTGCGCGAGTGCGCCCTCGCCGAGATCCGGATCTACCGGGACGTCAGCCTCGCGGTCATGGCCCACATGGGGCGCATCCTGCGCTGGTCGAGGCCCAGGTCCCTGATGCTCGCGGCCGGCATCCACGCCGTCTACGCGTGGGAGCGGCTCGCGGGCTGGCGGCGCATGGTGTCCCTGCGGATGCCCGAGCGGCGCAACGCCCTCGGCGGGCCCGCGACCACCGCCGCCGAGTTCGCCTGAGACCGCGTCACAGCCAGCCGCGCTGCTTGAACAGGCGGTACAGCACGACCTCCAGCGCGATCACCGCCACGATCACCGCCGGATACGACCACAGCCAGTGCAGCTCGGGCATGTGGTCGAAGTTCATGCCGTAGATCCCCGCGATCATCGTGGGGACCGCGGCCATCGCCGCCCACGCCGAGATCTTCCGCATGTCGTCGTTCTGCCGGACGCTCATCTGCGCCAGGTGCGCCGACAAGATGTCCGACACCAGCCGGTCCAGACCCTCCACCGACTCGTTCACCCGGGTGAGGTGGTCGTTGACGTCCCGGAAGAACGGGCGCGCCTTCTCGTGCACGAACGGCACCGCCGTGCCGGAGGTGCCCACCCCCGCGAGCCTGCCCATGACCACCCCGAGCGGCACCGTCGCCCGGCGGAACTCCAGGACCTGCCGCTTGAAGGCGTAGATCCGCGACGCCGTGTGCCGCGAGCCGCCGAACGACGGCGAGAACACCTCCGCCTCCAACTCCTCCAGATCGGTGCCCAGTTCGGTGGCCACCTCCAGATAGTGGTCCACGATCGCGTCGGCGATCGAGTACAGCACCCCGGTCGTACCGTGCCGCAGCATCTCGTGCTGCTCCTCCAGATGGCGCCGGATCGTCCCGAGGGGCGAGCCCTCGCCGTGGCGCACGGTCACCACGAACGAGTCGCCGAGGAAGAGCATCAGCTCGCCGGAGGTCACCCGGTCGCTCTTCGGCTCGTACGTCACCGGCTTCAGCACCACGAACAGCGAGTCGTCGTACACCTCCAGCTTGGGCCGCTGGTGCGCCTTCAGGGCGTCCTCCACGGCCAGCGGATGGAGCCCGAATTCCTCGGTGACCAGGTTGAACTCGTTCTCCGTCGGCTCGTACAGACCGATCCAGAGGAAACTGTCACCCCGGGCGCGCGCCTCGGCGAGGGCGTCGGAGAAATCGTCGGGCCCCTCCATCCGGTGCCCGTCGCGGTAGATGGCGCAGTCGACGATCACGGAGCGTATTCTCCCTTCGTCCACCCGTCTGCGCACTCCGGTGTGCGCCTACCCTGGGCCGCATGCCCACCCTGATCCTCGTAAGGCACGGACGGTCCACCGCCAACACCGCGGGCGTGCTCGCCGGCTGGACGCCAGGCGTCGCCCTCGACGAGCGCGGGGCCGCCCAGGCCGAGGCACTGCCCGGGCGACTGGCCGAACTGCCGGTCGCCGAGGTCGTCACCAGCCCGCTGCAACGCTGCCAGGAGACGATCCAGCCCCTCCTCGACGCCCGGCCGGGACTGCGCGCGCACACCGACGAGCGGATCGGGGAGTGCCACTACGGCGACTGGTCCGGCCGCAAGCTCGCCGAACTCAAGGACGAGCCGCTGATGCAGGTGGTCCAGGCCCACCCGTCGGCGGCCGCGTTCCCCGGCGGGGAGTCCATGCGGGCGATGCAGACCCGCGCCGCCGAGGCCGTACGCGAGTGGAACGCGCGCGTGGAGCACGAGCACGGCGCCGACGCCGTGTACCTCATGTGCTCGCACGGCGACATCATCAAGTCCCTCGTCGCGGACGCCCTCGGCCTTCATCTCGACCTCTTCCAGCGGATCTCCGTCGAACCGTGTTCCATCACCGCGATCCGCTACACCCGCCTCAGGCCCTTTCTCGTCCGTCTCGGCGACACCGGGGATTTCGCCTCCCTTGCCCCGCGCGAGGAACCCCCGGGAGAAGACGCACCGGTCGGGGGTGGTGCGGGCGCACCGTGATCGTCGGCCGCAGTAGGGTGAAGCGATCCACCCATCCGCGTGCACGCACGAACCTCCACGCAACCCCGATCGCCGCACTCTCGATTCACGCACTCTCGATTCCAATGGAGACAGGACGTGTCCCGTCAGGTATTCCTCTACGACCCGCCGGACCGCTTCGTGGCCGGCACCGTCGGACTGCCCGGGCGCCGTACGTTCTTCCTCCAGGCCACCGCCGGCCCCCGGGTGACCAGCGTGGTCCTGGAGAAGACCCAGGTCGCCGCGCTCGCCGAGCGCATGGACGAGCTCCTCGACGAGGTCGTACGCCGTAGTGGCGGCAACGCCGCCGTCCCTGCCGTGGCGCCCACGGAGATCGCCGACTCGGCTCCGCTGGACGCCCCCATCGATGAGGAGTTCCGCGTCGGCACCATGGCCCTGGCCTGGGACGGCGAGGAACAGCGCATGATCGTCGAGGCCCAGGCGCTCGTCGAGCTGGACGCCGACACCGACGAGGACCTCGCGGAGGCCGAGGAACGGCTGCTCCAGGACGAGGAGAACGGGCCCCCGATGCTGCGGGTCCGGCTCACCGGCGCGCAGGCCAGGGCCTTCGCCAAGCGCGCCCTCGACGTCGTCAACGCCGGGCGGCCGCCGTGCCCGCTGTGCAGCCTCCCGCTCGATCCGGAAGGACACGTATGTCCGCGCCAGAACGGATACCGCCGCGGAGCGTGACCGCCGCCGAACTGCTCACCCACGGTGAGCTGAAGGTGCGCGGCCGCATCCGCGAGGCGTCCAACGCGGCGCTGTTCTGCACGGTCGCGATCGACGGGCAGGAAGCTTCCTGCGTGTACAAGCCGATCGCCGGGGAACGCCCGCTGTGGGACTTCCCCGACGGCACCCTGGCCGAGCGCGAGGTGGCCGCCTACGAGGTCTCCGAGGCCACCGGCTGGGGGCTCGTACCGGCCACCGTGCTGCGCGACGGGCCGTACGGCGAGGGCATGTGCCAGCTGTGGATCGACGCGGCCCCCGAGGCCGAACTGCTCGCCCTGGTGGACCGCGAGGAGCCGGGACCGGGCTGGAAGGCGATCGGCTTCGCCGAGGTGGGTGAGGGCCGCACCGCGCTGCTGGTGCACGCCGACGACGAGCGGCTGCGCCGGCTCGCCGTCCTCGACGCGGTGATCAACAACGCCGACCGCAAGGGCGGCCATCTGCTGCCCACCGCCGACGGACAGCTGTACGGCATCGACCATGGGGTCACCTTCAACGCCGAGAACAAGCTGCGCACCCTGCTGTGGGGCTGGGCGGGGGAGCCGCTCACCCCCGAGGCGGTCGGCGTCCTGAAGGGCATCGCGGAGGCCCTGGGCGACGGCGGTGCGCTCGGTGTGCGGCTGGCCGGGCTGATCACCGGCGCGGAGCTGGCGGCCACGCGCGCGCGTGTCGGGGCGCTGCTCACGTCCGGGAAGCACCCGGAGCCGAGCGGGGAGTGGCCGGCGATCCCCTGGCCGCCGGTGTAGCACCGGGAAGGCACACCGTCGGCACCGGAAGGCACGAGGTCAGCACCGGGAAGGCACACCGGGCGCCGAATCGCAAGATCGCCTTTCCGGCCGTCCGGCCCGGTCCGGTTCGTACACCGAACTTCTGGCCGGTTAGGCTCATGTACATGCATGCCTGGCCCGCTTCCGAGGTCCCCGCCCTGCCTGGTCAGGGCCGCGACCTGAGGATCCACGACACCGCGACCGGCGGCCTCGTCACCCTCGACCCCGGTCCCGTCGCCCGTATCTACGTCTGCGGCATCACCCCGTACGACGCGACCCACCTGGGTCACGCGGCGACCTACAACGCGTTCGACCTGGTTCAGCGCGTGTGGCTCGACACCAAGCGGCAGGTTCACTACGTCCAGAACGTGACGGACGTCGACGATCCGCTGCTGGAGCGCGCGGAGCGGGACGGCCTCGACTGGGTCGCCCTCGCCGAGAAGGAGACGGCCCTGTTCCGCGAGGACATGACCACCCTGCGGATGCTCCCGCCGCGGCACTACATAGGCGCCGTCGAGGCGATACCCGGCATCGTCCCGCTCGTGGAGCGGCTGCGCGACCTCGGCGCCGCCTATGAGCTCGACGGCGACATCTACTTCTCCGTCGAGTCCGACCCGCACTTCGGCGAGGTCTCGAACCTCGACGCCGCGGCCATGCGGCTGCTGTCCGCCGAGCGCGGCGGCGACCCGGACCGTCCGGGCAAGAAGAACCCCGTCGACCCGATGCTGTGGATGGCCGCCCGCGAGGGCGAGCCCAGCTGGGACGGCGGCTCGCTCGGCCGGGGCCGCCCCGGCTGGCACATCGAGTGCGTCGCCATCGCCCTGGATCACCTCGGCATGGGCTTCGACGTCCAGGGCGGCGGCTCCGACCTGGCCTTCCCGCACCACGAGATGGGCGCCTCGCACGCCCAGGTGCTGACCGGCGAGTTCCCGATGGCCAAGGCGTACGTCCACGCCGGCATGGTCGCGCTGCACGGTGAGAAGATGTCCAAGTCCAAGGGCAACCTCGTCTTCGTCTCGCGGCTGCGCCACGACGGCGTCGCCCCCGCCGCCATCCGGCTCGCCCTCCTCGCCCACCACTACCGGGCCGACTGGGAGTGGACCGACCAGGTCCTGGCCGACGCGGTGGCCCGGCTCGGCCGCTGGCGCGCCGCCGTCTCCCGGCCCGACGGCCCGCCCGCCGAGGCCCTCGTCGAGGAGATCCGCGAGGCCCTCGCGAACGACCTGGACGCCCCCGCCGCGCTGGCCGCCGTGGACCGGTGGGTGGCGCTGCAGGACGAGCGGGGCGGCACGGACAACGGCGCCCCCGGCGTCGTGTCGCGTGCCGTGGACGCGCTGCTGGGCGTGGCGCTCTGACAAGCAAGCCGGAAGGGGCGCTTCCTCCGCCGAGGAAGCGCCCCTTCATCTATGCGTGGGTCAGAGCCGGCCGCGCGGCTGTGCGTGGGTCAGAGCTTCTGCACCCGCACACTGCGCAGGATCGCCGGTGACGTGCTGTCCCACACGCCGATCACCTGGTGGCCGCGGGCGAACGCCTCCTGGATCTCCCGGTGGGCCTGCTGGGTCGGGTTGTTGAGGACCCGGAAGCCGTCCTGGAAGCGCAGGAAGATCTGCTGCGGCTGACCGGGCAGCGGCTGCACGATGTCGATGAAGCCGTTGGCGATGCCGGCCTGCAGCACCTGCGCCGAGACCTGCTGGATCGCGGCCTGCGTCACCTGCTGGAGCTGCTGCTGCATCTGCTGCTCGCCGGGCACCTGCGGCTGCCCGAGCTGCTGCATCAGCTGCTGGTACGGCTGCTGCTGCCCGAGCTGCTGGAGCTGCTCCAGCGAACTGCCCAGCCCGTACGTGCCCATGCCGTACGGCTGCTGCTGGGGCGAGGTGGTCGGGAACTGCTGTCCCATCGGGCTCATCTGCGGGGTGGTGCTCATGAGGTGTCACCTTCCCTTGATGGACTCTTGCTCGTGCTGGACTCTTGCTCGGTGATGAACGTCAGCCCGTCACGACCAGGCCGACGATCTCGTCGTCCGCGAACCACACGCGGACATCGGGCCGTCCCCCCGCGAAGGCGGTGTGCACCGCCTGGCGGATCTCGGGAGACGGACGATTCAGGTTCCGCCAGGAGCCGGCCACGAACAGCCGGAGCCTGGGCGGGAGTTCACGGGGGTACGGCAGCAGCTCGTCCCAGTACCGCTCCGCCGGGCCGGAGCCGACCGCCTGCGGCAGCAGATGCGTGACCGCCGCCCTGACGTCGGGCCGGGCGCCGATCCGCTGGGAGGCGGGCCGGCCCGGTGCGTCCTGCTGCGGGGAACCGGTGGCCCGCAGCACCTCGCGGGCCCGCTCCGGGGACATCGGAGGCTGGGCGGCCGCCTTGAGCATGCCCTGCAGCGAGGCCAGCGCGCCCGCCACCACCGGGGTGGCCGAAGAGGTCCCGGAGAACGTGTCCGTGTACCAGGCGATCTCCTCGGGCCCGCCCTGGAGGTCGCCGGGCCGGTCCCAGAACCCGCCGGTGGTCGTGACCTCGTGCCCCCAGCCCTGGGCGTCCACCCGGGCGCCGTAGTTGGAGAACGCCAGCCGTGAGCGGTCCGGCCCGTGGTCGCGGCCGTGGGTGCCGGGAGGCGGGGCACCCGCGCCGACCAGGACGGCGCCGGAGGACGGGTTCGCCGAGTTGAACGGGTTGCGCCACCAGGACGGGAAGCCGTCGGGACGCCGCTCGTACACCGCGTCGTCGAGGGACTCGCCGCCGTTCCCGGCGGCCGCCACGACCACGACGCCCCGGGAGGCGGCGTACCGTACGGCCGCGTAGTCGTCCGGCCACCACTCCAGCGGGATGTAACCACGCTGGTCGTCGCGGTCCGCGTACTCGAACCGCGGCCCCGGGCGGTGCAGTTCGACCAGCAGGAGGTCACCGGGGCCGAGCCGGTCGGCGGCCGCGTGGATCGCCGCGGCCGTGCCGCCGTCCTGGAACGACGCGGCCGCGGTCACCGCGTCCGGCACGATCCCGGTGACGCCGTATTCGGTGCGGTCCCCGCCGAGCACCCCGAGCACGGCGGTGCCGTGGTTGCGCCAGGCGGGGTCGGTCAGCGGGGTGCCGACGACCACTCCGGCCAGCTTGGCGGCCAGGTCCTCGTGCCCCAGCTGCCAGGCTCCCTCGACATCGATCACCGTCACCCCCTGGCCGGCGCCACCGGGCCGCTGCCAGGCCCAGTGCGCGTCGACCCCCTCCGGCGCCGGCCGCAGATACCCCTGACGGCCGCTGAAGTCAGGGGTGACCGGGGCGCCTTCCTTCCGTCGCCGGTCGTCGTCCGAGAGGGTGGCCGGTACGGCGCCCGGCTTGACGTACGCCGTGTCGATACCCGGCAGCGCGGCCATCCGGGCCCGCAGCTCCTGCGCCCGGCTCTCCCCGCCGCGCACCCGGTAGAACAGCGTGAGGTCGGGCACGCCCTCGCCGCCGGACTGCCGCACCCGCTCCTCACTGCCGAACAGCGGCTCCAGGGCCAGCTGTTCGTCGCCGAGGAACATGGCCAGGGCCGACAGGTCGGCACCCGCCGCCGAGCGGACCCCGTCGGCGCCGGCACGCAGCCGGGCCTCGGGCCGCGCGACGACGATCAGTTCCTGCTCGGCTCCCCGATAGGTGAACCCCGCTCCGTCGGGCCCCGGCCCGGACGTCCCCGGGCCCTGCGCCGGCACTGTCTGGTCGGTCATCGGTACCGCTCCCTTCGGTCCGTGCGAGCCGCCACGGAGAGACAAACAAGCACTTCCGCGCCGAGTCGTCCAGACGGGTTTCGGCAACTCGGTTTGGAAAGAAGTTGAATTGGGTAACGGGTGCAATCCGACTTGAAACAGCTTTGACGCCACCATCCGACCGGGTACTGCCGCTGGGCCGGGACGGCGAAGGGGCGGTACGCGTGTCGCGTACCGCCCCTGTTCAGTCCTCCGAGGTGTCCTCGTCGTCGGTCCCGGAGGTGTCGGGTTTCGGTGGCTTCGGGGGCCGGGTGCGGCCTCCCGGGTTGTCCCGCAGGTACGACGTGCTGTCGGTGCCGTCCGCCGTGGCGTGGCCGCCCGGCGGGCTAACGTCCCGTCTCCGCAGATAGCGCTCGAATTCGCGGGCGATCGCCTCGCCCGACGCCTCCGGCAGCTCGGCGGTGTCGCGGGCCTCCTCCAGCGTCTGGACGTACTCGGCGACCTCGCTGTCCTCGGCGGCCAGCTGGTCCACGCCCACCTGCCAGGCCCGCGCGTCCTCGGGCAGCTCGCCCAGCGGAATGCGCAGGTCGAGCAGGTCCTCCAGCCGGTTGAGCAGCGCCATCGTGGCCTTCGGGTTGGGCGGCTGCGACACATAGTGCGGGACGGCCGCCCACAGCGACACCGCCGGGACACCCGCGTGCGTGCACGCCTCCTGGAGGACGCCGACGATGCCCGTGGGGCCCTCGTACTTGGTCTCCTCCAGGTCCATGCGCTGTGCCAGGTCCGGGTCGGACGTGACCCCGCTGACCGGGACCGGACGGGTGTGCGGGGTGTCACCGAGCAGGGCGCCCAGGACGACCACCAGCTCCACGCCCAGCTCGTGCGCGAAACCGAGCAGTTCGTTGCAGAACGAGCGCCAGCGCATGGACGGCTCGATACCGCGGACCAGCACCAGGTCGCGCGGCTTCTCGCCGCCGACCCGGACCACCGACAACCTTGTCGTCGGCCAGGTGATCTTGCGGACGCCCGCGTCCATCCACACCGTGGGGCGGTTCACCTGGAAGTCGTAGTAGTCCTCGGCGTCCAGCGCCGCGAACACCTCGCCCTTCCACTCGCGCTCCAGATGCGCGACCGCGGTGGAGGCGGCGTCGCCGGCATCGTTCCAGCCCTCGAACGCGGCCACCATGACTGGGTCGATCAGCTCGGGAACTCCCTCCAGCTCGATCACCCAGCGCCTCCTTCCGACGTGCCCTCGCGTACGTCCCAACCTTACGGCGTCCGGCGGGGGCGCTCGCAGCCCCCTTGCACGGGGGAGTGAACGGATCACTGCCCCGTTCGCCACGCTCGAACACCCCGCGGCGAACGGCAGCCCCACCGGTTTTCCACAGGGGCTTTTCGCCGGTTCCCCACAGGGGCTTCACAGCGAGCTGCGCAGCCACTGCTCCACGCTCGCGATGTGCACGGTCGCCCAAGAGCGCGCCGCCTCCGCGTCCCGGTCGCGCAGCGCGGCCAGGATCGCCCGGTGCTCGCGCAGCGTGCGCCCGACCGCGTCCTCCTGGGTCAGCCCGCGCCAGATCCGGGCCCGGGTGGTGGGCCCGGACAGACCGTCGAGCAACGAGCACAGCACCGAGTTGCCGGCGCTGTGCACGATCCCCCGGTGGAACTCCAGGTCGCAGGCGACCAGCTCCTCCACCGAGGGCGCCGCGCCGAGCGCGTCCAACTGCGAGGAGAGCGCGTCCAGTTGCTGCTCGCTGATCCGGGAGGCCGCCATCGCGGTCGCGGCCGGCTCCAGGATGCGGCGCACGGCGAGGAACTCCAGCACGGTGTCGTCGCGGTGGAAGTCGACGACGAAGCTCATCGCCTCCAGCAGCAACTGCGGGTCCAGGCTGGTGACGTACGTCCCGTCGCCCTGCCGCACATCCAGGATCCGGATCAGCGACAGGGCACGTACGGCCTCCCGCAGGGAATTGCGCGACAGCCCGAGCTCGGCGGCGAGTTCACTCTCCTTGGGCAGCCGGTCGCCGGGGCGCAGCGCACCGGAGACGATCATGTCCTTGATCTTCTCGATCGCCTCATCGGTGACTGCCATGGCGGGCCTCCCTGTCGCTCAGACATCCGATGTCTCAGCACATTATGGAGCCACCGCTCAGCCCCCGGCCCGGCCCGGGGCCGCACGGCGCCGCGAAAGGAGAGAGGGGCGGCTCCATCGGCGTGGAGCCGCCCCTCTCGTGTCCCGGCCCCGGTGCGGAGGGGGCCGGTCCGACGGTGCCGACCCGGTCAGGGGGAGTCGGCCGGCACCGAGCACCTACTTCTTGTCGAGCAGGTCCTGGACCTTGGCGCGGACCTCGTCCGTGGCCAGACCGCGGATCGTCAGCGTCGTACGGCGGCGCAGCACGTCGTCCGGCGTCTCGGCCCACTCGTGGTCACGGGCGTAGACGACCTGCGCCCAGATCTCCGGCGCGTCCGGGTGGACGCGCTCGCCCAGCTCAGGGCTCTCGTTGGCGATGCGGGCGATGTCGAAGGCCAGCGAACCGTAGTGCGTGGCCAGGTGCTTGGCGGTGTCGGCGGCCATGCGCGGGCCGGGCGCCGGGTTGTCCACCAGGAGGCGGTGGGCGACGGCACGCGGGTTGGCGACACCGGGCAGCGGCAGCTTCTTCGGCAGCGAGGAGATCGGCTCGAAGTCCTCGCCCAGCGGGTGACCCGGCAGCTCTTCGAGCTTCTGCATCACCGTGCGGCCGATGTGCCGGAAGGTGGTCCACTTGCCGCCCGCCACGGACAGCATGCCGCCCTTGCCCTCGGTCACCACGGTCTCGCGCTTGGCCTTGGCGGTGTCGCCGGGGCCGCCCGGCAGCACGCGCAGACCCGCGAAGGCGTAGGTGATGAGGGACCGGTCGAGCTGCTGGTCGCGGACGGAGAAGGCCGCCTCGTCGAGTATCTGGGCTATGTCCTTCTCGTTGACCGCGACATCCGCCGGGTCGCCCTCGAACTCCTCGTCGGTCGTACCCAGCAGGAGCATGTCCTCCCAGGGGAGCGCGAAGGTGATGCGGTACTTGTCGATGGGGGTCGCGAGCGCCGCCTTCCACGGCGAGGTCCGCTTCAGGACCAGATGCGCGCCCTTCGAGAGGCGGATGGACGGCGCGGCATTCGGGTCCTCCATACGGCGCAGGTGGTCGACCCAGGGGCCGGTCGCGTTCAGCACCAGGCGGGCGTTGACGCCGAACTCCTCGCCGGAGACCCGGTCCCTGAGGTCGGCGCCGGTGACCCGGCCCTGGGTGAAGCGCAGGCCGGTGACCTCGGCGTGGTTCAGGACGACCGCGCCCGCCTCGACGGCCGCGCGGACCGTCATCAGCGCCATGCGCGAGTCGTTCATCTGGTCGTCGCCGTAGACGGCGACGGCCTTGAGGTTCTCGGTGCGCAGCTCCGGTACGTCCTGCGCGGCCTTCGCGGGGCTGAGCAGGTGACCGACACCGTCACCGAAGGCGGAGAGCGCGGAGTAGGCGAAGACGCCCGCTCCGAGCTTCGCGGCGCCGTGCGGCCCGCCCTTGTACACGGGGAGGTAGAAGGTGAGCGGGTTCGCCAGGTGGGGGGCCACCTGGCGGGAGACCGCACGGCGCTCGAAGTGGTTCTCCGCCACCAGCTTCACCGCGCCGGTCTGCAGGTAGCGCAGACCGCCGTGGAGGAGCTTGGAGGAGGCGGAGGAGGTGGCGCCGGCGAAGTCGCCGGCGTCGACCAGAGCCACCCTGAGGCCGGACTGCGCGGCGTGCCAGGCGGTGGAGATGCCAAGGATGCCGCCGCCGATCACGAGGAGGTCGTACGACGCCTTGGAGAGCTGCTCCCTGGTTTCGGCTCGGCTCGGGTGGGAGCCGGAGGCCGGGTGCGTCCCCAGGGCAGGCACGGACTGCAGGGTGGACTGACTGGTCATGTCGGGTTCTTACTCCTAGTCAGAGTTGGCTGGGCGGTCCGAGCCGCTCAGTCCTCGTCCTCGATCCAGCCCATGGTCCGCTCGACGGCCTTGAGCCAGTTCTTGTACTCACGGTCGCGGGTCTCCGCGTCCATGTTGGGGGTCCATTCGGCGGCCCGGCGCCAGTTGGCGCGCAGCTCGTCGGTGCTGGACCAGAAGCCGACGGCGAGGCCGGCGGCGTAGGCGGCGCCGAGGCAGGTGGTCTCGGCGACCATCGGGCGCACCACGGGTGCGTCCAGGACGTCGGCGAGGGTCTGCATCAGCAGGTTGTTGGAAGTCATACCGCCGTCGACCTTGAGGGCCACCAGCTCGTCGCCGGAGTCCTTGACCATGGCGTCGGCGATCTCGCGGGTCTGCCAGGCCGTGGCCTCCAGGACCGCGCGGGCGAGGTGCGCCTTGGTGACGTACCGGGTCAGGCCGGCGATCACACCGCGGGCGTCGGAGCGCCAGTGCGGGGCGAACAGGCCGGAGAAGGCCGGTACGAAGTAGGCGCCGCCGTTGTCCTCGACCGAGAGCGCGAGCGTCTCGATCTCGGCCGCGGTGGAGATCAGGCCCATCTGGTCACGCATCCACTGCACCAGGGAGCCGGTGACGGCGATCGAGCCCTCCAGCGCGTAGACCGTCGGCTGGTCGCCGATCTTGTAGCCGACCGTGGTCAGCAGGCCCGCGTAGGAGTTGATGATCTTGTCACCGGTGTTCATCACCATGAAGGTGCCGGTGCCGTAGGTGGACTTGGTCTCGCCCTCGGAGAAGCAGGTCTGGCCGAACAGGGCCGCCTGCTGGTCGCCGAGCGCGGAGGCGACCGGGATGCCACCGAGCAGGTCGCCCAGCTTGCCGCCGGTGACCTCGCCGTAGACCTCCGCGGAGGAGCGGATCTCGGGCAGGATCTGCAGCGGTACGCCGATCGACTCGGCGATCTTCTCGTCCCACTGCATGGTGTGCAGGTTCATGAGAAGGGTGCGCGAGGCGTTGGTGACGTCGGTGACGTGGTGGCCGCCGTTGACACCGCCGGTCAGGTTCCAGATGACCCAGGTGTCCATGGTGCCGAAGAGGATGTCCCCCGCCTCGGCGCGCTCCCGCAGGCCCTCGACGTTGTCGAGCAGCCAGCGGGCCTTGGGCCCGGAGAAGTACGAGGCCAGCGGGAGGCCGGTCTCGCGGCGGAAGCGGTCCTGGCCGACATTGCGCCCGAGTTCCCGGCACAGGCCGTCGGTGCGGGTGTCCTGCCAGACGAGGGCGTTGTGGACGGGCTCACCGGTGTTCTTGTCCCACAGCACGGTGGTCTCGCGCTGGTTGGTGATGCCGATGGCCTTGATGTCGTCACGGGTGATGCCGGCCTTCTGGATGGCTCCGGCGACGACTTCCTGGACGTTGGTCCAGATTTCGTTGGCGTTGTGCTCGACCCAGCCCGGCTTCGGGAAGATCTGCTCGTGCTCCTTCTGGTCGACGGAGACGATGCGGCCGTCCCGGTCGAAGACGATGCAGCGGCTGGAGGTCGTGCCCTGGTCGATGGCCGCGATGAAGGGGCCGGCCGTGTGGGCGTCGGTCACTGTGTGCTCCTGAGAGTTCCGTGGTTACGAGGGCTGTACGTACGACGCGTGCTGTGAGGCTCGGTGCTCGAAGACGAAGCTCGGTGCTCTTTAAGCAAATGCGACGTTGTAGATGCCTGCAGCGATCGCGGCGCCGATCAGGGGACCGACCACCGGGACCCAGGCGTAGCTCCAGTCGGAGCCGCCCTTGTTGGGCAGGGGCAGGAGGGCGTGGACGATACGCGGACCGAGGTCACGGGCCGGGTTGATCGCGTAGCCGGTCGGGCCGCCGAGGGACAGACCGATGCCGACGACCACGAAGGCGGTGATCAGGGCGCCCAGGGTGCCCAGGCCGTTGCCCTTGTCGTTGAGGCCCTGGGTGAGGACCGCGAGGACGAGGACGATCGTTCCGATGATCTCCGTGGCGAGGTTCTGCACCGCGTGCCGGATCTCCGGACCGGTGGAGAAGACACCCAGGACCGGGCCGGCGCCCGTCTCCTGGGCTTCGACGACCTTGGCCGTCGTGTCCTGCGCACCCGGACCGCCGACGATCTCCTTGTCGGTGAGGTGCGCGCGGAACTGACCGTAGTAGGCCACCCAGACCAGGGTCGCGCCGATCATGGCGCCGAGCAGCTGGCCGCCCCAGTAGGTGGGGAGGTTGCTGTAGTCGTGGTCCTTGATCGCGAGCGCGAGGGTCACGGCCGGGTTGAGGTGGGCACCGGAGAGCGGTGCCGAGGTGTAGACCGCCGTCAGGACGGCGAAACCCCACCCGAAGGTGATGGCGAGCCAACCGGCGTTACGGGCCTTGGAGGCCTTCAGGGTCACGGCGGCGCACACGCCACCGCCGAGCAGGATGAGTATGGCGGTACCGATGGTCTCGCCGATGAAGATGTCGGAGCTGGACACCCGCGACTCCTTTGTCCTTCGTCCAGGGAAGCCGAACCCCGGGTCCCTCCGGGGGTTCTGGCGCCCTCGGGGGTGAGAGCGAAACCGGTCCTTGGCGTTGTCACACTCTAGCGCGTATTGCCGGTAGGTGTTCGACAATGCCGACCGATGGACGGGAGTCTTGCCCCGGCGTTACAGGCGCGTCAAGAGTTCTGTTATCGAAAACCTGATCGTTATTGATCGCGGCGAGTTATCGATCTTCGAGCACCGAACGATGATGTTCGTCCGTTATGTCCACTTCAGGGTATGGCGACAGCCGGAACGCCGCTCAGCGTTCCGGTCTGGTCCTTTTTCGCCTTTTTCGGCTCTTCCGGCTCTTCCGGCTCTTACGTTGTGCGGCGCTCAGAACCGTCCGGCGCCCAGATCCCGCGACACCGCGCGGGCACAGTCCCGTACCGCCGCGATCAGTTCGGGGCGCAGCTCCCCGTCCCGGCACAGCCGTTCCACGGCGCCGGCGATGCCGACCGCGCCCACGGGCATGCGCCGGCGGTCGTGCACGGGCGCGGCCACCGAGGCCACGCCCTCCCAGGTCTCCTCCACGTCGGCGGCGTAGCCACGCGCGCGTGTGATGTCCAGGATGTGCTCGAAGTCCTCCAGCTCGCACACCGTGCGGTCGGTGAAGGGCTTGCGGTCGGCCTCCAGTGCCTCGCTGTGCGCGACCGGGTCGTACGCCGACAGCACCTTGCCCAGGGCCGTGGAATGCAGCGGTTGCATGGCCCCTATCTCCAGGACCTGCCTGCTGTCGTCGGGCCGGAAGACGTGGTGGACGATCAGCACGCCCTGCTGGTGCAGCACGCCCAGATAGACGCTCTCCCCGCTGGAGCGGGCCAGGTCGTCGGTCCACACCAGGGCGCGCGCCCGCAGTTCGTGGATGTCCAGATAGGTCGTGCCCAGTCGCAGCAGCTCGGCGCCCAGCTGATACCGCCCGGAGGCGTCGTCCTGTTCGACGAAACCCTCCTGTTGGAGGGTGCGCAGGATGCCATGGGCGGTGCCCTTGGCGAGGCCGAGGGACGAGGCGATGTCCGACAGGCCGAGCCGTCGCTCGCCGCCCCCGAGCAGCCGCAGCATCGCGGCCGCCCGTTCGAGCGACTGGATGTTCCGTGCCATCGCCGTACTGCCTCCGTCCCCGTCGACCGCCGTCGCGCGGTGTCGTTTTCCCGTCGTTCGACAATGCCGAACACTACCGGTCCATGCCGACCTCCCGCTAATGGTCGGTCGGCACCTGTTACATCACATGTGGCCTGGGCGTGGCTCGGCCGCCACACCCGTCCGCCTCGTGGACGCCCTGACCATCCAAGCCCACAGCCGGTTACTCTGGCGCCGTGCGTTCTGCCCGGCCCGTCCGGGAAGCCGCAAAGCCGACAGCCGTCGCATCCCAGGGAGCCCCTTCATGGCCTCGTTGCCACCGTCCCCTTCCGCCGACAGCCGGACCCGTGTGTCCGCGCTCCGAGAAGCACTCGCCACGCGTGTGGTGGTCGCCGACGGAGCCATGGGAACCATGCTCCAGGCGCAGGAACCCACCCTCGACGACTTCGAGAATCTTGAGGGCTGCAACGAGATTCTCAACCTCACCCGCCCCGACATCGTCCGCTCCGTCCACGAGGCGTACTTCTCCGTGGGCGTCGACTGCGTCGAGACCAACACCTTCGGGGCCAACCACTCCGCGCTGGGCGAGTACGACATCGCCGACCGCGTGTACGAACTGTCCGAGGCCGGCGCCCGCGTCGCCCGCGAGGTCGCGGACGACTTCACCGCCCGCGACGGCCGGCAGCGCTGGGTCCTCGGCTCCATGGGCCCCGGCACCAAGCTGCCCACCCTGGGCCACGCCCCGTACACCACCCTGCGCGACGCCTACCAGCGCAACGCCGAGGGACTGGTCGCCGGCGGCGCCGACGCGCTGCTCGTCGAGACCACCCAGGACCTGCTGCAGACCAAGGCCGCCGTCCTCGGCTCCCGCCGCGCGCTCACGGCCCTCGGCCTCGACCTGCCGCTGATCGTGTCGGTGACCGTCGAGACGACCGGCACCATGCTCCTCGGCTCGGAGATCGGCGCCGCGCTCACCGCGCTCGAGCCGCTCGGCATCGACATGATCGGCCTGAACTGCGCCACCGGCCCGGCCGAGATGAGCGAGCACCTGCGCTACCTCGCCCGCACCGCCCGCATCCCGCTGGCCTGCATGCCCAACGCGGGCCTGCCGGTCCTCGGCAAGGACGGCGCCCACTACCCGCTGACCGCGCCCGAGCTCGCCGACGCCCAGGAGACCTTCGTACGCGAGTACGGCCTCTCCCTCATCGGCGGCTGCTGCGGCACCACCCCCGAGCATCTGCGCCAGGTCGTCGAGCGCGTCCGCGACCTCACCCCGAGCGAGCGCAGCCCGCAGCCCGAGCCCGGCGCCGCCTCCCTCTACCAGACCGTCCCGTTCCGCCAGGACACCGCCTACCTCGCGATCGGCGAGCGGACCAACGCCAACGGCTCCAAGAAGTTCCGCGAAGCCATGCTCGCCGCCCGCTGGGACGACTGCGTCGAGATGGCCCGCGAGCAGATCCGCGAGGGCGCGCACATGCTCGACCTGTGCGTGGACTACGTCGGCCGCGACGGCGTCGCCGACATGGAGGAACTGGCCGGCCGCTTCGCCACCGCCTCCACCCTGCCGATCGTCCTCGACTCCACCGAGGTCGACGTCATCGAGGCGGGCCTGGAGAAGCTCGGCGGACGCGCGGTCATCAACTCCGTCAACTACGAGGACGGCGACGGCCCCGAGTCCCGCTTCGCCAAGGTCACCCGGCTCGCCCAGGAGCACGGCGCCGCCCTGATCGCGCTCACCATCGACGAGGAGGGCCAGGCCCGCACCCCCGAGAAGAAGGTCGAGATCGCCGAACGGCTCATCGACGACCTGACCGGGAACTGGGGCATCCGTGAGGAGGACATCCTCATCGACACCCTGACCTTCACCATCTGCACCGGTCAGGAGGAGTCGCGCAAGGACGGCATCGCCACCATCGAGGCGATCCGCGAGCTCAAGCGCCGCCACCCGGACGTCCAGACCACCCTCGGCCTGTCCAACATCTCCTTCGGCCTCAACCCGGCCGCACGCATCCTGCTCAACTCCGTCTTCCTCGACGAGTGCGTCAAGGCGGGCCTCGACTCGGCGATCGTGCATGCCTCCAAGATCCTGCCCATCGCCCGCTTCGACGAGGAGCAGGTGCAGACGGCCCTCGACCTGATCCACGACCGCCGCGCCGAGGGCTACGACCCCCTCCAGAAGCTCATGGCCCTGTTCGAGGGCGCCACGGCGAAGTCGCTGAAGGCGGGCAAGGCCGAGGAACTGGCCGCCCTGCCGCTGGAGGAGCGCCTCAAGCGCCGCATCATCGACGGCGAGCGCAACGGCTTGGAGGCCGACCTCGACGAGGCGCTGCGGACGCGGCCCGCGCTGGACATCGTCAACGACACCCTCCTGGACGGCATGAAGGTCGTCGGCGAGCTGTTCGGCTCCGGCCAGATGCAGCTGCCGTTCGTGCTCCAGTCCGCCGAGGTCATGAAGGCCGCCGTCGCCCATCTCGAACCGCACATGGAGAAGTCGGACGCCGAGGGCAAGGGCACCATCGTGCTCGCCACCGTGCGCGGCGACGTGCACGACATCG
Organism: Streptomyces sp. NPDC050625; assembly: GCF_040654755.1. NCBI lineage: Bacteria > Bacillati > Actinomycetota > Actinomycetes > Kitasatosporales > Streptomycetaceae > Streptomyces > Streptomyces sp. NPDC050625. Next base: position 171,477 of record NZ_JBFAIQ010000006.1, read on the forward strand.
GCAAGAACCTCGTCGACATCATCCTGTCCAACAACGGCTACAACGTCGTCAACCTCGGCATCAAGCAGCCGGTCTCCGCGATCCTGGAGGCGGCCGACGAGCACCGCGCCGATGTCATCGGCATGTCCGGGCTCCTGGTCAAGTCCACGGTGATCATGAAGGAGAACCTGGAGGAGCTCAACCAGCGGGGCCTGGCCACCGACTACCCCGTCATCCTCGGCGGAGCGGCCCTGACCCGCGCCTATGTCGAGCAGGACCTGCACGAGCTGTACGAGGGCGAGGTCCGCTACGCCCGCGACGCGTTCGAGGGGCTGCGCCTCATGGACGCCCTCATCGGCGTCAAGCGCGGTGTGCCCGGGGCGAAGCTGCCGGAGCTCAAGCAGCGCCGGGTGCGCGCCGCGGCCGCGGTCGAGATCGAGGACCGCCCGGAGGAGGGGCACGTCCGCTCGGACGTCGCCACCGACAACCCGGTGCCGACCCCGCCGTTCTGGGACACCCGGATCGTCAAGGGCATCCAGCTCAAGGAGTACGCGAGCTGGCTCGACGAAGGCGCGCTGTTCAAGGGCCAGTGGGGCCTCAGGCAGGCCCGCACCGGTGAGGGACCGAGCTACGAGGAACTCGTCGAGACCGAGGGCCGCCCCCGGCTGCGCGGCCTGCTGGACCTGCTCCAGACGGAGAACCTCCTGGAGGCGGCCGTGGTCTACGGCTACTTCCCCTGCGTCTCCAAGGACGACGACCTCATCATCCTCGACGAGCAGGGCAACGAACGCACCCGCTTCACGTTCCCGCGCCAGCGCCGCGGCCGCCGCCTCTGCCTGGCCGACTTCTTCCGCCCGGAGGAGTCGGGGGAGACGGACGTCGTCGGACTGCAGGTCGTCACCGTCGGCTCCAGGATCGGCGAGCGGACCGCCAAGCTGTTCGCGTCGGACTCCTACCGCGAGTACCTCGAACTCCACGGCCTGTCGGTGCAGTTGGCCGAGGCACTCGCCGAGTACTGGCACGCCCGCGTCCGCTCCGAGTTGGGCTTCGCCGGGGACGACCCGGCCGACATGGAGGACATGTTCGCCCTCAAGTACCGGGGCGCCCGCTTCTCTCTCGGCTACGGCGCCTGCCCCGACCTGGAGGACCGCGCCAAGATCGCCGACCTCCTCCAGCCGGAGCGCATCGGCGTCCACCTGTCCGAGGAGTTCCAGCTGCACCCCGAACAGTCCACGGACGCGATCGTGATCCACCACCCGGAGGCCAAGTACTTCAACGCTCGCTGAGCCCTCCGGGGGTTCACCGGAGGACGTCCGGGCCGGGCGACGAGGACACCGACACCTCCCGGCCCCGCTCCGGGCCTGGTGTCACGCCGCCGGGCAGGCGCAGCCGGGTCATCAGCACCTCGGGGCACCTGCCAGGGCACGGCGAGGCGCTTGCCCCGGGGGAGCCCAGGGCAGCAGTGCGCCCGGACGTGCGCCGCGAAGCATCGTCGGGCGGGGTGACGAGGCCGCCGACACCTCCCGGCCCCGCTCCGGGCCGTGGTGTCACGCCGCCGGGCGGGCGCAGCCGGGTCGTCAGCACCTCGGGGCACCTGCCGAGGCACGGCGAGGTGCCTGCCCGCGGGGGAGCCCAGGGCAGCAGTACGCCCCGACGCGCAGCGCGAAGCATCGCCGGGCGGTACCCGCAGCCGACGGCTCGTCGGGCTCCACCCGTGTGCGAGCCACAAGGCTCGGCTCCGTGGTGGCTGCCGTGGGAGCCCCCAGCGAGCACATGCTCGGCGGTGCCCGGCAGGTGTGTGCCCGTGGGTGGTCGCCCGGGCACCGGCGTGCCTGTCGGCAGGCCGGTGTGTTCCGCGAAAAGAGACCCGTGGGCATGCCTCAGGCGTCCTGGGCGCGGTGTGGTGCCGCCGAAGGGCCCCTCGGGTGTCTTGGGTGGTGCCCCGGCAGGCGTGTGCCCGTGCGCCGTTGCCCTCCCGGGCGTGCCCCCGGCAGGTCGGCGTACCCCGTCGAAAAGACCCCCGTGGGCACACCTGAAGCCTCCCGGGCGTCCAGGGGGTGTTTCTGGGGATTCCCGGGTGCCCCAGCGATAAACCAGGCGTTTCACCTGCGGGAGTCGTACACTGGTCGATCCACCGCAGGCCGGTTCCCCGCTGGGAACCGGCCTGATCGTCCCTCAAGGAGGTGCGCCCGGATGACCAGCACGGTCCCCGCGCTCGGAACCCGTACGGCGGAAGGCTCAGCCCTCCAAGCCGTGCTCCTCGACATGGACGGAACCCTGGTGGACACCGAGGGCTTCTGGTGGGACGTGGAGGTCGAGATCTTCGCGCGCCTCGGCCACGCCCTCGACGACTCCTGGCGCCATGTCGTGGTCGGCGGCCCCATGACCCGCAGCGCGGGCTTCCTGATCGAGGCCACCGGCGCCGACATCACCCTCGCCGAGCTGACGGTGCTGCTCAACGAGGGCTTCGAGGACCGTATCGACCGCGCCCTGCCCCTGATGCCGGGCGCCGCCAGGCTGCTCGCCGAGCTGTACGAGCACGAGATCCCCACGGCCCTCGTCTCCGCCTCGCACCGGCGCATCATCGACCGCGTGCTGACCTCCCTCGGCACCCAGCACTTCGCGCTGTCCATCGCCGGCGACGAGGTGTCACGCACCAAGCCGTACCCGGACCCGTACCTTCTCGCCGCCTCCGGACTGGGTGTCGATCCGGCCAGATGTGCCGTCGTCGAGGACACCGCGACCGGCGTCGCGGCGGCGGAGGCCGCCGGCTGCCAGGTCGTCGCGGTGCCGTCCGTGGCCCCCATCGCCCCCGCCGACCGCCGCACCGTGGTGACCTCTCTCGAAGAGGTCGACCTGGCATTTCTGCGCGGTCTGATGACGCAAATGCGCTAGCCGTTCACCCAGCGTGCAAAGTCCATTGGGGTAGAAGGGCACCGGGCCCGACCCGCCGAAATTCGAACCGGGTCGTTTGGCCGAATTCGGCCAGCTCCCCACCTGGTTGAGGCTGTGACGTTCGCCACGCCCCCAGGGGTCGACATCGATGTCGACGTGTGCAGGACACCCCCGTTCGGGGGGAATCGCCGTGTCTTTGTGTCCCGATTGGTGGAACGCTGCACTAATCATGCCTCTGTCGGGTTTTCGGTGTGTCCGCACCCGGTTCCACTGCGTGATGGGGACTCAACTCCAGCGGCTGTGAACCCGCGTGCGGGCGCGGACTAATCTCATCGCGAGAACATCGCCGTTACCCCCGTGATCCGCCGCGACACCCCTGCATGCCGGGTACACGGATCCGAAGAGCTGGAGAACTTCGAGCATGAACCGTAAGCATTTGGTGCTGCCGGCCCTGGCCGGCCTGCTCACGCCGGTTCTCGCCGCGTGCGGCGGATCCGACAGCGGGAGCAAGAGCGGCGACGCGATCGTCGTCGGCACCACGGATCGGTTCACCGCCACCAAGGACGCTCCGGCGCCGCTCGACCCCGCCTACGCGTACGACGTCGGCAGCTGGAACATCCTGCGCCAGACCGTGCAGACCCTGATGATCCAGCCCAAGGGCGAGGGCGACCCGGTGCCCGAGGCCGCAGAGAGCTGCGGCTTCACCGACAGCGGCAACGAACGCTACGCCTGCAAGCTCCGCGACGGCCTGAAGTTCGCCAACGGCGACGCCATCACGGCCGAGGACGTCAAGTACTCCATCGAGCGTGCCCTGCGCATCAAGGCGGACAGTGGTGTGTTCGCCCTGATGTCCGACATCGACACCATCGAGACGCAGGGCGACCGCGAGGTGATCTTCCACCTCAAGACCGCCGACGCCACCTTCCCCTACAAGCTGTCCACTCCGGTCGCGGGCATCGTCAACCCCGCGGACTACGACAAGGGCAAGCTGCGCGACGGGTTCGACATCGACGGCTCGGGCCCGTACACCCTGCAGGCCGACGTCAAGAACGACGAGATCGTCACCGCCACCTTCGTCAAGAACCCCAACTACAAGGGGAGCCTGAAGGTGAGCAACGACAAGGTCGTGATGCGCTCCTTCACGGATGCCGACGCCATGGGTGCCGCCATCGACAAGGGCGACATCGACGTCATGATCCGCTCGATGACGCCGTCGCAGATCAAGAAGCTCGACGCCGGCACCGACGCGAACGTCGAACTGGTCGACATGCCGGGCCTGGAGATCCGCTACCTGGCCTTCAACACCAACGCGCCCACCGTGAAGAACAAGGCCGTCCGCGAGGCGATGGCCCAGGTCATCAACCGCGGTGAGCTCGTCTCCAAGGTGTACGGCACCCAGGCCGAGCCGCTGTACTCGCTGGTCCCGGCCACCCTGACCGGCCACTCCAACTCGTTCTTCAACAAGTACGGCAACCCCAGCGTCACCAAGGCGAAGGCGCTGCTGACGCAGGCCGGCATCACCACCCCGGTGAAGCTGACCCTGCACTACACCACCGACCACTACGGTGCGGCCACCAAGCAGGAGTTCGAGGTCCTGCAGAAGCAGCTCAACGACAGCGGCCTGTTCGACGTCCGTATCCAGGGCACCCCGTGGGCGACGTTCCAGTCCGCTTCGCGCAAGGGCACGTACGACGTCTGGGGCATGGGCTGGTTCCCCGACTTCCCGGACGCCGACAACTACCTGGCGCCGTTCCTCGACAAGGACAACTTCCTCGGCTCGCCGTACGCCAACAGCAAGATCCGCAGCACCCTGATCCCGGAGTCCCGCCGCGAGGCCGACCGGCTGACCGCATCCAAGAGCCTCACGGAAATCCAGGACCTCGTCGCCGGCGACGTTCCGGTGCTGCCGCTGTGGCAGGGCAAGCAGTACGTCGCCGCGCGCAGTGACATCTCGGGTACCTCCTACGCGCTCAACTCGTCCTCCACGCTTCAGCTGTGGGAGCTCAGCCGCGGAGCGGGCAGCTGACGATCCCTCACCTACCGCCCGTCGGACGCATAGTGCCGACGGGCGATAAGGTGATCGGGTTTGTGCCCCGGGTCCGGGACCGTGGCTCCGGGGACGAGATCCGACGACAAGGCACATGCACGTGAACAAGCGCAACCAGTGGCCGGTCCTGCCCATCGTGGCGGGACTGGCCTCCGGCCTGTTGACCGGCTGCGGCTCGGAGACCGGTGATTCCGGGGGAACCGGCTCCTCCGTGGTGATGGGGATGTCCGACGACGTCCTCGCCACGGACCCCGCCTCCGGTTACGACCCCGGGTCCTGGCTGTTGTTCAACAACGTCTTCCAGTCCCTGCTGAGCTTCCCCAAGGGCGCGGTGGAGCCCCAGCCGGAAGCGGCGAAGGAGTGCACCTTCACCGACAGCCAGGCCAAGGTCTACCGATGCACACTCGAGGACGGCCTCAAGTTCAGCAACGGTGACCCGCTCACCTCGAAGGACGTCAAGTTCTCCTTCGACCGCATGCTGAAGATCAACGACTCGGCCGGCCCCGCGATCATGTTCCCGATGCTGGAGCGGGTCGAGACCCCGGACGAGAAGACCGTCGTCTTCCGGCTCAGCGTCCCCGACGCCACCTTCCCCAGCAAGATCGCCTCCGGTGCAGGCTCCATCGTCGACCACCGGCAGTACGACGCGAACGGCCTCCGCAAGGACGACAAGGCCGTCGGCTCCGGCCCCTACAAACTCGACTCCTTCGGCGACGACGAAGCCGTCTTCTCACCCAACTCCCACTACAAGGGCACCGCCGAGACCAAGAACTCCGGCGTCACCCTCAAGTTCTTCCACGGCGACCAGAGCGCCCTCAAGAAGGCCCTCCTCGACGACGAGGTCGACATCGCCTACCGCGGTCTGACCGCGAGCGACATCGCCGACATCGAGAAGCAGGACGACACCAAGGGCATCGAGGTCATCGAGGGCAGCAGCGCCGAGGTCCAGCACCTGGTCTTCAACATGCACGACCCGGTCGCCGGAAAGGTCGGCGTCCGCAAGGCCATCGCCCATCTCATCGACCGCGACGCCCTGATCAAGAACGTCTACCAGGGCACCGCCACCCCGCTCTACTCGATCATCCCGGCCGGTATCGCGGGCCACAACACGGCCTTCTTCGACACCTACGGCGCCCGCCCCTCCCAGGCCAAGGCCGCCGCCGCCCTGCACTCCGCCGGCATCAACGGCAAGGTGAAGCTCACCCTCTGGTCCACCCCGTCCCGCTACGGCCCCGCCACCGACCAGGAGCTGAAGGCCATCGCCGGGCAGCTCAACGCCAGCGGCCTGTTCGACGCCGACGTCAAGTCCGTCGCCTTCGACCAGTACGAGAAGGACATCGCCAAGGGCAAGTACGGCGTGTACGTGAAGGGCTGGGTGCCCGACTACCCGGACGCCGACAACTTCACGGCCCCCTTCTTCGGCAAGGGCAACGTGCTGAGCAACAACTACCGCAACACCACGATCACCGGCTCCCTCATCCCGAGCACCGCCGCCCAGAGCGACCGCTCCGCCACCGACGGGGACTTCGGCCGCCTCCAGGACATCGTCGCCGACGAACTCCCGGTGCTCCCCGTCTGGCAGGCCAAGCAGTACGCGGTCACCCGCGACGGCGTCTACGGACTGGAGTACTGCCTCGACGCCTCGACCGTGTTCCGCTTCTGGGAACTCAGCAAGAGCTGACGGCGCCCGGCACACACACGAAGGGCGCCCCTCCCCCCGGATCTCTCCACCGGGGAAGAGGCGCCCTCGTCGTCACGACGGACTGCTCCGCCGCTCTCCTACCGCTGTCGCTAGTTGCTCTCGCCGCTAGTTGCTACTGCGCGCCGGGCCGCACCAGCCCGCTCTCGTACGCGTACACCGCCGCCTGCACCCGGTCCCGCAGCCCCAGCTTGGTCAGCACATGCCCGACATGCGTCTTGACCGTCGTCTCGCTGACGAACAGGTCCGCGGCGATCTCGGCGTTCGACAGGCCGCGCGCCACCAGCTTCAGCACCTCCACCTCACGGTCGGTGAGCGTGTGCAGCGTGTCCGGCACCGGCTCGTCACCCGACGGCAGATGCGTGGCGTACTTGTCGAGCAGCCGCCGCGTGATGCTCGGCGCGAGCATGGCCTCACCGTCGGCCACCACCCGGATCGCCTGCACCAGCTCATTGGCGGGCGCGTCCTTCAGCAGGAACCCGCTGGCCCCGGCCCGCAGCGCCTCCACCACGTACTCGTCCAGGTCGAAGGTGGTCAGCACCAGCACCTTCGCCGGCCCGTCCCGGCCCGGCCCGGTGATCTGCCGGGTCGCCTCCACACCGTCCATCCGCGGCATGCGGATGTCCATCAGAACCACATCGGGCTGCAGGGCCCGCACCTGGTCGAGCGCCTGGAGGCCGTCTCCGGCCTCGCCGACGACCGCGATGTCCTGCTCGGCCTCCAGGATCATCCGGAAGCCCGTACGCAGCAGCGGCTGGTCGTCGACCAGTAGGACGCGGATGGCCACGTGAGTCTCCTTCGCTAGTCCGGCCCCATTCTGCCCTGCGCGGGCTCACCGGCTCGCCTCCGGGGCACGGCCCCGAAGGCTCACACCTCGCCGGACCCGGCCCCGGTGACCGGCAGCGGATACGGCGGGGGAGTGCCGCCGAACTCCGGGCAGTGCGCCTGGTGGTCGCACCAGCCGCACAGCTTGGTCGGACGCGGCCGCCACTCGCCCGTCTCGGTGGCCTGCCGGATCGCCTCCCACAGCGCGAGCAGCTTCCGCTCGACGCGCTCCAGGTCGGCGAGGACCGGGTCGTACGTCAGCACATCACCACTGCCGAGGTAGACGAGCTGCAGCCGCCGCGGGATCACGTTCTTCAGCCGCCACACGACCAGGGCGTAGAACTTCATCTGGAACAGCGCGCCCTCGGCGTATTCGGGCCGGGGCGCCTTGCCCGTCTTGTAGTCGACGATCCGCACCTCACCGGTCGGCGCCACATCGACCCGGTCGATGATCCCGCGCAGCCGCAGCCCCGACTCAAGCTCGGCCTCCACGAACAGCTCGCGCTCGGCGGGCTCCAGCCGCGTCGGGTCCTCCAGCGTGAACCACCGCTCCACGAGCCGCTCGGCCTCGCCCATCCAGCGTGCGAGCCGCTCGCCCTCCGGATCCTCGGCGAACAGCTCCAGCACCTCGGGCTTCGTCTCCCGCAGCCGGTCCCACTGTCCCGGGATCAGCGACTTCGCCCTGGGCGCGGTCCGCTCGGCGGCGGGTGCGTCGAAGAGCCGCTCAAGGACCGCATGCACCAAGGTGCCCCTGGTCGCCGCCTCGCTCGGCTTCTCCGGCAGCCGGTCGATCACCCGGAACCGGTACAGCAGCGGGCACTGCATGAAGTCACTGGCCCGCGAGGGGGACAGGGAAGCGGGCGCCATGACCACGGGCCGGGCAGCGGCCGCCGCCGCAGCCTCGGACTCCGCCGTCACCGGCTCGGTCGTGACCGGTGGAACCGCCTCTGCGCCCTCGATGCTGCTGTCCATGACCACAGACCATACGGCCCGCCACTGACAGTCACCCACCCGCGGGCCGCGGTCCCGTACTGCCGCCGGGCAAACACAGGGGGTGCCGGGGCGGAACGAGTCACGACGGCCGCATACCATCGACCACAGACCCTTCCGCCCGGATGGTGCGGAAGAAGCTTCGAACGAGGGGACACCGTGGACGTGAGCGGCGGGAGCGGGCAGCCGCGGCCCGGCAACGAAAAGCCGACCGAACACCCCACAGTTCCTACGACCCCGGCCACCGAGCCCCCCGGGCCGCAGCCCGACGACGCCGCCGGGCCGCCCACCGCGGACGGCGCCGACAGCCCCACCCGCCCCGAGCCGAAGCCGGAGCCGACCACTCCCGCGGAAGCCGAGGGCAAGGACTCGGCCCCGGACGGCGAGGAGGACACCGGTGACACCCCGGCCCCCGGCACCACCCCCGCCGGCCACCCGGAACCCGACCCCGCCCCCGGCTTCGACAAGCACCCCGACCGGTCCCACGCCGACGCCGGGATCGCCAAGGGGCAGCCGCCGGTACGACCCAAGGAACCCGGCGGCGGGCTGCTCATGGGACGGCCCTTCGGAGTGCCCGTCTACGTGGCGCCCAGCTGGTTCCTGGTCGCCGCCCTGATCACCTGGGTGTTCGGCGGACAGCTGGACCGCGTGCTGCCGGAGCTCGGCGCCGCCCGCTACCTCGTGTCCCTCTTCTTCGCGGTCGCCTTCTACGCCTCCGTCCTGGTCCACGAGCTCGCCCACACCGTCGCCGCCATCCGCTTCAAACTCCCGGTCCGCCGCATCCAGCTCCAGTTCTTCGGCGGCGTCTCCGAGATCGAGAAGGAGGCCGAGACACCGGGCCGGGAGTTCGTGCTGGCCTTCGTCGGCCCGCTGCTCTCCCTCGTGCTCGCCGGGGTGTTCTACCTCGCCATGCAACCCGTGCGACCCGGCACCGTCCCCGGTGTCCTGCTGGCCGGCCTGATGATCTCCAACCTCATCGTCGCCGCCTTCAACCTGCTGCCCGGCCTCCCCCTCGACGGCGGCCGTATGCTCCGCGCCGTCGTCTGGAAGATCACCGGCAAGCCCATGAGCGGCACCGTCGCCGCCGCCTGGGTCGGCCGCGCCCTCGCCATCTCCGTCCTGATCGGCCTGCCCCTCCTCAACCAGTCCGGCGCCCTCGGCTCCGGCAACGCGGAGATCAACGGCATGGACACGGTCACCGACGCCCTGCTCGCCGCCATCCTCGCCGCGATCATCTGGACCGGCGCCGGCAACAGCCTCCGCATGGCCCGCCTGCGCGAACACCTCCCCGAGCTGCGCGCCCGCGCCCTCACCCGCCGGGCCGTCCCCGTACAGACCGACACCCCGCTCTCGGAAGCCCTGCGCCGGGCCAACGCGGCCGGTGCCCGCGCCCTCGTGGTCGTCGACGCCGACGGCAACCCCCTCTCGCTCGTCCGCGAGGCCGCCATCGTCGGCGTACCCGAACACCGCCGCCCCTGGGTCTCCGTCGGCGGTCTCGCCCAGGAACTCACCGAAGGCATGCGCGTCTCCGCCGAGCTCTCCGGGGAGGAACTCCTCGACGCCCTGCGCGCCACCCCGGCCACCGAGTACCTCGTCGTCGAGGAGACCGGGGAGATCTACGGAGTGCTCTCCGCCGCCGACGTCGAGCGCGCCTTCGTCAAGGCCATGGCAAGACCCGCGTGACGCGGCCGCGGCCGGCCCCCATCGTTCGCCCGCACCGTCCGCCCGCCCGCCGCTTGCGTTGGTCCGAGCCGCCCGTGGGGACCGGTAGGCTGTTCACATGTCCGAACCGACCGGTGCCGCCCGCAGGCGCGGGCCCTTCAAGGTCGGGGACCAGGTACAGCTGACCGACCCCAAGGGCCGCCACTACACGTTCACGCTCGAAGCCGGGAAGAACTTCCACACCCACAAGGGCTCCTTCCCCCACGACGAGCTGATCGGCGCTCCCGAGGGCAGCGTTGTCCGCACCACCGGAAACGTCGCCTACCTCGCGCTGCGCCCCCTGCTCCCCGACTACGTCCTGTCCATGCCCCGCGGGGCAGCCGTCGTCTACCCGAAGGACGCGGGACAGATCCTCGCCTTCGCCGACATCTTCCCCGGCGCCCGCGTCGTGGAGGCCGGCGTCGGCTCCGGCTCGCTCAGCAGCTTCCTGCTGCGGGCCATCGGCGACCAGGGCATGCTGCACTCCTACGAGCGCCGCGACGACTTCGCCGACATCGCCCGGCAGAACGTCGAGCGCTACTTCGGCGGCCCGCACCCGGCCTGGCAGCTCACCGTCGGCGACCTCCAGGACAACCTTTCCGACACCGACGTCGACCGCGTCATCCTCGACATGCTCGCCCCCTGGGAGTGCCTGGAGGCCGTCTCCAAGGCACTCGTGCCCGGCGGCATCCTGTGCTGCTACGTCGCCACCACCACCCAGCTCGCCCGGACCGTCGAGTCCATCCGCGAGATCGGCTGCTTCAACGAGCCGACCTCCTGGGAGACGATGATCCGCAACTGGCACATCGAGGGCCTGGCCGTCCGCCCCGACCACCGGATGATCGGCCACACCGGCTTCCTCCTCACCGCCCGCCGCCTCGCCGACGGCGTCGAGCCGCCCATGCGCCGCCGCCGCCCCGCCAAGGGCGCCTACGGCGAGGACTACGCAGGCCCCAACGCCGACGGAGGCGCCGGTCGCTGAGGCGCCGCCATCGCGCCTTCCTGCCGCCTTATCGCCACCTTCGTCGCCTTTCGCCAGAACAACGCACGGGCGCCGTGGCCGAGTTCCCAGGACCTTTCCGGAACTCGGCCACGGCGCCCGCGCGTTGGCAGAGCACCAGGATTCCCGGGCCTTGGCCGCCCACAAGCCGCACAGCCTGCCGAAATCCCGGACCCCGCCGTTCCCCCGCAGTGTGACGTGTGGCACCATGCTGGCCACCCCCACACCCACCCCCACCGGCACAGCCACCACAGGAGACACTCCTAGTGCAGCAATCCGCCGTCCCGGAACTGGCTCACACTCACGCCCGCCCCATCCACTGGGTCACCACCGCGGCCGCCGTCGCCGGCGTCGTCGCCCTCTCCTCCGTGCTGCAGCCCGGCTCGGCCAAGGCCGCCCAGCCCGACCCCGGCACCGGGACGAAGACCGCCCCCGCGGCCGCCGCGCCGCCCAGCACCGAGGGCGTCGACTTCCCCCTCAAATGCGGTCCGGTGAAAGTGAAGGTCCAGAAGAAGGCCACCGGAGACCTCGACGGCGACGGCCGGCCCGAGACGGTCGCGGTGGTCCACTGCGACGCCCCCATGGGCACCCCGCCCGACGGCGTCTACGTCCTCACCCAGGCCGCCGACGCCCAACGGCCCCGCGTCGTCGCCACCCTCGTCGACCCCAAGGACCGGCTCACCGTCACCGACTTCACCGTCCGCACCGGAGCCGTCACCGCGACCCTGCTCGGCTACTCCACGGCAGACGTGCCCAGTTGCTGCCCCGACGTCAGGACGGGAGCCAAGTGGCAGTGGAAGGACGGCGCGTTCGTCCGCTCCACACCCGCCGGCGCCCACAGCGTGTGAGCTCCGGCGCGCACGCCGGACACACGAAACACGCCCTGGGATCCCAGGGCGTGTGAGAAATCAGACAATGATCACGGTGAGTGGTCGAATGCTCACTCCGCGTCGGGGCCGTAGACCTCCACCTTGTCCGAAATCCGACGCACATGAATGCACTCGCCGGGGCACTCCTTCGCCGAGTCCACCACGTCCGTCAAAAGCGGCAACGGCACCGCGGTGACTGCCCCCTTGGCCTGCAGCAGCTCGTCGTCCGCACCCTTCACATAGGCCAGCCCGTCGATGTCCAGCTCGAACACTTCCGGCGCGTACTGGGCGCAGATCCCGTCGCCCGTACACAGGTCCTGGTCGATCCAGACCTCCAGCGCCTCGCCGTCGCTTCGGGTCGCCTGCTGCACGGTCATCTCTCCTGACGTATCTGCGCCGAGCCGACGGGAATCCGGCCAGCTCTGACGGGTGTTGAACCCTTGGAGCCTACCTCCGGCGGCTTCCCAATCATGTTCGGTGGGTATTCCCCTGGCGTGAGGGAGAGCGCAAGGGTGAAGATCGGACACTCCTTGACAGTCTTTGTGATCTAGGGGTTTCAATCGACACCCACCCAGGTAGGGTCTGGAAGCGTCCAGCTCCCCTTGGAGGAGGTGAGGACCGTGGCAGCCCACGACGACGACATGAACCGCGGCATCCGCCCGGGACGAGGGTCCGACGACCCGGCCGGGCAGATCGCCTACCTTGAGCAGGAGATCGCCGTCCTGCGACGCAAGCTCGCCGACTCTCCGCGACACACGAGGATTCTCGAAGAGCGGATCGTCGAGCTGCAGACGAACCTGGCCGGCGTGTCCGCCCAGAACGAGCGACTCGCCAACACGCTCCGCGAGGCCCGGGACCAGATCGTGGCCCTCAAGGAAGAGGTCGACAGGCTCGCGCAGCCACCGGCCGGCTTCGGCGTCTTCCTGACGGCGAACGAGGACGGCACGGCCGACATCTTCACCGGGGGCCGCAAGCTCCGGGTGAACGTCAGCCCCAGCGTCGACCTCGACGACCTCAGGCGCGGCCAGGAAGTCATGCTCAACGAGGCGCTCAACGTGGTCGAGGCCATGGAGTACGAGCGCGTCGGGGACATCGTCACCCTCAAGGAGATCCTCGAGGACGGCGAGCGCGCCCTGGTGCTCGGGCACACCGACGAGGAACGGGTGGTACGGCTCGCCGAGCCGCTGCTGGACGTCACCATCCGCCCCGGCGACGCCCTCCTGCTCGAACCCCGCTCCGGCTACGTCTACGAGGTCGTCCCCAAGAGCGAGGTCGAGGAACTCGTCCTCGAAGAGGTGCCCGACATCGGCTACGAGGCCATCGGCGGCCTCGGCAACCAGATCGAGGCCATCCGCGACGCGGTCGAGCTCCCCTACCTCTACCCCGACCTGTTCAAGGAGCACGAACTGCGGCCGCCGAAGGGCGTCCTGCTGTACGGGCCCCCCGGATGCGGCAAGACACTCATCGCCAAGGCCGTGGCCAACTCGCTGGCCAAGAAGGTCGCCGAGGTGACCGGCCAGGCCGCCGGCAAGAGCTTCTTCCTCAACATCAAGGGCCCCGAGCTCCTGAACAAGTACGTCGGCGAGACCGAGCGGCAGATCCGCCTCGTCTTCCAGCGCGCACGGGAGAAGGCCAGCGAGGGCACCCCCGTGATCGTCTTCTTCGACGAGATGGAATCCCTCTTCCGCACCCGTGGCTCCGGCGTCAGCTCGGACGTGGAGAACACCATCGTCCCCCAGCTGCTCGCCGAGATCGACGGTGTCGAGGGCCTGCAGAACGTGGTCGTGATCGGTGCCTCCAACCGCGAGGACATGATCGACCCCGCCATCCTGCGCCCCGGCCGCCTCGACGTGAAGATCAAGATCGAGCGTCCGGACGCCGAAGCGGCCAAGGACATCTTCGGGAAGTACCTCACCGAGCGCCTCCCGCTGCACGCGGACGACCTCGGCGAGCACAGCGGCGACAAGTCCACCACGGTCCAGAGCATGATCCAGACCGCGGTCGAGCACATGTACGCCGAAACCGAGGAAAACCGCTTCCTGGAGGTCACCTACGCCAACGGTGACAAGGAAGTCCTCTACTTCAAGGACTTCAACTCCGGCGCCATGATCGAAAACATTGTCGGACGCGCCAAGAAAATGGCGATCAAGGAATTCCTCGAACACAACCAGAAGGGTCTCCGCGTCTCCCACCTGCTCCAGGCCTGCGTGGACGAGTTCAAGGAGAACGAGGACCTGCCCAACACCACCAACCCCGACGACTGGGCCCGGATCTCCGGAAAGAAGGGCGAACGGATCGTCTACATCCGTACCCTCATCACCGGAAAGCAGGGCGCGGACACCGGTCGCTCCATCGACACGGTGGCGAACACCGGTCAGTACCTGTAAAAGCCAGGGCGGCTGCGGGTGCCCTCACCGGGTACCCGCAGCCGACTGTTTTTCGGGCCACGGCTGGAGCAGGCAATGACGCAAATGATCTCCCCACCAGCGCAAAGGCGTTCTAGGCTCTTTCCTACCGCCGAGTCGCGCAGTGCGGGGACGGGCACCGCACACGCACCGGAGCGCCAGCGGTACTTGAGCGGCGTCCACGACCGAGGGTGCCGCCGGGCAAGGAGGGCCGCATGACCGTACGGCGAGTAATGGGCATCGAGACGGAGTACGGGATCTCCGTCCCCGGCCACCCCAACGCCAATGCCATGCTCACCTCATCCCAGATCGTCAACGCCTACGCGGCGGCGATGCACCGGGCCCGCCGGGCCCGCTGGGACTTCGAGGAGGAGAACCCGCTGCGGGACGCCCGAGGCTTCGACCTCGCCCGCGAGGCCGCCGACGCCAGCCAGCTCACCGACGAGGACATCGGACTCGCCAATGTGATCCTCACCAACGGCGCCCGCCTCTACGTCGACCACGCACACCCCGAATACAGCGCCCCCGAGGTCACCAACCCCCGCGACGCCGTCCTCTGGGACAAGGCCGGCGAGCGGATCATGGCCGAGGCCGCGGAACGCGCCGCCCAGCTGCCCGGCGCCCAGCCCATCCACCTCTACAAGAACAACACCGACAACAAGGGCGCCTCCTACGGCACGCACGAGAACTACCTGATGAAGCGGGAGACCCCCTTCTCGGACATCGTGCGCCACCTCACGCCCTTCTTCGTCTCCCGTCAGGTCTTCGCCGGAGCGGGCCGCGTCGGCATCGGCCAGGACGGCCACGAGCACGGCTTCCAGCTCAGCCAGCGCGCCGACTACTTCGAGGTCGAGGTGGGCCTGGAGACGACCCTCAAGCGGCCGATCATCAACACCCGCGACGAGCCCCACGCCGACGCGGAGAAGTACCGCCGCCTCCATGTGATCATCGGCGACGCGAACCTCTCCGAGATCTCCACCTACCTGAAGCTCGGCACGACGGCCCTGGTCCTGTCCATGATCGAGGACGGCTTCATCGCGGTCGACCTCGCCGTGGACCAGCCTGTAAGGACCCTGCACCAGGTCTCCCACGACCCGACCCTCAAGCGTCTCGTCACGCTCCGCAGCGGCCGGACACTCACCGCGGTCCAGCTGCAGATGGAGTACTTCGAGCTGTCGCGCAAGTACGTCGAGGACCGCTTCGGCGCCGACGCCGACGAACAGACCAAGGACGTCCTCACCCGCTGGGAGGACACCCTGAACCGCCTGGAGAACGACCCCATGAGCCTTGCGGGGGAGCTGGACTGGGTGGCCAAGCGGGAGCTCATGGAGGGCTACCGCCGCCGCGACGGCCTCGACTGGGACGCCGCCCGGCTGCACCTCGTCGACCTGCAGTACGCGGACGTACGGGCCGAGAAGGGCCTCTACAACCGCCTGGCGGCCCGTGGACGCATGAAGCGGCTCCTGGACGAGGCCGACGTCGAGCGGGCCCGTACGAGCCCTCCGGAGGACACCCGGGCCTACTTCCGCGGCCGCTGCCTGGAGCAGTACGCGGACGACGTCGCCGCGGCCTCCTGGGACTCGGTCATCTTCGACCTCCCCGGCCGCGACAGCCTCCAGCGCGTCCCAACCCTCGAACCGCTTCGCGGAACGCGAAATCACGTCAAGGAGCTCCTGGACCGCTGCCGCACCGCAGAAGACCTGGTCAGGGTCCTTTCCGGCGGCTGACCGGACACACGGACCGCATCGGGCGCGCGGGGTGGAAATCCCGGCGCCCGGGAATCATCGAGGTGGCCCCCGTACGTTGGAGAAACTGCGGGGCCGATGTCGGACCCGGCTTGTAGGGTCTGATCATCACCGATCGGCAGGAATGCCGACCTGTCGACCATGTCGGGCGAACTGAGCGGGGTGAGGGTAATGGCGACCAAGGACACCGGCGGCGGCCAGCAGAAGGCGACACGCTCCACGGAGGAGGTCGAGGAGCAGGCGCAGGACGCGCAGGCTTCCGACGACCTCAAGGAGCGGCACGAGAAGTTGTCGGACGACGTGGACTCCGTCCTGGACGAGATTGACGACGTCCTCGAGGAAAATGCGGAGGACTTCGTGCGCTCATTTGTACAGAAAGGTGGGGAGTAGCGGTAAATGTCCGATTTGGATGTCGGGAAGTCGTGCTCGGCATGCAAGCGGACACTCCCCACCAGCGCATTCGCGGCCAACAGGTCCAAGCTCGATGGGCTTCAGGATCGTTGCCGCGAATGCGGGGCAGAGGCCTACCGGCGGGGCCGCGAGGCTCAGGGCAAGAAGGTTCGCCGAGTGAATGTGCCCGAGGGGCACAAGCACTGCCTGGGGTGTGACGAGGTCAAGCCGTGTAGTGAGTGGGACAAGAATGCGTCGGCCCCCGATGGGCTGTCGACGCGCTGTAAAGCGTGCCGAGCTGTCGCGGGACGTGAGCGTCACCTGAAGCGCCAGTACGGCATGACGGAAGCCGAGCGTGACGCGATGGTCGCCGCTCAGAAGGGGCTCTGCGTGATCTGTCTGAAGGCCCCGGCCGTACATGTGGATCACTGCCACAAGACGGGTAGGGTCCGTGGCGTACTGTGCTTCAACTGCAATTCGGCCATCGGCAAGTTGGGTGACGATCCCGACGCCGTACGCCGGGCCGCCGCCTATCTGGAAGGAAACTCGTGGAAGCCAATACTCGTGGCACCGGGCGTCTACCAGCTGCCTTCCTGACGCCAGGGTCCTCCTCCTTCATGGACTTTCTCTCCGAGCACCAGCCCGAGCTGCTGCCCGGCAAGCGGCAGCTGCCGCCCACGCAGGGTGTGATCGAGGCGCCCCATGGCACCACCATCGTCGCCGTGACCTTCCCGGGGGGCGTCGTGCTCGCCGGTGACCGCCGGGCCACCATGGGCAACGTCATCGCCCAGCGGGACATCGAGAAGGTGTTCCCGGCCGACGAGTACTCGGCCGTCGGTATCGCCGGCACCGCCGGTCTGGCCGTCGAGATGGTCAAGCTCTTCCAGCTGGAGCTGGAGCACTTCGAGAAGGTCGAAGGCGCGCAGTTGTCGCTGGAGGGCAAGGCGAACCGGCTGTCGACGATGATCCGGTCCAACCTCGGCATGGCGATGCAGGGCCTGGCCGTGGTGCCGCTGTTCGCCGGGTTCGACGTGGACCGGGCCAAGGGGCGGATCTTCTCCTACGACGTGACGGGCGGCCGCTCCGAGGAGCACAACTTCGCCGCCACCGGCTCGGGCTCGATCTTCGCGCGCGGTGCGATGAAGAAGCTGTTCCGTGAGGATCTGACCGAGGACCAGGCCACCACGCTCGTGGTGCAGGCCCTGTACGACGCGGCAGACGACGACTCGGCGACCGGTGGTCCCGATGTCGCCCGCCGGATCTACCCGATCGTCACCGTGATCACCGAGGACGGTTTCCGCCGGCTGACCGAGGACGAGTCCTCCGAGATCGCCCGTGCGGTGCTGGCGCGGCGTCTGGAGGAGCCGGACGGCCCGCGGGCCGCTCTGCTCTAGCCCGGCGCCCGGTCTTGTGAAGGTGGTCCAGTGACTTCGACAGAAAGGGATGGATAACCGGTGTCGACGCCGTTCTATGTCTCACCCCAGCAGGCCATGGCCGACCGGGCGGAGTACGCCCGCAAGGGCATCGCCCGTGGCCGCAGCCTGGTCGTGCTGCAGTACGCCGACGGCATTGTCTTCGTCGGTGAGAACCCGTCCCGCGCGCTGCACAAGTTCAGCGAGATCTACGACCGGATCGGCTTCGCGGCCGCCGGCAAGTACAACGAGTACGAGAATCTGCGCATCGGCGGTGTCCGCTATGCCGATCTGCGGGGTTACACCTACGACCGGGACGATGTGACCGCCCGGGGTCTGGCCAACGTGTACGCCCAGACGCTGGGCACGATCTTCTCCAGTGCGGCCGAGAAGCCGTACGAGGTGGAGCTGGTGGTGGCCGAGGTCGGGGAGACGCCGGAGGGTGACCAGATCTACCGGCTGCCGCACGACGGGTCGATCGTGGACGAGCACGGTTCGGTTGCGGTGGGCGGTAACGCCGAGCAGATCAGCAGTTTTCTCGATCAGCGTCACCAGGACGGTATGAGTCTGGCCGAGGCGCTGAAGCTGGCCGTGCAGGCCCTGTCCCGCGATACGAACGGCAGTGAGCGGGAGATTCCCGCGGAGCGCCTGGAGGTCGCGGTGCTGGACCGGACGCGTCCGCAGCAGCGCAAGTTCAAGCGCATCGTCGGCCGTCAGCTGTCCCGCCTGCTGGAGGCGGACGGTGCGGCCACGGAGGCGGAGAGCTCCGAGGAGGAGTAGCTCCGCGTCTCACCTCGCCCCGTGTGCCCCGGCCGGTTGTCATCGGCCGGGGCGCGGTCGTGATGGCGGGCGGGACCGAGGGGTGAGCGGCGGGCCTCAGGCGTCCCGTGGCGGCGCCGTGGAGCCTCGTACGACCAGTTCCACCGGGATGTCGCCGCCGGCGGGCTCGCGGCCCTCCAGGACGGCCAGGAGGGCCTGCATGCCGCGTTCGCCGAAGGTTTCCGCGTCGAGGCGCACGGTGGTGAGCTCGGGGTCGATGGCGGTGGCGAGGGCGAGGTCGTCGAGGCCGGTGACGGAGATGTCGTCGGGGATGCGCAGGCCTCGGCGGCGCAGTGCCTTGTAGGCGCCGGCTGCGAGCTTGTCGTCGTCGCACACGAGGGCGGTGGGCCGGGGGCCGGGCTGGGTCAGCGCGGCTTCCGTGGCGGTGAGGGCGCCCTCGATCGAGATGGGGGCGTGGACGGTGCGGAGGTCCGTGCCGGGGACGGTGCCGATGCGTGCCGCCAGTTCGCGGGCGCGTACCTCGAAGGTCCAGGAGGCGATGTCGGCGGCGAGGTGGAGGAAGCGGCGGTGGCCGAGGCCGAGGAGGTGGTCGGCGACCTGGCGGACGCCGTCGGTGATGTCGAGGTTGACGGTGGCGGCGCCGAGGCTGCCTTCCGGGTCGCTGTCGAGCATGACGAGGGGGAGCTGGTCGCCGCGGATGGCGGTGAGGGCGTCGGCGGCCATGGAGGAGGCGATGACGCCGTCGAGGGCGGCCTGTGCGGAGGCGAAGGGGTCGCGGGCGGGGCCGATGCCTTCGGGAGAGGGGTAGAGGACGACGCCGAAGCCGTGCTGGGCGGCGACTCGGGCGGCGCCGGTGTAGACGCCGGCGAAGAATTCGGTGGTGAGGGCCGGGACGACGAGGAGGACGGTGCGGGTGCGGCCCAGGCGCAGGTTGCGGGCGGCGAGGTTGGGCCGGTAGCCGAGTTCGCGGGCGGCTTCGCGGACGCGTTCGGCGGTGGCTTCGGCGACGCGGCCGCGCCATTTGTCGCCGAGCACGAGCGAGACGGCGGCCTGGGAGACCCCGGCGGCCTGTGCCACGTCACGGCTTGTGGGGCGCGTGCTGCTGCGTGACACCGTGGATGTGCTCCTTCGTAGGGTCCCGTGCTGTTCGTCGTCTGGACGGCCGAACAGCGCACATGGTACGTATGAGAGTGGAAGTTATACGTAAAACTTGAGGGTGGGGCATGGCCGCGGGATACCTGGAGATCCTCAGGGCGAGGCACGCGGCCCGGCTGCTGGTGGGCACGCTGGTGGGCCGGCTGCCGAACGCCACGGCGGCGATCGCGATGGTGCTGTTCGTCCGCGCGCAGGGCGGCACCTACAGCCTCGCCGGCGCCCTGGCGGCCGTGTACGGAGTGGCCAACGCCGTGGGACAGCCGGTGCTGGGGCGTCTGGTGGACCTGTACGGGCAGCCGCGCGTGCAGTTTCCCGCCGCGGTCCTGTCGGCCCTCTCGATGACCGCCTTCGCCTTCGCGGGCACCGACCCGTTGCCCGTGGCGTACGCGACGGTCGCGGGCGCGGGTCTGTTCACTCCGCCCCTGGAGGGCGGGCTGCGTGCTCTGTGGCCCTCGGTGCTGCGCCGGGAGGGGCAGGTGCACACGGCGTACGCGATGGACGCGGTGGCCCAGGAAGTGATGTACACGGTCGGGCCGTTGCTCGTGACGCTGTGCGTGTCGCTGTGGTCGGAGCGGGCCGCGCTGCTCGTCCTGAGCGCCGTCGGCGTGCTGGGGGCGCTGTCCGTGGTCGTCTCGCCGCCTTCGCGCGCATGGCGTTCGGCGCCGCGCGAGGCGCACTGGCTGGGCGCGCTCAGGTCGCCCGGGCTGCTGGCGCTGCTGGGCTCGTTCCTGTTCGTGGGCATCGCGATGGGCTCCATCACGGTGGCCTCCGTGCCGTACGCGGACGACCACGGCGGTGACGCGGTGTACGGCTGGCTGATGGCGGCGCTGGGTCTTGGCGCGCTGCTGGGCGGGTCCGTGTACGGGGCGCGGCGGTGGGCCGGCGCGCCGGAGCGGCGACTCAGGGTCCTGGTGGGGCTTCTGGCGGTGTGTTACCTGCCGCTGATGCTGATGCCGGGCGCGGTGGCGATGGTGCTGCTCACGGTGGTCGCGGGAGTCTTCCTGGCGCCGGCCATCGCCTGTGCGTTCGTGATCGTGGACCGGCATGCGCCGAGCGGTACGGTCACCGAGGCGTTCTCCTGGCTCGTGACGACGTTCACGGTGGGCGCGTCGGTGGGAACGGGCGTGGCGGGCCCGGTGGTCCAGTCGGGTGGCGCGCTGTGGGGCTTCGCGGTGCCGGGTGCGGCGGGGGCCGTGTCGTTGCTGGTTCTGCTGGCCACCGGGCGGGTCCTCGCAGCTCCCGCTGGGGGTGCGGTGGTTGCGGCTTCATCGGAAAATGATCCAAATCGTGCTGCCGAACCCCGTTTCAGCTCAGGGGATCGGGCGTAATGTTCAGTCATGGACCGCCGCATTTTCGGGCTGGAGAACGAGTACGGCGTCACGTGCACGTTCAGGGGACAGCGCCGCCTGTCGCCTGACGAGGTGGCGCGGTACCTCTTCCGCCGTGTCGTGTCATGGGGTCGTAGCAGCAATGTCTTTCTGCGGAACGGCGCCCGGCTCTATCTCGACGTGGGGTCACATCCGGAATACGCGACACCCGAATGTGACAATGTGATCGAACTGGTCACCCACGACAAGGCCGGAGAGCGCATTCTCGAAGGGCTTCTGGTGGACGCGGAGCGACGCCTGCACGAGGAGGGAATCGCGGGCGACGTCTACCTTTTCAAGAACAACACGGACTCGGCGGGCAACTCCTACGGTTGTCACGAGAACTATCTGGTGGCGCGGCACGGGGAGTTCTCCCGGCTCGCCGACATCCTCATTCCGTTCCTGGTGACCCGGCAGCTGCTGTGCGGCGCGGGCAAGGTGCTGCAGACGCCGCGGGGTGCGGTGTACTGCGTGAGCCAGCGGGCGGAGCACATCTGGGAGGGCGTCTCCTCGGCGACGACCCGTTCCCGGCCCATCATCAACACCCGGGACGAGCCGCACGCGGACGCGGAGCGCTACCGCCGGCTGCATGTCATCGTGGGCGACTCGAACATGTCCGAGACGACGATGCTGCTGAAGGTCGGCGCGACGGACCTGGTGCTGCGCATGATCGAGGCGGGCACGGTGATGCGGGATCTGACCCTGGAGAACCCGATCCGGGCGATCCGCGAGGTCAGCCACGACATCACGGGCCGGCGCAAGGTGCGCCTGGCCAGCGGCCGGGAGGCCTCCGCGCTGGAGGTGCAGCGGGAGTACTACGAGAAGGCCGTGGACTTCTGCGAGCGCCGCGGGATCCGCACCGGCACGGTCGAGCAGGTCCTGGAGCTGTGGGGCCGCACGCTGGACGCCATCGAGGCGGAGGATCTGGACCGGATCGGCACCGAGATCGACTGGGTGATGAAGTACAAACTCATCGAGCGGTACCGGGCCAAGCACAATATGACGATGTCGCATCCGCGGGTCGCGCAGATAGACCTCGCGTACCACGACATCCACCGTCGTCGTGGCCTGTACTACCTGCTGGAGAAGCGCGGTCAAGCCGCCCGGATCTGCAATGACTTGAAGATCTTCGAGGGCAAGTCGGTGCCCCCGCAGACCACTCGGGCCAGGCTGCGCGGCGATTTCATCCGGCGCGCGCAGGAACAGCGCCGGGACTTCACGGTCGACTGGGTACATCTGAAGCTGAACGATCAGGCACAGCGCACGGTGTTGTGCAAGGACCCGTTCCGTTCGGTGGACGACCGGGTGGAGAAGCTGATCGCAGGAATGTGATCGGTATGAGGTGAGCGGAGCGTTTCCGCACCAGAGTGCCGGAACGCCACACGGGCGCCGTACGTTTCCGTACGGCGCCCCTGTCACGCCGTAGAGTTGCGCGCACGCCATCATCAAGATCGACCGATTACGAGGTCATGACCGTGCGCCGACGCTCACTTCTCCTTGCCGCCCTGCCCGCAGGACTGGTCACGCTCGCCGGATGCGGTGACGACAAGTCCGACTCCAGCAAGGCGAGCGCGTCGCCGTCGCCCTCGGCCTCGGTGCCACCGCCGAAGATCGTGGAGGGCCCGCTGCCGGCCATCACGGCGGGCACCAAGTTCAACGAGAAGCCGACGGTCGCCAAGGGGCCGGGGGAGCCGTCGCCGAACCTCGCGGTCAAGACGGTGATCGCGGGCTCCGGGAAGCCGATCGCGGAGAACGACTTCATCCAGGCGAACTACCTCGGCCAGATCTGGTCCTCGGGGAAGGTCTTCGACAACTCCTACGACCGCAACCGGCCGATCGTCATCCAGCTCGCGCAGGGCAGCGTGATCGACGGCTGGCGGTACGCGCTGACCGGCAAGAAGGTCGGCAGCCGCGTCGAAATGGCGGTGCCGCCGACGTGGGGCTACGGCAAGTCGGGCAATTCGCAGGCGGGCATCAAGGGCACGGACACGCTGGTGTTCGTCGTCGACGTGCTGGACTCCTTCAACTCGAAGAGCTCCTCCCAGGGCAAGCCGGTCGCCCAGAGCGACGCGGCCCTGCCGAAGGTGGGTACCAACACCGACGGCAAGGCTCCCTCGATCGACATCCCCAAGACGGACCCGCCGAAGAAGCTGGTGTCGAACTACGTCCTGGAGGGCGACGGCGCCGAGGTCAAGGCGGACCAGACGATCCTGTGCCAGTTCAAGGGCGTGGTCTGGGACGGTGGCCAGACGTTCCAGCAGACGTACGACTCGGGACGGCTGAGCCAGTTCTCGGTGGAGCAGATGAAGCAGGTCGTCGACGGTCTGGCACAGGGCGTGACCGGCAAGAAGGTGGGCAGCCGGGTGATGATCGTCGTCCCGCCGGACCTGGCGTACGGCGACAACCCGCCGACCGGCGGTGTCGTCAAGAAGGGGTCCACCCTGGTGTTCTCCGTGGACATCCTCGCGGCGATGTAGCGGTGCGGGCGGAGCCCGCCGTCCGGGGCCTGCCGTCGCGGGCAGGACCCGGGCGGAGATGAAAGACTGTTCGCGTTCCGTGTCGTACACAAGCAGGAGCTAGAGACGTGAGCATCGACAAGCCCGAGATCGACTTCCCGGGCGGCGAGCCCCCGGCGGACCTTGAGATCAAGGACATCTGGGAGGGCGACGGCGAGGTGGCGAAGGCGGGTCAGACTGTCACCGTCCACTACGTGGGTGTCGCCTTCAGCACCGGCGAGGAGTTCGACGCCAGCTGGAACAGGGGCACCCCGTTCCGCTTCCCGCTGGGCGGCGGGCGCGTCATCAAGGGCTGGGACCAGGGCGTGCAGGGCATGAAGGTCGGCGGCCGTCGCCAGCTGACCATCCCGGCCCACCTCGCCTACGGCAACCAGAGCCCGACGCCGGCGATCAAGCCCGGTGAGACGCTGATCTTCGTCGTGGACCTGCTCGGGGTCTGATCGTCGTCCGATCGGAGTCGATCATCTGGGGCCCATGCCTGACTCGGCATGGGCCCTCGGCTTTTGCCGCGCCACCGCGGAGCGGTACGGTCTTCGATCATAAGCACCATAGGGAGGCGAAGGGCGTCGATGGCCATTGCCAAGGCCGAGCGGCTGATGAACCTGGCGCTGTGTCTGCTGGGGACGCGGCGGCCGCTCAGCAAGCGTGAGCTGCGTGAGTCCATCGAGGCCTATCTCGAAGCGGGCAGCGACGACTCCTTCAACCGTATGTTCGAGCGGGACAAGGACGACCTGCGCGAGCTGGGCCTGGTCATCGAGACCGTCGAGAACCTGGACGGCGAGGTCGGCTATCTGGCCCGCCGCGACAGCAACCGCCTCCCGCCCATCACCCTGGACGCCGAGGAGGCCGCCGCGCTGGGGCTGGCCGCCAAGGTGTGGCAGCAGGCCCGGCTCGCGGGTGCGGCCAGCGGCGCCCTGCAGAAGCTGCGCGCGGCCGGGCTGCCCGAGGACGTCGACCCGTACGAGGCCCATGGCGCCCTGGAGCCGCGCATCCCGGTGCACGAGGCCGCCTTCGAGCCGTTGATGCTGGCCTGC
The DNA here is from genome assembly GCF_040654755.1 of Streptomyces sp. NPDC050625. Lineage (NCBI taxonomy): Bacteria > Bacillati > Actinomycetota > Actinomycetes > Kitasatosporales > Streptomycetaceae > Streptomyces > Streptomyces sp. NPDC050625. The sequence continues at coordinate 196,286 of NZ_JBFAIQ010000006.1, forward strand.
CGCGACCGCCGCCCGGTGGTCTTCGACTACCGCAAGGCCAACGCCGCCCACCCGGAGACCCGGCATGTGGAGCCGTGGGCCCTGGAGTGCTGGCGCGGCCACTGGTATCTGGCGGGCTGGGACCGCGACCGGGGCGCAGAGCGGGTCTTCAGGCTGTCCCGGATCCCCGGCAGGGTCCGCTCCCGGGGCACCGGCTTCACGGCGCCGGTGCCGGACGTCGTCACGGTGCGCGAGACCGTCGCGAGCTGGGCCGGCGAGACGGCCGACCGCTCGGCGCTGATCCGGCTGCGCTCGGGTTCGGGGTACCCCCTTCGGGCGAAGGCCACCGCGGTGCGGGAACTCGGTGACGGGTGGGACGAGTTGGAGATTCCGTACGGGCACGGGCTGGACGCCTGGCTGGTGGAGTTCGGGCCGGACGTGGTGGTGCTGGAGCCGGCCGAGCTGCGTGCGGACGTGGTGGACCGGCTGCGTGCCGTGGCCAAGGGCTGAGGGGGAGCGGAGCAAGACAGTGGCAGGCAAACCGGTCAGGGCCGTGAACGCCATCGACCAGACCCGGCGGATGCTCTCCCTGGTGACCTATCTGCGGGAGCGCCCCGGCGCCCGGGTCGCGGACGTCGCGCGTGCCTTCGGCATCAGCGAGGACGAGCTGGTCTCCGACCTCGACGTGCTGCCCATGTGCGGCACCAGCTTCCGCGGCGGCGACCTGCTCGACATCGACACCGACGGCGAGCGCATCTGGTGGCACAACCCCGCCGCCCTCGGGGCGGAGGCCGCCGAGCCGCTCAGACTGGCCGCCGACGAGGCGACCGCGCTGCTGGTGGCCGCCCGCGCGGTGGCGACCCTGCCGGGTCTGCGCGAGGGCGACCGGCAGGCCCTGCTGCGGGCGACGGCCAAGGTCGAGGCGTCGGCCGGTGAGGCGGCGGGCGCCAGCGCGCGCCTGTCGGTGACCTTCGAGTCCGAGGGCGGTGTCTTCGCCGACGTCGACCGGGCGATCTCCGAGCGCCGCCGGCTGTGGATCCGCTACTACTCGCCCGCCCGTGACGAGGTCACCGAGCGCGAGATCGACCCCATCCGCCTGGTCAGCGTCGGGCACACCTATGTGGAGGCCTGGTGCCGCCGCTCCGAGGCGCGCCGCACCTTCCGGCTCGACCGGGTCGCGGAGATCAGGATCCTGGACGAGCCGTCCGCGCCGCCGGAGATCGAGCTGCGCGATCTGTCCCAGGCCCTGGTCCAGCCGGCCGCCGAGGACCCGGAGGTCGTCGTCGAGGTCGCCCCGGGCGGCCGCTGGGTCGCCGAGTACTACCCCCACGACAGCGCCGATGAGCTTCCCGACGGCGGGCTGCGTATTACTCTGCGTACCCCCGACCCGGCGTCGCTGAGACGACTGGCGCTGCGCCTGGGCCGTGACGGCCGGATCGTCTCGCCGCCCGAGCTCGCCGACAGCGCCCGGCAGGCGGCCCGCGAGGCGCTGGCCGCGTACGACGGGCTGGAGGCGGCGCAGGGAGCCGGCTGACCGGCTGCGACGCGGCGGCCCGGGCCGCCGCCGTGGCCGACGCCGGCTGTGGCGTCCCAGAGGCGAACGACCAGAGAAAGAGGAGCGAGAGCTTTGAGCGAGTCTCCGGTGTCCGGTGCCAGGGAAATGACGGTCGCGGCCGCTTTCGCGGGGATGAAGAGAGTGGTCCCCGTGGTGTTCAAGGCGGGCTGCCCGGACTGCCGGGGCAGGTTCGAACTCTCCGCGGGCGCCCTGCGCCTCGCCATCGGCGCCACCAGCCGTACGACTTTCTACTCCTTCACGTGCCCGGACTGCGGGGTCTCTGTCCGCAAGCCGGCGGGAGAACGCATCGTCGAACTGCTGACCGGGGGCGGGGTCAAGACGCTGCGGCTGCACTCGACGGTGTGACGGGGGTTAGGCTCGCCCTCATGTTCTGGCCGATGTTCGCGATAGCTGTGGGTTTCGTGGGTCTCGCCGTCCTCGGCGTGCTCGCCGTCCGGGTCTTCCTGGAGGCGCGGCGCCTGGGAGCGCAGGTCGCGGACTCGGCGCGCCGAATCAACCGGGCGGCCGAGGACCTGGAGCGGGCGGCCGTGAGCGCGGCCCGCACCGTCGACTCACTGTGACGGCCCTTGTGGACGCACTGTGAGTACCGAGCCGCAAGCGTTTTGCGTCACTTCGCCCTGTCCTGCTGCCCACCCCGGCAGGTACGCTGCTGATCGCGGCGCGGAGAACGAGGCCCGTACCGCTGACCGGGAGTACGCACGGGGATTGCCTCACGTTTACCCCTGAGCGTTACGATCGCTGTCAGCACGATCACTCGGACACATGTCCGACGGATCGGACAGCACCCACCCAGCCGCCTCGGTGAGAAGGTAAAGACTTATGTTCGGAAGGCTCGGAGCTCCCGAGATCATTCTCATCCTCGTCGTCATCATCCTGCTGTTCGGCGCGAAGAAGCTTCCGGACATGGCCCGCTCGCTCGGCAAGTCCGCGCGCATCCTCAAGAGCGAGGCCAAGGCGATGAAGGAAGAGGGCAACGCCTCCGCCCAGGCGCCCACCACCAACGAGCAGCCCGCGGCGCAGCGCACCATCCAGGCGGCTCCCGGCGACGTGACCAGCTCGCGGCCGGTCAACGAGCCGACGGACACCACCCAGCGCTGACGCAGGGCCGGTAGCCCCCGGCCCGCCGCACGAGATGAGGACGTGGGTTGCCCAAGTCTGCCCGCAAACAGGAGAAGGATCCCGAGGGGCGGATGCCTCTCGCGGATCACCTTCGTGAGCTCCGCAACCGGCTCGCGAAAGCGATGCTGGCCATCATCGTCATCACGGTGGTCGCCGCCTTCTTCTACAACGACATCATCAACTTCCTCACCAGACCGGTTCTCGACTCGGTCGGGTGCGGGGAGACCTTCGAGCAACTGGCCAAGTCCAAGGCCAGCTCTCACCCGTGCGCACAGATCACGATCAACGGTCTGCTCGCGCCCTTCACACTGGCCCTGCAGGTTTCCCTGATGGCCGGCGTGGTGTTCGCCTCGCCGATCTGGCTGTACCAGCTGTGGGCCTTCGTCGCGCCCGGTCTGCACAAGCACGAGAAGAAGTACGCCTACGCGTTCGTCGGTACCGGCGTCCCGCTCTTCTTCGGCGGCGCGTTCTTCGCGTACAAGGTCCTGCCGACCACCGCGAAGGTGCTCATCACCTTCACCCCGCACGGGGTGGACAACCTGCTGCCGCTCGACGACCTGCTGCAGCTGGTCACCCGCATGGTGATCGTCTTCGGTCTCTCCTTCGAGCTGCCGCTGCTCCTGGTGATGCTCAATCTCACCGGCATCATCACCGGCAGGCGGATGCTCGGCTGGTGGCGCGCGATGATCCTGGGCATCACGGTCTTCGCTGCCGTGGCCACGCCCAGCACCGACCCGCTGTCCATGCTGGCGCTCGCCGGACCGATCTGGGTGCTGTACTTCGGCGCGGTCGCCTTCTCGCTGATGAACGACAGGCGCAAGCGCCGCCGCGAGGCCGAGGGCCCCGACGACGACGAGGCCTCCGACCTGGATCTCACCCCCGAGGACATCGGCGAGGCCGAGGCCGTCTCCGCCGGCCGGACACTGCCCGAGCAGTCCGGTCCGGACCGGGTCAACGGCTACGACGACGTGACCTGACCCGAGGCCACCACACCGTCGGGCCGCCACACCGTCAGGAGGTGCCTTCGTCCCCGAGGACGAAGACACCTCCTGTTGTCGTTCGTCCCTCGTTCCGGATAATGATCGTCCTGTTGTCAGTGCGGCCCGGTACGCTCGAAAGCACGATGACAGAGGACCTCTCACCGGCCGAGCGGTATGCGGCGGCCCGCAGGCGGGCTGCCGAGCAGGCCACCGCACTCGCGTCCTTCCGCGAGATGTACGACTTCGGCCTCGACCCCTTCCAGATCGAGGCCTGCCAGGCGCTCGAAGCGGGGAAGGGCGTGCTGGTGGCCGCCCCCACCGGCTCCGGCAAGACGATCGTGGGCGAGTTCGCCGTCCACCTCGCCCTGATGCAGGGCAAGAAGTGCTTCTACACGACACCGATCAAGGCGCTGTCGAACCAGAAGTACGCCGACCTGTGCCGCCGCTACGGCACGGGCATGGTCGGCCTCCTCACCGGCGACAACAGCGTCAACCCCGACGCCCCGGTGGTCGTGATGACCACCGAGGTGCTGCGGAACATGCTCTACGCCGGTTCCCAGACCCTCCTCGGCCTCGGATATGTGGTCATGGACGAGGTGCACTACCTCTCCGACCGCTTCCGGGGCGCGGTGTGGGAAGAGGTGATCATCCACCTGCCCGAGTCGGTGACCCTGGTGTCCCTGTCGGCGACCGTGTCCAACGCCGAGGAGTTCGGCGACTGGCTCGACACGGTCCGTGGCGACACCGAGGTGATCGTCTCCGAGCACCGGCCGGTGCCGCTGTTCCAGCACGTGCTGGCCGGACGCCGGATGTACGACCTGTTCGAGGAGGGCGAGGGCCACAAGAAGGCCGTCAACCCCGACCTCGCCCGGCTGGCCCGTATGGAGGCCAGCCGGCCCTCCTACCAGGACCGCAGACGCGGCCGCGCGATGCGCGAGGCCGACCGCGAGCGCGAGCGCAGACAGCGCTCGCGCGTCTGGACGCCGGGCCGGCCCGAGGTCATCGAGCGGCTCGACGCCGAGGGCCTGCTGCCCGCGATCACCTTCATCTTCAGCCGCGCGGCCTGCGAGGCCGCCGTCCAGCAGTGCCTGTACGCGGGCCTCAGACTCAACGACGAGGAGGCACGGGAACAGGTCCGCGCCCTCGTCGAGGAGCGCACCGCCTCCATCCCCTCCGAGGATCTGCACGTCCTCGGCTACTACGAGTGGCTGGAGGGCCTGGAGCGCGGTATCGCCGCCCACCACGCGGGCATGCTCCCGACCTTCAAGGAGGTCGTCGAGGAACTGTTCGTGCGCGGACTGGTCAAGGCCGTGTTCGCGACCGAGACCCTCGCCCTCGGCATCAACATGCCGGCCCGTTCGGTGGTGCTGGAGAAGCTCGTCAAGTGGAACGGCGAGCAGCACGCCGACATCACCCCCGGTGAGTACACCCAGCTGACCGGCCGCGCGGGCCGCCGCGGCATCGACGTCGAGGGCCACGCGGTGGTGCTCTGGCAGCGCGGCATGAGCCCCGAGCACCTGGCGGGTCTGGCGGGTACGCGCACCTACCCGCTGCGCTCCAGCTTCAAGCCGTCGTACAACATGGCGGTCAACCTCGTCGAGCAGTTCGGCCGGCACCGCTCGCGCGAACTGCTGGAGACCTCCTTCGCGCAGTTCCAGGCCGACAAGTCGGTCGTCGGGATCTCCCGGCAGGTGCAGCGCAACGAGGAGGGCCTGGAGGGCTACAAGGCCTCCATGACCTGCCACCTCGGCGACTTCGAGGAGTACGCGCGGCTGCGCCGCGAGCTCAAGGACCGCGAGACCGAACTGGCCCGGCAGGGCGTGGCCCAGCGGCGCGCCGAGGCGGCCGTCGCCCTGGAGAAGCTGAAGCCGGGCGACGTCATCCACGTACCGACGGGCAAGTACGCGGGGCTGGCGCTGGTGCTGGACCCAGGCCTGCCCGCGGGGCGCTCCAACGGCCACCGTGGCTTCGAGCACCACGACGGCCCGCGCCCGCTGGTCCTGACCGCCGAGCGGCAGGTCAAGCGGCTGGCGTCGATGGACTTCCCGGTGCCCGTCGAGCCGCTGGAGCGGATGCGGATCCCGAAGTCCTTCAACCCGCGCTCCCCGCAGTCCCGCCGGGACCTCGCCTCCGCGCTGCGCACCAAGGCCGGGCACATCCCGCCGGAGCGGGCCCGCAAGAAGCGCTCCCAGGCCGCCGACGACCGGGAGATCGCCCGGCTGCGCACCGCGCTGCGCGCCCACCCCTGCCACGGCTGCAACGACCGTGAGGACCACGCCCGTTGGGCCGAGCGCTACCACCGGCTGCTGCGCGACACCTCGCAGCTGGAGCGGCGCATCGAGGGCCGTACGAACACCATCGCGCGCACCTTCGACCGGATCGTGGCGCTGCTGACCGAGCTCGACTATCTGCGCGGCGACGAGGTCACCGAGCACGGCAAGCGGCTCGCCCGGCTGTACGGCGAGCTGGACCTGCTGGCGAGCGAATGCCTGCGCGAGGGCGTCTGGGAGGGCCTGGGGCCCGCCGAACTCGCCGCGTGCGTCTCCGCGTTGGTGTACGAGGCGCGGGTCGGCGACGACGCCATGGCGCCGAAGCTGCCCTCGGGCAAAGCGAAGGCCGCGCTCGGCGAGATGGTCCGTATCTGGGGCCGGCTCGACGCGCTGGAGGAGGAGTTCCGGATCACCCAGACCGAGGGCGTCGGCCAGCGCGAGCCCGACCTCGGCTTCGCCTGGGCCGCGTACATGTGGGCCTCGGGGAAGGGGCTCGACGAGGTGCTGCGGGAGGCGGAGATGCCGGCGGGCGACTTCGTGCGGTGGTGCAAGCAGGTGATCGATGTGCTGGGCCAGATCTCGGCGGCGTCTCCTGTGGAGGGCTCGACCGTGGCCAAGGTCGCGCGCAAGGCGGTTGATCAGTTGCTGCGGGGTGTTGTCGCCTATTCGTCGGTGGGGTGATGGTTCGTCGGCGGGTGTGGATGTGGGTGCGGGTGCGGGTGCGGGTGCGTTGTGGCTTGTCGCGCCCACGCGAACTCACGCCAGCTGCCGTATCGCGTGATGTCCTCCGCGTCTTCGAGTGCGCTCGGTTCGCACAGGAAGCCCGGGATCCTGCTGCCGTCCGCCAGTTCCACCCGCCCCAGCGTCATCGGGCGGGGGAGCATGGCCAACAGGCGGCCCAGGCCCTGCGCGGGTAGCCGCCACACCTCCGTCTCGATCGCCGCCCCGCCCTCGCCGACGTGGACCAGGCCCGGCTTGGGCGGGTCGGTGCGCAGGGCGTGCAGGCGGTAGAGCGGGGCCGTCGTGGTCGTGCGGTCCAGGCGGGCGCCCAGGGACAGCAGCTGAGGGTTGAGGGGCTGCCCCGTCAGATGGGCGCCCACCACGGCGAGCCTCACCTCCGGCTCCAGCGACCGGGCGAGCGCGGCCAGCCGCTCGTCCGTGAACGCGGGGCCGATCAGCATCACGCCGAAGGGCAGGCCGTCGACCTCGCCCGCCGGGACGGCGACGGCGGCCAGGTCGAAGAGGTTCGTGGAGTTGGTGAAGCGGCCCAGCCGGGCATTGGCGCCCAGGGGGTCGGCGGCCACCTCGGCGAGGGTGGGGTGCCCGGGGGTGGTGGGGAGCAACAGGGCGTCCGCGTCGCCCAGTTCCGCCAGGGCGCGGGCGCGCAGGGTGGCCAGCCGGGCCTGGTCGGCGAAGAGGCGGTGGGCCGGGATGTCCCGGGCGCGGGTGATGATCCCGGCGACGGTGGGGTCGAGGCCCTCACCGCCCTCGGCGATCAACTTGTCGACAAAGCCCCCCACGGCGGTGTAGCGCTCGGCGACGAACGCGCCCTCGTAGAGCATCGCGGCCGCCTCGGTGAAGGGGGCCGGGTCGATCTCGCGCACCGAGGCGCCCGCGTCGGCCAGTCGCGCCACCACCGCCTCGTAGGCCTCCGCCCAGCCCTCCTCCAGCTCACCGAGCCGCCCGCGTGGGACGACCGCGACGCGCCAGGGGCCGGGCGCTCGCGGCGGAAGTGCCGGAAGCTCGCGGCCGGGCGGGGACGCCATGACGGCCAGCGCCTGCTCGGCCTCCGGCAGCGTGCGCGCGAACACCGTCACGCAGTCGAGGGACGCGCAGGCCGGGACCACACCCGCTGCCGGGACCAGGCCCCGGGTCGGCTTGAGGCCCACGATGCCGTTGAACGCGGCCGGGACCCGGCCCGACCCGGCGGTGTCGGTGCCCAGCGCGAAGTCGACGATGCCGAGGGCGACCGCGACCGCCGAACCGGAGCTGGAGCCGCCGCCCACCCTCGTCGGGTCGAGGGCGCTGCGGACCGCGCCGTAGGGGGAGCGGGTGCCGACCAGGCCCGTCGCGAACTGGTCGAGATTGGTCGTGCCGAGGACGATCGCACCGGCGGCGCGCAGCCGGGCGACGACCGGCGCGTCGGCCGCGGGCTCGTAGGCGTACGACGGGCAGCCCGCCGTCGTGGGCAGCCCGCGCACGTCGATGTTGCCCTTGGCGGCGAACACGCGCCCGGCGAGCGGGAGGCGCTCACCGGCGGCCACGCGCGCGTCGAGCTCCCGCGCCTCGGCCTCGACCTCCTCGCGCGGACGCAGGTCGATCCAGATCTCGGGGCGGTCCGTGGCCTCGATCCGGGCGTACGCGGCGCGCACCCGGGACACGGTGGTGGTCATGCGTGCTCCTCGACTTTCAGTGTGCGCCCGCCCGCCACCGGGTGGACCGGGGCCGGTCCCAGGACGATGAGGGCGGTGCCCGCCTCGACCTGGTCGCCCGGACCGGCCAGGATCTCGGCGACCACGCCGTCGGCCGGCGCACGCACCCAGGACTCCATCTTCATCGCCTCCAGGGCCAGGAGCGGCTGGCCCGCGGTCACCGTGTCGTCCGGGGACACATTCACCTGCCACACCGAAGCGGCGAACTCCGCCTCCACCAGCCGGCCGCCCTCCGGTACCGTCACCTCGGCCGGGGCCGCCACCGGTGCGGCCGCCGCCTCCGCCCGCGCGAACTCTCCCGCCGCCTCCCAGGCGTCCCGCTCCGCCGCGAACGCGGCCCGCTGCCCGGACCTGAACTCCGCGATGGAATCGGCGTGTTCGGCGAGGAAGGACCGGTACTCGGCGAGCGAGAAGGTCCCCTCCTCGATACGGGGCACGAACCGGCCCGAGGTGATGTCGGCCCGTAGCTCCAGCAGTTCGTCCGCCTCCACCGGATACCACTTGATGCGGTCGAAGAACCGGAGCAGCCAGGGCGAGCCCGCTTCGAAGGCGCCGCGCTGCTGCCACGCCGACCACACCTGGGTCGTACGGCCCACGAACTGGTAGCCACCGGGTCCCTCCATGCCGTAGACGCACAGATACGCGCCGCCGATGCCGACGGAGTTCTCGGCGGTCCAGGTGCGTGCCGGGTTGTACTTGGTGGTCACCAGGCGGTGGCGCGGGTCCAGGGGGGTGGCCACGGGGGCGCCCAGATACACGTCGCCCAGGCCCAGCACCAGGTACTCCGCGTCGAAGACCGTCCGGTACACGTCCTTCGCCGACTCCAGGCCGTTGATCCGGCGGATGAACTCGATGTTCCAGGGGCACCACGGAGCGTCGTCGCGGACCCCCGCCATATAGCGGGCGATCGCCTCACGGGTCGCCGGATCGTCCCAGGACAGCGGCAGGTGCACCGTCCTGGAGGGGACGACGAGCTCGTCCGTGGGCGGGAGCGCCGCCGTGATCCGCCGTACGGCCGCGAGGAGCCGGTGCAGGGGCAGGATGTGCGGGTCCGTCCGGATCTGGAGCGAGCGGATGCCCGGAGTGAGGTCCGTGACCCCGTCCGGGCCGGCCGCCGCCACCGCCTCCATCAGTGCGTGCACCCGCATCCGCAGCCCCAGGTCGAGCTGCATCGGGCCGAACTCGACCAGCAGGTTGTCATCGCCGCTGCGGCGGTACGTCACGTCCCCGTCCCGCGCCAGCACGCCCCCGTCGACGATCTCCGGCCTGGGTGTCCCCGTCACGTCCACCGGTACGAACCGCACCGTGTCGCCCGGCCGCAGCTGTCCCAGTTTCCAGCGCTCCGTGCTCAGGACCGTCGCCGGGCACACGAAGCCGCCCAGTGAGGGCCCGTCGGGGCCGAGCAGCACCGGCATGTCGCCGGTGTAGTCGATGGCGCCGACCGAGTACGGGGTGTCGTGGATGTTGGAGGGGTGCAGGCCCGCCTCGCCGCCGTCGGTGCGGGCCCAGCGCGGCTTGGGACCGATCAGACGGACGCCGGTGCGCGCCGAGTTGAAGTGGACCTTCCAGTCGGCCGCGTAGAAGGTGCGGATGTCGTCCTCGGTGAAGAACTCGGGTGCGGCATGCGGGCCTTCGACGGCCCCGAGGTGCCATACGGCGGTGAAGTCCGGGCGGTCCGCGGGCGGTACCGGTGTCCCCGTGGTGACGCTCCCGCCGTGCAGGACGTCGCCGGTGCGCAGGGCTCGGCCGCCGTGTCCGCCGAACCGGCCCAGTGTGAAGGTGCTGGCGCTGCCCAGGAACGCCGGCACGTCCAGGCCGCCGCCCGCGAAGAGCACGTACGTCCGCAGGCCGTGTTCCTCGGGTGCGCCGATCTCCAGCACCGCGCCGGCCGGCACGGTCACCGGCTCCCACTGGGCGACGGGCGTGCCGTCGACGGTGACCGGGGCCGGAGCGCCGGTGACGCACACGGTCGTGGGGTGCGTGAACCTCAGCGACGGGCCCTTCAGCGTGCACTCGAGACCGGGGGCGCCCTCCGGGTTGCCGAGGGCACGGTTGCCGAGCCGGAAGGACAGGCCGTCCATCGGGCCGCTCGGGGGGACGCCGACCTGCCAGTGGCCGGTGCGGCCCGGCCAGTCCTGGACCGTGGTGAGCGTGCCGCCCGAGGCCACCTCGATGCGCGGGGTCGGGTCGGTGACGGCGGCCAGGGTCGCCGTGGAGTGCGCGGCGGCCCGGAACTCCGGCTCGGCGAGTGCCGCCCGCACCAGGCCCAGGTTGGTCTCGATGCCGTCGACGCGGGTGCGGGCCAGGGCCTCGTCGAGGCGGCGCAGCGCGTGCTCGCGGTCGGGGCCACGGGCGATCACCTTGGCGAGCATCGGGTCGTACGACGTCGTCACCTCGGTGCCCGTCTCCACCCAGCCGTCGACGCGCACTCCGCCCGGGAACTCGACCCGTGTCAGCAGGCCCGCGCTGGGCCGGTGTCCACGGGAGGGGTCCTCGGCGTACAGACGGGCCTCGACGGCGTGGCCGCGCGGCGGGCCGGGGTCGCGGACGACGCCCTTCTCGCCGCGCGCGAGGCGCAGCATCCAGGCGACCAGGTCGACGCCGTAGATCTCCTCGGTGACCGGATGCTCCACCTGGAGACGGGTGTTGACCTCCAGGAAGTAGGCCTCCTCGCGGGCCGCGTCGTACACGAACTCCACCGTGCCCGCGGACCGGTAGCCGACCGACGCGCACAACTTGCTTGCCGATGCGCCGAGTCGGGCGCGGACATGCGTGGGCAGGCCCGGTGCGGGGGCCTCCTCCAGCACCTTCTGGTTGCGGCGCTGCAGCGAGCAGTCCCGGTCGCCGAAGGTGACGACCCGGCCGGCGCCGTCGCCGAAGACCTGCACCTCGACATGGCGGGCGTGCTCCACGAGCCGTTCCAGGAAGACGCCCGCGGAGGAGAAGGAGGCCGCGGCGACGCGCTGCACCTGCTCCCAGGCCCCGGTCAGTTCATCGGCGGAGCGACATGCCGACATACCGATGCCGCCGCCACCGCCGGTGGCCTTGAGCATCACGGGGTAGCCGATGCGCTCAGCCGCGTCGAGGGCCTGTGCGAGCGAGCCCAGCAGTCCGGTCCCCGGCGCCAGTGGCACCCCGGCCGCCTCGGCCGCCGCCCGTGCCGTGTGCTTGGCGCCGAACAGTTCCAGCTGCTCCGGCGTCGGCCCCACGAACACGATGCCGGCGTCCTCGCAGCGCCGTGCGAAGGCCGCGTCCTCGGACAGGAAGCCGTAGCCGGGGTGGATCGCGCCCGCGCCGGTGTCCTTGGCCGCCATCAGGATCAGATCCGGGTCGAGGTACGACTCCTTCGCGGGTGCCGGGCCGAGGCGCACCGCTTCGTCGGCGAGCCGTACGTGGGGCGCCGAGCGGTCGGGGTCGGAGTGGACGGCGACGGTGCGCAGGCCCAGTTCGCGGGCGGTGCGGATGATGCGGACGGCGATCTCGCCCCGGTTGGCGACGAGGAGGGTGTCGAAGGTCATGCGCCGTCCGCCTCGGTGATGGTCATCCGCACCGCCGTCGGCTCGAAGCCGTTGCAGGGGTTGTTGATCTGCGGGCAGTTGGAGACGAGGACGAGCACATCGCGATCGGCGCGCAGGGTGAGGGCGAGGCCCGGGGCGGAGATGCCGTCGACGATGCCCAGCGTGCCGTCCTTCTCGACGGGCACGTTCATGTACCAGTTGACGTTGGAGACGAGGTCGCGTTTGCCGAGGCCGTACCGGGCGCCCTCGGCGAGGAAGTTGTCCACGCACGCGTGCTGCGACCAGGTGTGGTGTCCGTAGCGGAGGGTGTTCGACTCCTTGGAGCAGGCGCCGCCGAGGGTGTCGTGGCGGCCGACCTCGTCGTCGACGAGGGTCATCAGCGGGGTGTGCTCGTTGGAGAGCAGGACGCTGCCGGTGGTCAGGAAGACATTGCCCTGGGCGTGCATCGTGTCGGGCGCGCTGTAGCGGACGGAGGTGTCGTGGGCGTCGTACACGAGGAAGTCGACGGCCTGGTTGCCGTGCAGGTCGGTGATGGTCAGTGTCTCGCCGGCGCGGACGACGGACGACCAGGCGGCGCGTGCGGGGACGACGGTCACGGTCATGCGAGCCCCCTCGCGGCAAGGAGTTCGGCGGTGTTCAGGAAGGCACGCCGGCTCTCGGGGGAGGCCTCCCACAGCGGGTCGCCGGGCGCGGTGGGCGCGGCGCGCCAGGCCAGGACCTCCAGCGGGGTGCTGAGGTAGCCGGGGCGGGGATCGGCCGGGTGCGGGACGTTCGCGATCAGTACGGTCAGGTCCTGCTCGGCGCGGAGCGTGACGCTGCCGCCGGGGCCGGCCGAGCCGGTGAAGTCCAGGGTGCCGTCGTCGCGCACCTCGACGCCCTGGAAGAACGAGAGCGACGGTGACACATCGCGCGGCTCCAGTCCGTTCTTGGCGGCGGCCAGCTTGAACAGCTCGCGGCCGGCGGGGGAGGGCGAGTGCGGGCTGCCGTCGCCGTAGCGTTCGGTGTTGCGGACGAGGGTGGAGGTGCCGCAGAGCGCGTCGTGCCGTCCGGAGGTGTCCGCGACGACCGACGCGAGCACCCGTCCCTGGTCGGAGAGCAGGAGCCGCCCCTCTCCCAGGTAGGCGTTCCACTGGACCTTCACGGTGTCGGCCACGTTCAGCCGCTCCCAGGGGCGGTCGGCGACGTACAGCAGCAGATGGGCGCAGGCGTCGCCACGCAGGTCGGTCAGGCGCAGTTCGGTGCCGCGGGCCAGGACGCGGTGTGTGTAGTTGCCGCCCGCCACCGTCTCCGCCCACACCAGGTGCCCGGCCGCGCAGGGCGGCGCGGGCCACTCCCGCGCCGGTACCACGGGCATGGCCTCGGTACGGGTGCCCTCCTGGGCACGGGCATGGGCCCGGGCTCCGTAAGTGGTCGCTGTCGCCATGGCGGGACCTCCGGCTCCGTCGTCATTTCTGTCGTGCGACAGAAATTAGGAGCGGGCCGGGTCGCGGGCGTTGCCGACGCGTTGCCGCGCGGTTACCGAGGCCTCACCGCAGGGCCTGGCGCACGGCCCCGCCCGTCTCGGATCCACCGGCGCCGCCGTGTGCGAGGATCGAACGCATGGGAACGAGCGGTGGTCGTCGGGTCGGGCGGCCGCGGGCTGCGCAGCGGCCGGACCGGGGGATGGAGCCGCGTGCCGAACTGCTCGTCGCCGCAGCCGAGTTGTTCACCAGCCAGGGCTATGCCGCCACCACGACCCGGGCCGTCGCGGAGCGCGCGGGTATGCGGCAGGCGTCGATGTACCACTACGTCTCCGGCAAGGAGGAACTGCTCGCCGAGCTGCTGGAGTCCACCGTCACCCCCTCGCTGACCCGCGCCCGCCAGCTGCTCGCGGACGACGGCAGCCCCGCCGAGGACCGGCTGTGGGAGCTGTGCCGGACGGACGTGCAGCTGCTGTGCGGCGGGCCGCACAACCTCGGCGGGCTGTACCTCCTTCCCGAGGTGCGCACCGAGCGCTTCGCCGGTTTCCACGCCGTGCGCGCCGAACTGAAGGACGCCTACCGGCAGTTGCTCGCCGCGACCCGCGCCGGGGGAGCGCTGGCCAAGAGCGAGCTGGACCTGCGCACGGATCTGGTCTTCGGGCTGATCGAGGGCGTCATCCTCGTGCACCGGTCGGATCCGGAGCGGCCCGTCTCCGAGTTCGCCCGTGCCACCGCCGACGCGGCCCTGCGCATCGTCGGCGTCTGATCCCCCTCCTCGTCCGGTCCCCCTCTTCGCGGGCCGCTCACTCGTCACGATGAGTTGTCGTCGTACGCCCGTGTGCCGTCACGCGCCGTGTGCGAGTGCAATCCGAGCGTATAAAAGAGCCGAGAGTACTCCTGTCGCACAGGCGATTTCAGGCGCTTGCTGAATATGACACGGCGATGATCCGGTCGGACTAGGCTCGCCCGCGGCGCACCGAGTTGAGGTGAATTCGTGCGCTTGTTCCCAAGGGTCACGAAGATCCCGAGTACCCCAGGACTCTTCCCCTTGCGAGCTCCCCCGACACCCAGCCGATTCGTCTCAGAGGGCATACATGGTGAGTGTGCAATCGCCTCCCGGTGGCCGTGAACTTCCCCTTGCGCGTGTGCTGTTGCTGCCGGCCATAGTGATGGCCGCGGCGACCGGGGCCGCCGTCGCCCTCGTGGCGGGGCCGGCCCGGGCCGCCGTCGGCTGGTGCGGAGCCGTCGCCACGGTGCTGGTGACCGCGACGGCGGCGGAAGCGGTACGACGCGGACGGAACCTGAAGCGCCTGCGGGCCGAGCACGACCGTCACACCGCGTATCTGGAGCGGCGCATCGCCGCCCACGACGAGGAGTGGGTCCGGTTCAGCAAGGACGTGGTGCCGACCGCGCTCTACCGGGTGCGCGCCGGAGAATCCCCCCGAGAGGCGATTCTCGCGGTCCTCGACGCCGACCCCGAACTGCGGCAGGTCCCCGACTCGCGGCGCCGCCTGCTGCGCACCGTGCTCAAGGGCGTGGACGACGAGATCTCCATGCGCGACGCCGCGCAGCGCTCCTTCGTCAACATCGCCCAGCGCGTGCAGGCCATCGTCCACCAACAGGCCAATGAACTCAGGGAGATGGAGGAGGACCACGGCCGCAACCCCGAGGTCTTCGACGACCTGCTGCGGCTGGACCACGGCACCGCGCTGATCGGCCGCCTCGCCGACTCCATCTCCGTGCTCGGCGGCGGCCGCCCCGGCCGCCAGTGGCCCAACCCCGTGGCCCTGTACAGCGTGCTGCGCGGCGCCATGTCCCGGATCCTGGAGTACCGGCGCATCGACCTGGCCTCCATCGCCAAGGTCAACATCAAGGGCACCTGCGTCGAGCCGGTCATCCACGCCGCGGCCGAGCTCCTCGACAACGCCACCCGCTACTCGCCGCCGCAGACCAAGGTGCACGTCACCGCCACCGAGGTGCAGACCGGTGTGGCCATCGAGATCGAGGACGGCGGCGTCAGCCTCAGCGAGGAGTCCCGCGCCCGGGTCGAGAACATGCTGGAGCGCGCCATGGCCGGGGTGGACCTCGACGACCTCGGCGAGAGCCCCCGCCTCGGCCTCGCCGTCGTGGGCCGGCTCTGCTCGGCGTACAACATGCAGGTCTCGCTGCGCTCCTCGGCGTACGGCGGTGTCCGTGCCGTCCTCATCGTGCCCAGCAACATGATGACCACCGAACGCGCCCCCGGACTCGCGCACGGCATCGGCGCCACCGCCGTGCCCAAGGCCGAACTGGGCGCCCTGGAAGGTCCCAAGCGCCCGCCCAAGAAGCGCCGCCCCACCAGTCCGCGCATCCCCGCCGGGATCTCCATGGAGGACGACGTCCCCGTCGTCACCGAGTGGACGGAGGGCGGCCTGCCGCAGCGCCGGAGCAAGATGAAGATCCCGCTGACCCAGCGGTACGCCGAACAGGCCGCCATCGAAAAGGCCGAACGCGAGGGAAAGCCGACCATCTGGTCGCAGCCCAAGCCCGAACCCGAACCCGAACCGGAGGTCGACCCCGAGCGCGAAAAGCTGCGCAACCGCGAGCCCGGCATGTGGGTCGAGGCGTTCTGGGAGGGCCTCAAGGAGGGCAACCCGGGCGTGCACCCCACCGACTTCACGCGCAACCCCACCGCATACATGCACCTGATCGAGAAGCCGGCCCCCAGCGAGGCCGACGACGAGGGGGACCTCAAGTGATCCAGCAGCGAGCGAACTTCGATTGGATGCTCAAGGATCTCGCCGACGGCGTGCCGGGCATCGAGATGATCGTGGTGCTGTCGTCCGACGGGCTGCGCATCGCCCGCCACGGCGGTGACCCCGACGCCGCCGACCGCCTCGCCGCGGCCTGCGCGGGCGTGCAGAGCCTCGCGGGTGCCGTCGCCCAGGAACTCCCCGGCAGCAACGGCGACATGAACCTGGTCGTCATCGAGATCGACGGCGGCTACTTCTACCTCATGTCGGCCGGTGCCAACGCCTATCTCGCCGTGCTCGCCGACGTGGTCTGCGAGCCCGGCCGGATGAGCAACCGCATGCGCGACCTCGTCGTCCGTATCGGCGCCCATCTCACCAGTCCGCCCCGGCGGAACGGGCAGACCGTATGACTCCTCCGCAGCGCAAGCGGCGACACCCCAGGCAGGAGCCGCCCCCGCCGCCACCCCTGGTGCCTCCCGCCACCGGGGACCAGGAGGGGGAGGAGAAGAACCCCGAGCGGCTGTATGTCATCGCCGGCGGCACCGACGGCGGGCGCGCCGAACTCGACCTCGTGACGCTGATCGTGGCGCGCGCCGATCCACCGCCGTCCGTCGCACCGGAGCAGGCGGCGCTGCTCCGGCTCTGTACCTCCCCCCTGTCCGTGGCCGAACTCTCGGCCTATCTCAACCTGCCGTTCAGCGCGATGACGGTGCTGATCACCGAGCTGATCACGGCCGAACTGGTGCAGGCGCGCGCCCCGATCGTCCGTCAGGCGCTCCCCGACCGTTCCATCCTCGAAGCGGTGATGCATGGACTTCAAAAGCTCTGACACCGTCCCCGGTCCACGCACGGAGGACCATCTGCCGCACACGGCCCAGGCCGCGGTGAAGATCGTCATCGTGGGCGGCTTCGGGGTCGGCAAGACCACCATGGTCGGCTCGGTCAGCGAGATCAGGCCGCTGACCACCGAGGAGACCATGACCCAGGCCGGTGTCGGCGTGGACGACAACTACGGCTCCGACACGAAGACGGCCACCACCGTCGCCATGGACTTCGGCCGCATCAGCATCACCGAGAGACTGGTGCTCTATCTCTTCGGTACCCCCGGCCAGGAGCGCTTCTGGTTTCTGTGGAACGGGCTGTTCGAAGGGGCCCTCGGCGCGGTCGTCCTGGCCGACACCCGCCGCCTCGAGGTCAGCTTCGAGGTCATAGGGCGTCTGGAGGAGCGCGGCGTGCCCTTCATCGTGGCCGTCAACTCCTTCCCGGACGCGCCCCGTTACCCCGTCGAGGAACTGCGTACGGCACTCGACCTCGCTCCCGACATCCCCATCGTGGAGTGCGACGCCCGCCGCCGGGCCTCCAGCCGCGACGTCCTGATGACCCTGATGCACTTCCTGCACTCGCTCGCCATGGCCGGCGTGCTCAGCTGACCCCCCACCTCCCCTCACCCCGGACCCACCTCAGCTTCGGAGCGACCACTGTGACGCCTGAATCCCACTCCCCGACCGGTACGGACGACCCCATGTCCGGCCCGCCGCCCGGCTGCCCGGCACACGGCCTCGGACCCGGGGGACTGCATCGGCTGTACGGCCCGGAGGCGGACGACCTGGGCGATCTGTACGAGAAACTGCGCGACCAGTACGGGCCCGTGGCGCCGGTGCTGCTCCACGACGACGTGCCGATCTGGGTGGTCCTCGGGCACACCGAGAACCTGCACCTGGTCCGTACCCCCTCGCAGTACACCCGGGACAGCCGCATCTGGACCCCGCTCCTGCAAGGCATGGTCAAGCCCGACCATCCGCTCATGCCGCACATCGCCTGGCAGCCCATCTGCTCCCACGCCGAGGGCGACGAGCACCAGCGGCTGCGCGCGGCGGTCACCGGCGCCATGTCGACCATCGACCACCGTTCCATCCGCCGCCACATCGGCCGCTACACCCAGCGCCTGGTCAACGAGTTCTGCGAGAAGGGGCGGGCCGACCTGGTCTCCCAGTTCGCCGAGCACCTGCCGATGGCGGTGATGTGCGAGATCCTCGGCATGCCGGAGGAGTACAACGACCGGATCGTGCAGGCCGCCCGCGACATGCTCAAGGGCACCGAGACCGCGATCGCCAGCAACGAGTACATCATGGGCTGCCTGATGCGGCTCACCGCGCGCCGCCGCGCCCAGCCCGAGGAGGACTTCACCAGCCACCTCATCAACCACCCGACGAAGCTGTCCGACGACGAGATCGGCCAGCACCTCAGAGTCGTGCTCATCGCCGCCTACGAGGCCACCACCAACCTCCTCGCCAACGCGCTGCGCATGGTCCTGACCGAGCCCGGTTTCCGCGCCCAGCTCAACGGCGGCCAGATGACGGTGCCGGAGGCGGTCGAGCAGTCCCTGTGGGACGAGCCGCCGTTCAGCGCCGTCCTCGGCTACTTCGCCAAGCAGGACACCGAGCTGGGCGGTCGGCAGATCAGCAGGGGCGACGGTCTGCTGTTCGCCCCGGCTCCGGGCAACATCGACCCCCGGGTACGGCCCGACCTGTCGGCCAACATGCAGGGCAACCGCTCCCATCTCGCCTTCGGCGGCGGCCCGCACGAGTGCCCCGGCCAGGACATCGGCCGCGCCATCGCCGACGTCGGCGTCGACGCGCTGCTGACGCGACTCTCCGACATCCAACTGGACTGCGAGGAGGACGAGTTGCGCTGGCGCGCGTCCATCTCCTCACGGCATCTGGTGGAACTGCCCGTGCGGTTCGAACCGAAGCCCCAGCAGGACGTCATGCTCAAGCCCAGCCCCGCCCCCGTCCCGCCGCAGCGCCCCAACTGGCAGGTCAGCACCGCCCGCCCACAGCCGGCACCCGCCGCCGAGCCCCTGCCGACACCCCCGAGCCCGACTCCGACTCCGCCCCCTGCCGCGCCATCGGCACGCCCGCGCGGTGTCTGGCAGCGTCTCAAGCGGTGGTGGCGCGGTCACTGACCGGCCCACCGCCCATGGGAGGACCAGGCCTCCAGCTCGCGCCCGCTGGTGAACCGGTGCTCCGTGCCCGTGACCGGATCGGTGAACTCCAGCTTCCGCGCCAGCAGTTGGAGCGGGCGTCGGAAGTCACCGGCCGGCACGGGGTCGGTCACCTCCGGATACAGGGGATCGCCGAGGATGGGCACGCCCAGGGCGTTCATGTGCACCCGCAGCTGATGGGTCTGCCCGGTGTCGGGGATCAGCCGGTAGTGCCCCAGGCCGTCGCCCTCCCGGTGCTCGATCAGCTCGACCCGCGTCACCGCGTTGGGTTCGCCCTCGACCTCCCGCGCGGCCATGACCCCGCGCTCCTTCACGATCCGGCTGCGCACGGTGCGGGGCAGGGCGAGCGCGGGGTCGTACGGGGCGACGGCCTCGTACTCCTTGCGTATCAGCCGGTCGCGGAACAGCGTCTGGTACGCGCCGCGCTCCGTCGGCCGCACCGTGAACAGCACCAGCCCGGCCGTGAGCCGGTCCAGCCGGTGCGCCGCGGAGAGCTGCGGAAGGTCCAGCTCCCGCCGCAGCCGGGCCAGCGCGGTCTCGGTGACATGGCTGCCGCGCGGTGTGGTGGCGAGGAAGTGCGGCTTGTCGGCCACGACGACATGCGCGTCGCGGTACACCACCGTCAGCGGGAACGGCACCGGCACCTCGGGGGCGAGCTCCCGGTGGAACCACACGAACATCCCCGGCACATACGGAGCGTCGGCCGCCACCGCCAGCCCGTCGGCCCCGACGATCCGCCCCGCGTCCAGCATCGCCTCGACCACCCCGGGCCCGGCCCCGGACAACCGCTCCACCAGATGCTCGCCCACGGTGGCCCAGGACCCGGCCATGGGCAGCCGCACCCGCACCGGGTCCACCCCCTCGCGCTGGGGCAGGGGGGAGGGCGGGGTGCGGGTCTTGCGTCTCATCGGTGCCAAGCGTAGGCGTTACGCGGGTACCGGCTCGGCCGCCTCCGGCTCGATCACGACCGTGCGCGCTCGGCGGACGCGGTAGGCGGCCCCCAGCACGACCGTCGCGCCGAGGAACAGCACCGTGAACCAGCGGAAGTACCAGTGTCCGCCCGTCGGGTCGTACACCGCTGCCCGCGGCCACGCGAGATTGACGGTCATGGCCAGGCCGTAGAGGACGGCGAGCGTGTTGACCGGGACGCCCCAGCGACCGAGGGAGAACAAGGGGGCGCCCGTCTCGTCGGTGCCGGCGACGGTGAACCGACCGCGCAGCCGGCGGACCAGCAGGGGGCCGGTGACCATCGCGTAGGCGAGGTACAGCATCACGATGCAGGTGGTGCCGATGGCCAGGAAGGCGTCCGGCGAGGCGAAGTCGAGCAGCAGCAGTGCCGCCGCCAGGACGCCGACGACCACGGCCGGGGCGCTGGGCATGCCGGTGCGCGGGTCGACCCTGGACAGACGGCGGGCGAAGGGCAGTTGGCCGTCGCGGGCCATGGAGAACAGCATCCGGCAGGCCGCCGTCTGGATCGCCAGTGTCGCCACGGCGATCGCCACCACCACGTCGGCGAGCAGCACCCGGCCCACTCCGTCCCCGAGGCTGCTCGTCAGGACGTAACTGAGCCCGTCGACCGCCAGCTGCCCGTCGCCGAGGCTGGGCGCGGCGAGCAGCCCGCCGAGCACCACGAGTCCGCCGAGCAGACCCGCCGCGCCCAGCGCGGTGAGGATGGTGCGGGGCGCGGTGCGGCGCGGAAGGCGGGTCTCCTCGCTCATCTCACCGGCGCTGTCGAAGCCGATCATCACGTACGCCGCGGTGAACGAGCCCACCAGCAGGGCGCCGAACAGGCCGCCTCCGGCGGCGGTCCCGGTGTGGAAGGTGATGCCGGGGGAGCGCTTCGAGTGGGTGAGCAGGAGTACGACGATGAGGACCGCGCCGATGATCTCGGCGGTGACACCGACCCGGTTGATCACGGACATCACGCGGTTGTCCACGAGGTTCACCAGCGTCGTCAGGGCCAGCAGGATCACTCCGAGGACGGCGGCGTTGGCCGCCCCGTCGGGCGATGTGGGCGCCGGGTCGTCGCCGACCAGCTGGAAGCCGGACCAGAGCGCGGGAAGCACCATCTGCAGCGCCAGCGCGGCCGCGGCCACCACCACGATCTGCCCGATCACCATGATCCAGCCGGCGAACCAGCCGAAGGAGGCGTTCGACAGACGCGAGGACCACTGGTAGATCGCGCCCGAGATCGGATAGCGCGCCGCCAGTTCCGCGAAGCAGGCCGCGACCGTCAACTGGCCGATCAGCACGGCGGGCCAGGCCCAGAAGAAGACGGGTCCGCCGAAGGAGTACCCGAAGGCGAAGAACTGGAAGACGGTCGTCAGTACGGAGATGAAGGAGAACCCGGCGGCGAACGAGGCGTACCGGCCCAGGCTGCGGTGCAGTTCCTGGCGGTAGCCGAACTCCTCCAGGGAGCGGTCGTCGGTGGTCGTCACGGCGGCACCTGCCTTCGGCACGGTATTCCTGTCGGGCGACAGAAATTAGGGACCGCCTGTTTCGCGGGCATCACACCGGCGTGTCCGGTGCGGACCCAAGTGCTCACGTCCTTGCGTGCCTGCCTCCTGACGCGAAAACGCGGAAGCGGCGGCACCCGGTCAGGTGCCGCCGCTCCCGTCGTCTCACGCGGCGGCTGCCGAGCCGCCCTCCTGCTCCGCCTCGATGCGCGCGTTCCATTCCCGCTTGGAGGCCTGCCAGCCGTCCTCGTTGTGGCCCAGGCGCCAGTAGCCGGAGATCGACAGGTCCTCGCGCGGGATCTCGCGCTCGACCCGCAGCAGCCGGCGCAGCTCCTTCACGAAGCTCGCCTCACCGTGCACGAACGCATGCACCCGGCCCTCGGGGAACTCCAGCGCCCGCACGGCCTCCACGAGAGCGTCACCGATCGGCCGGGCCCCGCGGTGCAGCCAGACGATCTCCGCGTCGGAGTCGATCTTCTGCTCCTCCTCGGGGCCGGAGACCTCCACGAAGGCAACCGCCTTGGCGCCCTTGGGCAGCGTCTCCAGGGAGCGGGCGATCGCGGGCAGCGCGCTCTCGTCGCCGACGAGCAGATGCCAGTCGGCGTCCGTGTCGGGTGCGTAGGCGCCGCCGGGGCCCATGAACCGTACGACGTCGCCCGGTTGTGCCCGCAGCGCCCACGGGCCGGCCAGGCCCTCGTCGCCGTGGACCACGAAGTCAAGGGTGAACTCATGGGTCTCGGGGTCCCAGTCGCGCACGGTGTATGTCCGGGTCACCGGCCACTGCTCGCGCGGGAACTCCTCCTGGATGCGCTGCAGGTCGAAGGGTTCCGGGTAGGTCACGCCCGCGGGGCCGAACAGGAGCTTCACATAATGGTCGGTGCAGGTGTCCGCGACGAAGTCCGCGAGGCCGTCGCCGCCGAGCACCACACGCTGCATGTGCGGGGTCAGCCGCTGCGTGCGGACGACCTGGGCGGAATGAGCCCTGCGCGGCCTGCGTCCCGGGCGCTCTGCCATGTCGGCCTCCCTGCTCCATTGGTTAGGTTTACCTAAGTTAGCATCCCCTTCCGGGTGACACCTCCATCATGCGGACCGGGTGACCGTGTTTTGCCGGAAAAATACTCGGGCCGCTCAGGCCCCCAGCGTCGTCAGCAGCCGGTGCAGGGAACCTCCCAGGCCCCAGCGCACCGCCAGCTCGTCCAGCCCCGCAGGGTCGCGCGGTGTGCGCGGCAGCGCCGTGTCGACCTGCGGCAGCGGCACGTCCGCGGCCACCCGGACGACCTTCGGGGCGACGGCGACGTACGGCCGGGCCTCGTCGAGGCGCTTGCGCTGCGACGGCGTGAGCTTCGCCTTCGGGTCGTCGACCGCGGCCATGATCCCGTCCAGATTGCCGAACTCGGCCAGCAGCTTGGCGGCGGTCTTCTCGCCGATGCCGGGCACGCCGGGCAGTCCGTCGCTCGGGTCGCCGCGCAGCAGCGCCAGGTCCGCGTACCCGCTGCCGTCCACCCCGTACTTCTCGCGCAGCAGCGCCTCGTCGGTCATCTGCAGGGTGCCCACGCCCTTGAGGGGGTACAGCACCCGCACCCCGCGCGCGTCGTCGACCAGTTGGTACAGGTCGCGGTCACCGGTGACGATGTCCACCGGGCCGTCGGCGCGCGCGGTGAACGTGCCGATCACGTCGTCGGCCTCGTACTCCGCCACTCCCACCCGCGCGATGCCCAGCGCGTCGAGCACGTCCTCGATGACCGGCACCTGCGGGGAGAGCGTGTCCGGCACCTCCTCCTCGTCCGGTCCCACCTGGTGCTCCTCGGCCACCCGGTGCGCCTTGTAGGAGGGGATGAGGTCGACCCGCCACCGCGGCCGCCAGTCGGCGTCCATGCAGGCCACCAGGTGGTCGGGCCGGTGGTCCTTGACCAGCCGGTCGATGAAGTCCAGCAGCCCGCGCACGGCGTTCACCGGCGTGCCGTCAGGCGCCTTCACCGAGTCGGGGACGCCGAAGTAGGCGCGGAAGTACAGCGAGGCGGTGTCGAGGAGCATCAGTCGTCCGGTCACGCCTCGCATCATGCCGTACGGCACTGACGGTCACCCGCCGCGACGAAACGGCAGGGACCGCAGCCACCGCCACCGCGGGCGTTCCGTGACGAGGGCGACGGCGGTGAGGACGGACACCAGGGCGGCCGCCCAGGCGGGCCACAGGTACCACGCCGAGGTCACGGCCGCGCCGAACTGGAGCAGCACGAGCAGGATGGTGACCTCGCCCGGAACGGGGACGATCACGTTCGACTTGTCGCCCGGCGTCGCGAAGACGGTCGGCAGACCGATCAGCAGCACCAGCGAGAGCACCGCCAACGCCCAGGAGTGCGCGGCCAGGACCCAGGGCGTGGCCACCCAGGCCACGAGCTCCGTCGCGAAGCGCAGTGCGGATGCGAGACGGTCGTCCGGGCGTTGCACAGTTGTCCCCCCAACAGCGATGCCGACCACCGGCGGTGATCCTAGGCTCCTTCACCGCCCACGAGAAGGATCCGGCCAACCACATAGCGCTACGTCAGCGCCCACGTTTCGCGTCGCCGTGACCGGGAGCGGCCGACCGCGCACGGTATCGAGGGGGTGACGCACGATCATGACCCCAGGACGGGGCGGGCGCACGGGCTCGTCCACTGGCGCGAACCGTAAGGGTCACACCCACGCGATGTGACATGGATGTGACGGCCGCATGAAACGGTTTGCCGAACATGCGTAGGGTGCAGAGAACTCATCAGACGTGTTGTGCCCGACGCCGGGCACCGTACAGCTCAGCGACGAGCGAAGGAGGGAGCCGGAGCGATGGGCGACCACAAAGAACAACAGCCCGTTCGGGTGGGCGCGGCCGTCCGGCGACGACGCCGTGCGCTGGAGCTCACCCTCGCCGTCGTATCCGAGCGCAGCGGACTGTCGGTGCCCTTCCTGAGCCAGATCGAGAACGACCGGGCACGCCCCAGCACAGGCTCCCTGGAGAAGGTCGCCGACGCCCTGCGCACGACGGCCGTCGAACTGCTCGCCGCCGCCGACCCCGCCTGCAGTGTCGACGTCGTGCGCTCCGACAGCCCCGAGCAGGACTTCACGCCCCGGGTGCGCTCCCTGGTCCGCGGCCACCATCAGCTGCACGCCTCGGAGTTCACCGGCGACCATGACGCCGGACGCGAATTCCAGCACCGCAACGACGAGTTGATGTACGTCGCCGACGGCGCCGTGGAGATCGAGGCGGAGGGCCGCGCCTACCGGCTCGGCCGCGGCGACACCCTCTACCTCACCGGCGGGGTCCGGCACCGCTGGCGGGCCACGGTGCCCGACACCCGTGTGATCGTCGTGGCGGTGGCCGAGCACATCGAGGCGGTCCAGGACCGGTCCCGCTAGTGCGAGTCGTCTCCCTGGTCCCCTCGCTCACCGAGGCGGTGGCCGTGTCCGCGCCCGGTGTCCTGGTCGGCGCGACGGACTGGTGCACCCATCCGGCGGGCCTGGACGTCACCCGCGTGGGCGGCACCAAGAACCCCCGGCTCGACCGGATCGTGGACCTGGCCCCCGACCTGGTGGTCGCCAACGAGGAGGAGAACCGCGCCCCCGACCTCGACGCCCTGCGCGCGGCCGGCCTTCAGGTGCTGGTCACCGAGGTCCGGGACGTACCGCAGGCCTTCCGGGAGCTGACCCGGGTCCTGGCCGCGTGCGGCGCGCCGGAACGCCCCGGCTGGCTGGTGGAGGCGGAGCGCGCCTGGTCGTCGCTCGCGGCACCCGCTGCCCGGGCCACGGCGGTCGTACCGATCTGGCGGCGACCGTGGATGGTCCTGGGCCGGGACACCTTCGCGGGCGACGTACTCGCCCGCCTGGGGGTCGACCACCTCTACGCGGGGCACGCGGACCGCTACCCCCGCATTCCGCTCGACGAGCTGCGGGCGGCGGCTCCCGACCTGGTCGTCCTCCCGGACGAGCCGTACCGCTTCACATCCGAGGACGGTCCGGAGGCCTTCCCCGGCCTGCCCTGCGCGCTCGTCAGCGGACGGCACCTGACGTGGTACGGGCCGTCACTGGCCGAGGCGCCGCGGGTGCTGGCCGGGGCCCTGCGAGCAGCTCACCGCTGACCAGCCCGCGCGCCGTGCCGCGGGCCGCCGCCGCCCAGGCCGCGACGAGCACGGCGTACAGCCCCACCGCCAGCCAGCCGTACACGGCCAGCCCCGTGTGCCGGGCGAGCGCCGCGGCCCCGGTGACACAGGTGCCCACCGGGAAGGTGAACGCCCACCACGTCATCGCGAACCCCATCCCGTCCCGCCGGGCCCGCACCACATGGGCGGCGGCCAGCCCGAACCACAGCAGCGCGAAGCCCATGACCGGCACCCCGTAGAGGACGGCGAGCAGGCTGAAGCCCTGGTCGTACGGGGCGGGTACGACCCCGGGCGCGACGTCCGCGAACGCCCCGACGGCGGTGGTGGACTGCCCGAGCGGCCCGAGGACCAGGAACAGCGTCGGTGTGAGCGCGAGCGGCAGCGGGCCCCCAGTGATCAGCCGGGCGAAGACGACGGGCAGCATCAGGAGCGTGGCGAGCAGGCTGAGCCCGAACATCGCGAAGCAGGCGAGCAGCAGGGTCTCCCTGGGCTGGCCGGCCGGGAGATGGGGCACCAGGGCAGGACCGAGCGCGGCGGACACCATGGGGGCGACCAACGGCAGCAGCCACACGGGTGTGGCCTGCCCCGGCTCGATCCGGTGCCGTACGGCCATGAGGTACGGCACGGCGACGGCGGTCGCGAGCCCGACGACCGTACCGGCGACGAACAGCACGCCGTCGAGGGCGACCGCCGCCCGGATGCCGATCCAGTCCCGTCCGACGGCCATCGCGCCGCCGCCGACGGCCAGCAGGGCCATGGACAGACAGCCGTAGAACGGGGCCGTCGCCGGGTCGAGGAGGTGGGCCCGGGCCTGGTCGCGGTGGTGGGTCCAGTGCAGGGCGCGGGCGCCGAGGAGGACCAGGAGCAGCACGCCCGAGGCCGCCCATACGACGGTGCACGCGAGGCGCAGGGCGCCGCTGTGCAGGGGGAGTGCGGCGCCGGCGGTGCCCACGACCGCCGTTCCCATGACGGATGCGTACCAGTTGGGGCCGAGATTGCGGACGGCTGTGGTGACCATGGCTCCACCCTCGTGCGGGCGTACGGCAGCGACCAGGGAGTTCGTCTCTATGAGGGCATAAGCTGGTCTTATGAGTGAGGTGGAGGAGCGGCGCGGACCGGGAACCCTGGCGCACCGGGTGCCGGACCTCGGGGCGCTGGAACTGCTGCTGGCGGTGGCCCGGCTGGGCAGTCTCGGGGCGGCCGCGCGGGAGGTCGGCATCACCCAGCCCGCGGCCAGCAGCCGGATCCGCTCGATGGAACGCCAGCTGGGGGTGGCCCTGGTGGACCGCTCGCCGCGCGGCTCCCGGCTCACGGACGCCGGTGCGCTGGTGACGGACTGGGCGAGACGGGTCGTGGAGGCGGCGGAGGCCTTCGACGTGGGGGCGCAGGCGCTGCGCGACCGCCGCGACTCGCGTCTGCGGGTCGCGGCCAGCATGACGATCGCCGAGTATCTGCTCCCGGGCTGGCTGCTGGCGCTGCGTGCCGATCGCCCCGACACGGCGGTGTCGCTGCTGGCCGGCAACTCGACGGCGGTGGCGGAGCGCCTGCTGGCGGACGAGGCCGACGTGGGCTTCGTGGAGGGACTGACGGTGCCTCCGGGGCTGGACTCCGCCGTGATCGCCCATGACCGCCTGATCGTCGTCACGGCCCCCGGCCACCCCTGGGCCCGCCGCAGAACGCCCCTCCCGGCCACCGAACTGGCGGCCACCCCGCTGATCCTGCGCGAGCGCGGCTCCGGCACCCGCCAGGTTCTCGACGCGGCCCTCGGGGGCCTGGCCCGGCCCCTCATCGAGCTCTCCTCCACCACGGCGGTGAAGGCCTCCGCGGTCAGCGGGGCGGGCCCGGCGGTCCTCAGCGAACTCGCGGTTCGCGAGGAACTCGCCATGCGCCGCCTGGTGAGCATCCCCGTCGACGGGATCCTGCTGGCCAGAGACCTACGCGCGGTCTGGCCGACGGGCCACCGCCCAACGGGCCCGGCACGGGAACTGTTGTCACTGACGCGAGGCTGAACACGGTGAAGCTTCCGCGGTCGGCGGGGGGCGGGCGCCCGGCGGTCGTCAGGCACGGGAGCTGCTGTCGCTGACGCGGAGGTGAATGCTTCGGCGCGGACGCCGCCGCTGAGGCACGGCTGCCGCTCACGAAGCGGCCCGCACCTTGGCCGCCACCTCGCCGATCCTGCCGGGAGCACGGCTCCGGCACCCGCCGGGTGCTTGATGCGGCGCTTGGCGGCCTTGCCCGCCCGCTCATCGAGCTCTCCTGCACCAGGGTGGTGAAAGCTTCCGCGGTCGGCGGGGGCGGGCCCGGCGGTCCTCAGGCACGCGAGCTGCTGTCGCTCACGCGGAGGTGAATGCTTCGGCGCGGACGCCGCCGCTGAGGCGCGGCTGCCGCTCACGAAGCGGCCCGCGCCTTGGCGGCCACCTCGCCGACTGCGGGAGCACGGCTCCGGCACCCGCCAGGTGCTTGATGCCCTGCCCCTCGCGCGGGGGTGAACGCTCAGGCGCCGCTGCCGCTCATGAAGCGGCCCGTACCAGTTCTCGCATCACCCGTAGGTCCTCGCCCATCTCCGGATGCCACTGCACGCCCAGCAGCCACCGGTCGCCCAGTGCCGGTTCGATCGCCTCCACCGTGCCGTCGGCCGCGTGCGCCGATGCGACGAGTCCCTCGCCCAGGCGGTCCACCGCCTGGTGGTGGAACGTGGGTACGGACGTCTCCTCCGGGACCGCCTGGGCGTACCGCGTTCCCGGCACCGGCTTGACCGGGTGCGCGCTGAACACCCCGGGCGCCTCCGCGTGGCCGTCGATGTGCTGGGTGAGCGTGCCGCCGAGGGCGACGTTCAGCAGCTGCATACCCCGGCAGATGCCGAGGAGCGGTACGCCCGCGTCCAGCGCCGCGTCGATCAGGGCCAGTTCCCAGGCGTCGCGCTCCCGGGCCGGCGGCCCCGTACGGGGGTCGCGCTCCGCGCCGTAGCGCACCGGCTCGACGTCCGGACCGCCGGCGATCACCAGGCCGTCCAGCCGTGCCACGGCCGCCGCCGCATGCTCCGGCCCGTCCGGCGGCAGCATCGCGGCCAGCCCACCGGCCCGCTGCACCAGGCGCGGATAGCCGGCCGGCAGCAGCGCGGCCTCCATCGCCCACGCGCTCCACCGCACCCCGGACTCCAGATAGGTACTGATGCCGATCAGCGGCCTGCCCGTCATACGTCCTCACGCTCCCCGCAATGGATTGAGTTCATACCTTTGCCGAGGTACCGATGAACGGCAAGCCCTCGCGCCGGGCGAGGAGTCCGCGCCCTCAGGCCAGGAACCCCCGCAGCAGCGCGGCCGTGCCCGCGCAGTGCTCCCGCATCATCTCCCGCGCCCCGTCCGCGTCGCCGTCCAGCACGGCCTCCACCAGCGCGATGTGCTGCCGCTGCGAATGCTCCAGATTGCGGACCAGCAGCGGGATGCAGTCGAGCAGGTCGTTCACCGTCGCCCGCACCGCCGCGTACTGCGAGGTCAGCGTCGGCGAGCCGCACAGCTCCGCCAGGGTGAGGTGGAGCAGCGTGTCCAGGCGCCGGTAGTCGGCCAGCGGAGCGTCATGCGTGCGGGCCAGTGCCTCGCGCAGCCGCCCCGCCTGCTCGTCGGTCAGTCCGTGCGCCGCGCACAGCCCGGCCGCGCCCACCTCCAGGACCTCCCGGAAGCGCAGCATGTCCTCGATGTCGACCTCGGCGATCCGCCGCCGCAGCTCGTCCTCGCCGCCGGCATCGGCCCGCGGCAGCACGAACGTTCCGCCGTACCGCCCGCGCCGCGACTCCACCAGCCCCTGGTCCTGCAGCACCTTCAGCACCTCGCGCAGCGTCACCCGGCTGATCCCGAGCCGCTCGGCCAGCTCCCGCTCGGCGGGCAGCCGCTCGCCTCCCGGCACCAGACCGAGCCGCACGACCTGCAGGATCTGCTCCAGAGCCTCCTCGAAGCCGTTCCCCGCACGCACCGGCCGCAGCACCGGCGTGAGGCGGTCGCCCAGCCTCCCGGGCTCAGTGTCCTGCGACATCCGGCCGTACCCCCTTCCCAAGCAATGGTTCTCCGCAATACCTTATGGCTCCCGGCCCGGCCGAAAAAGCGCAGAAGCCGAAGGAGCTCTCCCGTGGCAGACCGCACACCCCCGCTCAGCGTCGAGGAGCTGCACACCCTCGTCGCCGGCGGTGAGATCGACACTGTCGTCCTGGCCTTCCCCGACATGCAAGGGCGACTCCAGGGCAAGCGGTTCGCCGCACGATTCTTCCTCGACGAAGTTCTCCACCACGGCACCGAGGGCTGCAACTACCTCCTCGCCGTCGACACCGAGATGAACACGGTCGACGGCTACGCGATGTCCTCCTGGGACCGCGGCTACGGCGACTTCGCCATGCACCCCGACCTCTCCACCCTGCGCCGCGTGCCCTGGAACGCCGGCACGGCCATGGTCATCGCCGACCTGGCCTGGGAGGACGGCTCCCCGGTGGCCGCCGCGCCCCGCCAGATCCTGCGCCGCCAGCTGGACCGACTCGCCGAGCTCGGCTACACCGCCCAGGTCGGCACCGAGCTGGAGTTCATCGTCTTCAAGGACAGCTACGAGCAGGCCTGGGACGCGAACTACCGGGACCTGACCCCGGCCAACCAGTACAACATCGACTACTCCGTGCTCGGCACCGGCCGCATCGAGCCCCTGCTGCGCCGCATCCGCAACGAGATGGCCGGCGCCGGCCTCACCGTCGAGTCCGCCAAGGGCGAGTGCAACCCCGGCCAGCACGAGATCGCCTTCCGCTACGACGAGGCGCTGGTCACCTGCGACCAGCACGCCATCTACAAGACCGGAGCCAAGGAGATCGCCGCCCAGGAGGGCGTGTCCATCACCTTCATGGCCAAGTACAACGAGCGCGAGGGCAACTCCTGCCACATCCACCTCTCGCTCGCGGACGCCGACGGCACCAACGTCATGCCCGGACCCGACGGGATGAGCGAGGTCATGCGGCACTTCCTCGCCGGCCAGCTCGCCGCCCTCCGTGACTTCTCCCTCCTCTACGCCCCCAACATCAACTCCTACAAGCGGTTCCAGCCCGGCTCCTTCGCCCCGACCGCCGTCGCCTGGGGCCACGACAACCGCACCTGCGCCCTGCGGATCGTCGGCCACGGCCGCTCCCTGCGCTTCGAGAACCGGCTGCCCGGCGGCGACGTCAACCCGCACCTCGCCGTCGCCGGCCTGGTCGCGGCGGGGCTGTACGGCATCGAGCAGAAGCTGGAACTGCCCGAGCCCTGCCCCGGCAACGCCTACACCGCCGACTTCGAGCACGTGCCCACCACCCTGCGCGAGGCCGCCGAGCTGTGGGAGAACAGCCCGATCGCCAAGGCCGCCTTCGGCGACGAGGTCGTCGCGCACTACCGCAACATGGCACGCGTCGAGCTGGAGGCCTTCGACGCCGCGGTGACCGACTGGGAGCTGCGCCGCTCCTTCGAACGCATGTGAGAGGTCCTTCCGTGTCGAACGAGTCCGAGCTCCAGGTACTCAACCCGGCGACCGAGGAGGTCGTCGCCACCGTCCCCGCCGCCGACGCGGCCGAGGCGGACCGCGCCGTCGCCCGCGCGACCGCCGCCCAGCTCGGGTGGGCGGCCGCGGCTCCCGCCGACCGCGCCCGCCTGCTGCGCCGCTTCGCCGACGTCGTCGACGCCCACGTCGAGGAACTGGCGCAACTGGAGGTCCGCGAGGCCGGCCACCTCCTCGGCAACGCCCGCTGGGAGGCCGGCAACGCCCGCGACCTGCTGCTGTACGCGGCCGGCGGCGCCGAACGCCTCCTCGGCAAGCAGATCCCCGTGCCCGGCGGCTGGGACGTCACCTTCCAGGAACCCCTCGGCGTCGTGGGTGTGATCGCGCCCTGGAACTTCCCGATGCCCATCGCCGCCTGGGGCTCCTTCCCGGCGCTCGCCGCGGGCAACGCCGTCGTCCTCAAGCCGGCCGAGACCACCCCGCTCACCGCGCTGCGCCTCGCCGAACTAGCGCTGGAGGCGGGCCTGCCGGAGGGGCTGTTCCAAGTCCTCCCCGGATACGGCCATATCGCCGGCCGCGCCCTGGTCGACCACCCGGACGTGGCGAAGATCGTCTTCACCGGCTCCAGCCGCACCGGCCGCGAGGTCATGGAGCGCTGCGCCCGGCAGGTCAAGCCCGTCACCCTCGAACTCGGCGGCAAGAGCCCGAACATCGTCTTCGCCGACGCCGACCTGAAGTCCGCGGTCGACCCGTTCTCCTTCCTGGACAACTCCGGCCAGGACTGCTGCGCCCGCACCCGCATCCTCGTCCAGGAGCCCGTGTACGACGAGGTCCACGCGTTCCTCGCCGACGCCCTGTCGGCCGTGGTGGTCGGCGACCCCGCCGACGAGAAGACCCAGATGGGCCCGCTGATCTCCCGTCAGCAGCTGGACCGCGTACGGTCCTTCGTGCCGGACGACGCCCGTGCGCTGCGCGGCAGCGCGCCCGACGGGCCCGGCTTCTGGTTCGCGCCGACCGTGCTCACGGGGGAGCGGCCGGACTCCGAGGCGGCCCGCGAGGAGATCTTCGGCCCGGTCGCCGTCCTGCTGCCCTTCACGGACGAGGCGGACGCCGTACGCCTCGCCAACGACACCCCGTACGGCCTCGCCGGCTCCCTGTGGACCCGCGACCTGGGCCGCGCCCTGCGCGTCTCGCGGGCCGTCCGCGCGGGCAACCTGTCCGTCAACTCCCACTCCAGCGTCCGCTACTCGACCCCGTTCGGCGGGTTCAAGCAGTCCGGCCTCGGTCGCGAACTGGGCCCGGACGCCCTGACCGCCTTCACCGAAACCAAGAACGTCTTCATCAGCACGGAGGCCTGAGCCGCTCATGACCGACGAAACCATCTGCCGCCGCCTGGTCGGCCGTACCGCCGTCATCACCGGAGCCGGCAGCGGCATCGGCCTGGCCGCCGCCCGCCGGCTCGCCTCCGAGGGCGCCCACGTCGTCTGCGGCGACGTCGACGAAGCCCGCGGCAAGGCCGCCGCCGACGAGGTCGGCGGGATCTTCGTGAAGGTCGACGTGACCGACCCCGAGCAGGTCGAGGCCCTCTTCAAGGCGGCCTTCGACACCTACGGCAGCGTCGACATCGCCTTCAACAACGCCGGCATCTCGCCGCCCGACGACGACTCCATCCTGGAGACCGGCCTGGAGGCCTGGAAGCGCGTCCAGGAGGTCAACCTCACCTCCGTCTACCTGTGCTGCAAGGCCGCCATCCCCTACATGCGCCGCCAGGGCAAGGGGTCCATCATCAACACGGCGTCCTTCGTGGCCCGGATGGGCGCGGCGACCTCCCAGATCTCGTACACCGCGTCCAAGGGCGGCGTGCTCGCCATGTCCCGGGAACTCGGCGTGCAGTTCGCCCGCGAGGGCATCCGCGTGAACGCCCTGTGCCCGGGCCCGGTCAACACCCCGCTCCTTCAGGAGCTGTTCGCCAAGGACCCGGAGCGGGCCGCCCGCCGGCTGGTGCACATCCCGGTCGGCCGGTTCGCCGAGGCCGAAGAGATCGCCGCCGCCGTCGCCTTCCTGGCCAGCGACGACGCCGCCTTCGTCAACGCCACCGACTTCCTGGTGGACGGCGGAATCTCGGGCGCGTACGTCACACCGCTCTAGGGGGCATACCGGTACGGTTCGGGTCGTATGCGACACCTTCTCGCGTGGACCCTGGTCGCGGCCGCCACCACCCTGACGGCCGCGACCCCACAACCGCCCGCACACCCCGACTGCCCACGGTTGACCGGCACTTGGCACGGCGACGACCGCGCCCGCCTCCAGCAGGTGATCGACACCTACGGCACCTGCTCCGGCCACCGGGGCGCGGTGGCCGCGTTCGACTGGGACAACACGGTCACCAAGAACGACGTCACCGACGCGACCCTCACCTGGGCCCTGCGCCACGGGAAGCTGCTCCGCCCGGACCACTGGACGGACACCAGCAAGTGGCTGACCCCGGCCGCCGACCAGGCCCTGACCCGGGCCTGCGGCACCGGCGGCGGCCCCGTCCTGTCCGGCCCGCGCTGCGCGGACGAGATCCTGGAGATCCGCGAGAACGCCACCACCATGACCGGCGCCCCGGCCTTCGCGGGCACCTGGAACCACCGGCGCACCGTGCCGCAGTACGCCTGGGTGCCCCAGCTCTTCGCCGGCCGCACCCCCGCCGAACTCACCGCCTACGCCACGGCCGCCCGCCGCGAGGCCCTGGCCGCCCCCGTCGGCGCGACCCGCACCCTCGGCACGCACACCCTCCCCGCGTACGTCCGCTACTACGACCAGCAGCGCGACCTGATCCACACCCTCCAACGGGCGGGATTCGACGTCTACATCGTCTCCGCGGGCGCCGAGCCCGTCACCGAGGTCTGGTCGGCGGGCGTCGGCATCGACGCGGCCCACACGATCGCGATCCGCCCGGTCCTGGACCGCCGCGGCCGCATCACCCCCCGGAACGAGGGCTGCGGCGGCACTCCGGCCAGCCGGGGCGAGGTCATCCCCTACATCGACGGCAAGCGCTGCTGGATCAACCAGGAGGTGTACGGCGTCCGGGGCGCCGCGGCCTGGCTGCGGCAGCCCCCGAAGCGGCGGCCCGCCCTCGCGGCAGGCGACGCCGACACCGACGTCACCTTCGTCGGCGACGCCACCGGCGTCCATCTGGCCGTCAACCGCAACAAGCCGGAGCTGATGTGCCGGGCCTACGACGACGCCGACGGACGCTGGCTGGTCACGCCCATGTTCATCGACCCGCTGCCCCGCAGGCCCGAGCCGTACCCGTGCTCGACCACCGCCTACACGGCTCCCGACGGCACCCACGGGCCGCTCCGGCGGGAGGACGGCACGGCGGTCCCGGACGAGCCGGACACCGTGTACTGATCAGAGGAAGGTGTGGCCCTCGCCCCGGTACGTCGGCACGGTGGCGGTCACCGTGTCCCCCTCGATCAGGTGCAGCGCGGCGAAGCGCTCGCACAGCTCACCGGCCTTGGCGTGCCGGAACCACACCTTGTCGCCGATGAGCAGGTCGTCGGCGGGCGAGCCGAGCAGCGGGGTCTGCACCTCGCCGGGACCCTCCTGGGAGTCGTACTGCAGCCCCTGAGGCAGATACGGCACCGGCAGCCGGTCCGGCCCGGCCACACCGGAGGCCGGGTAGCCGCCGCCGAGCACGGTCACCACGCCCACCCCCGGCCGGCGCACGACGGGCAGGGCGAAGAGGGCGGCGGGACGCCCCTTGAAGGACGTGTAGTTGTCGAAGAGGCGCGGCACGTACAGTCCGGAACCCGCCCCGATCTCGGTGACACAGTCCTCGGCCGCAGTGTGCTGCACACTGCCCGTGCCGCCACCGTTGACGAACTCCAGGTCCGGGACCACGGCCCGGACCGCCCGCACCACCGCCGCGCGCCGCTCGGCCAGCTCACGGCGGGCGGTCGCCTGCATCAGCCGTATCGCCCGGGAGCGCAGCGGCCGCCCGGCGACGGCGTCACCGACACCGGCGATGTGCCCCTCGTACGCCATGATCCCCACGAGCCGGAAACCGGGCCGCCGGGCCACCGCCCGTGCCAGCTCCGCGACCTGGGCGGGGGAGTGCAGCGGTGAACGCCGCGCCCCGACCCGCACCCGTCCGCCGAGCAGCTTCAGCGAGGTGTCCAACTCCAGGCAGACGCGCACGACTTCACGGCCGCCGGCGCGCGCGGCGTCGATCAGGTCGAGGTGGGCGACGGAGTCGACCATGACGGTGACGGCCGAGGCCGGCTTGGGGTCGCCGGTGAGCTCGGCGTAACCGGTGCGGTCGGCGGACGGATAAGCGAGCAGGACGTCGTCGAAACCGGAGCGGGCCAGCCACAGGGACTCGGCGAGCGTAAAGGACATCACGCCCCGGAAGCCGTCCCTCGCCAGGACGCGTTCGAGCAGGGCACGACAGCGTACGGACTTGCTGGCGACCCGGATCGGCTTCCCGCCGGCCCGGCGGGCGAGATCCTCCGCGTTGGCGTCGAAGGCGTCCAGGTCCACGATCGCGAGAGGGGCGTCGAGATGGGCGGTGGCCCGGTCGTAACGGGCCCGGTCGGCGGCGCGCGCAGTCATGCACGAAGCCTGCCAGACTGGATTACCGCAGGGTAGGGGGACGTTCCGGGCAGATACCCCCGGGGTCACGGACTGGTTCCCGTTCGCCCTGCGACACCCCGTAGAGTGACGCGCACGCACGACGGAACGACTCCGGCCGACGCCCTGCGCCGGGATGCCGGGCCGCCGCTGCGGGTATGCGTGCCTGGGGGGCGGACTGTCCCGCACCGGGCCCGGGCGACGAGGACGGCGGCCCGCGTACGAGGAAACGGCCCGGGCACGAGGAAACGGGGGGTGCATGAGCAGGGAAGCGCAGCACGCCCCGATCCCGCCCCGCCCCACGACACCTCCGCGCGGCCGCCCCCACGACTCCGCCTCCGGCGACGCCACGACGAACGGTGACCTCTCGGAGGACAAGCCACTGCAGGGCGGGCCGTCTTCCGGTTCCCCGGACGGGCAGCCCCGCTTCCCCAGTCTCCGCCCGTTCCGCCTGACGCCGAACACCCCGTCCGCGCCCCCGCCACCGGCCTCCGCACGCTTCCCCGACGCGCCGCCGACCGCCGGTCGCGAGCCGCGCCGGACGAGCGCCGACCAGACCGGACCGGGGGCCACGGCGCCGCCCCGCCGGCCCGGCACCCCGCCGCCCGCTCGGCTGGACCGTCCCGCCCGCCTGCGACCGGTGCCCCCGGCCCGCCCGCCCGAGCCGCCCACCGGCGCCTCGGCGACCCCGTCGCGCGCCACCCGGCCGGACTCCGCGACGCCCGCACCGGACGCCCGCCCGGGTTCCGCCGGCATACCGCCGCAGCCCGATCGGGAACCGGACTCCACGAGTGCCGAGTCCGTCGGGCGCACCGATTCCTCTCCTGCCTCGGATTCCTCGGCTCCGTCACGCCCGCCGAAGGGCGACCCGCGCCACCTTGCCGGCCCGTCCGCTCCATCGTCCGCGCCGCCTTCGGCAGGCGGCGGGGCGTCCGTCAGCGGCACTTCCCCGGCGCCGGTCTTCCCGCCCCGCTCGGCCGATGGCGTGCCGCCGCGTCCCGTCGGTGTCCCCGTCTCCGGTGAGGCGTGGGGTCCGGTCCGGGGCGGCGACGGCCCGGCCCCCGAAGCACCGGGCTCGTCCGCGATGCCCGTGTCCCCGGACCCGGCCCTCTCCTGGAGCGCGGCCCGGCATGTCGTGTCGTTCGGGGAGGCCGAGGGGTACGACGAGCGCGGGCGGCCGCGCCCGCTGGGGGCGTGGGCGGCGCCGCGGACCGCCGCTGCCGCCGCCTGTGTCGTGATCGGGCTCGGGCTCATCGGCGGTGCGGTGACCGGGAGTTGGCTCACCGGCGACTCCGGGAGTCCGGGGGCCGCCAACAGTTTCGCCGCGGCCGGAGCGATGTGGCACAACGTGCCGGTCGACGAGTTGTTCCCGCCCACCGTGGAGGGCAGCGGCGCGGGACCCGGCGGCGCCGACCGCACCTGGACCCGTGTCGCCGTCGCCCCGGACAGCGGCTGCGCGAACGCCCTCGACCCGCTGCTGCGCAAGGCCCTCGCCCCCGTCGGCTGCCGGCGACTGCTCAGGGCCACCTACACCGACGCCACCCAGAGTTATGTCACCACCGTCGGCCTGCTGTTCACCAAGGGCGACTCCGCGGCCATGACCTCCCTCGCCGGCCGCTTCAAGAAGGAGGGCCTGGACCGCCGTACCGACCTGATGCCCCGCCCGTACGCCGCCAAGAACACCGTCGCCGCCGGCTTCGGCGTCAAGCAGCGCGCCTCCTGGACGATCTCCGTCCTCACCGACGCCCCGGTCGTCGTCTACGCGGTCTCCGGCTGGGCCGACGGACGTACGGTCGACTCTCCCCAGCCCGCCGCCGACGCCATGGAGTCCGGCGCCACCAGTGCCCCCGCCCAGGCGGGCCTCGGCCAGGAGGCGCAGGGTCTCGCCGACCGCATCCAGCGGCGCCTGCGGCAGACCGTCAGCTCGGCCACGGAGACGCCCTCATGAACGGCCGCCGCCGCGTGGGCCGCCTGACCGGCCCGGCCCTGAGCCTCCTCCTCGCCGGTTCGCTGGCCCTCGTGCCGTCCACCACCGCCTACGCCGACGGCATCCGCGCCCAGCAGTGGGCCCTGTCCGCCATGCACACCCAGCAGGCCTGGCAGACCACCAAGGGCAAGGGCATAACCGTCGCGGTCCTGGACACCGGCGTCGAGGCCGACCACCCGGACCTGACGGGCAACGTCCTGCCGGGCAAGGACCTGATCAGGTTCGGGGCGAAGCGCGGGGACCGTACCTGGGCCCGGCACGGTACGGCCATGGCCGGCATCATCGCGGGTCATGGCCACGGACCAGGTGACGCCGACGGCGTCATGGGCATCGCCCCGGAGGCCAAGATCCTGCCCGTCCGGGTGATCCTCGAAGACGGCGACAGCGCCCGCGGCAAGGCCCGCAGCACCCGCGGCAACGCCCTCGCCGAGGGCATCCGCTGGGCCGCCGACCACGGTGCCGACGTCATCAACCTGTCCCTCGGTGACGACTCCGCCTCCGCGCACCCGGAGCCGAGCGAGGACGAGGCGGTGCAGTACGCGCTCAAGAAGGGCGCCGTCGTCGTCGCCTCCGCGGGCAACGGCGGCGAGAAGGGCGACCACATCTCCTACCCGGCCGCCTACCCCGGTGTCATAGCCGCCGCCGCGGTCGACCGCTACGGCACCCGCGCCTCCTTCTCCACCCGCCGCTGGTACGCCACGGTCAGCGCGCCGGGCGTCGACGTCGTCATCGCCGACCCGGACCACAAGTACTACGAGGGATGGGGGACGAGCGCCGCCTCCGCCTTCGTCTCGGGCGCGGTGGCCCTGGTCAAGGCGGCCCACCCGGGGCTGACCCCGGCCCAGATCAAGAAGCTCCTGGAGGACACCGCCCGGGACGCGCCCAGCGGGGGCCGCGACGACTCCCGCGGGTTCGGCTTCATCGACCCGGCCGCCGCCATCGAGGCCGCCGCCCGCCTCAAACCACAGGGCCTGCACTCGGCGGCCTACGGCCAGAAGTACTTCGGCCCGGGACCCGACAGCGCCGAGGCCACCGACGGCGCCTCCGGCTGGGCCGGCCCCCTCGCGGGCAGCGCCGGTGGAGTGCTCCTCGTCGCGGCCGTCGTCCTGTGGAGGAGCCGCCGCGCGTCGCGCCGGTACGGCGGCTACTGAGGCTCCTGGCCGAGGCCGTCAGTTCGTCTCCGTCTGCGTCTCCGTGGCCGAGGCCGAAGCGGCCACGGCCACGGACGCCGTGTCACCATCGGTGAATGCCGACACGGCCGCCCTCGCCGCCGCCTCGACCAGGGAGATGCCCTTCGCCTGCGAGGCGCTGCCGTTCGACAGGACGGCCACCAGGTACGCCGTGCCGTCGACCGTCACACGCCCGATGCTGTTGACGTCCCACAGGCCCGTCGTACTGCGCGCCAGCCAGCCGTTCTTCAGCGCCCATCCGGAGCCGTCCGCCACGGCGGAGACACCCCAGTGCTGGTCGGCCTCGATGTTCTTCATCAGCCGCTGGAGATACGCCCGCGAGGCCTCGCTCAGCATCGAGTCGTCCCCGAACACCTGCTGGAGCAGGACGAGTTGGTCGGCGGCCGTGGTCTGGGTCAGCCCCCACAGCGCGCCCTCGCCGCCCTCCGTCTCCGTGAGACCGAAGCGCTTGTTCGCCGCGTCGAGGCCGTCCGCCCGGCCGATGGTGTTCCACAGCGCAGTCGCGGAGGCGTTGTCGCTGTTCTCGATCATCTTCGTGGCGTACGTCTTCTCGGCCGCCGTGAGATGCCGGCCGGCGTCCTGCGCCTGGAGCAACAGGGCGGCCAGGATGTCGACCTTGACGATGCTCGCGGTGTCGAAGGCCGCGTCGCCGTAGCCGGCGCTCTCGCCGGAGTCCAGGCTCAGCACCGCGGCCGACACCTTGGCCGAGGCCGGCACCGTCACCGACTTCATGGCCTTGGTCAGCAACGCGACACGGTCGACGGTCGGTTCCGCCGCGGGTTCCACCGATTCCTCCCCGCTCGCCGAGGCCGATGACGAAGACGATGACGAAGACGCGGGCGACGGCGACTTCGCCGAGGATACGGGGCCCGAGTGAGCCCGCGCCGTCACATACGCCGTACCGCCCGCCGTGCCCCCGGCTATCGCGGCCACGGCGAGCGCGGTGTGGACGAACATACGGCCCCGGGACGGACGAGCGCGGCGACGGCGGGCTCGGGAAGACTCCATGCCGGCGATGCTCGGGGCGTGGACTGTGCGGGCCGTGAGACCGGTGTTAGAAGCTCGTCAGGGAAATCTGAGATTCCGGTGAATCCGGTGACCGTGAGGTTTCGGGGGCCGCACAAGCCCAGCAGCTTCCCCCCGATAGGGTCGGGGACCGTGGCGAACAAGAACATTCCCGACCCCGGCTACTCCGACGACGACGGCTCGGCCGATCCCCGGCTGAGCGCCGCGCTGTCCGCCTGGGCCGAGGACCGCACCGCCGTGGGGCCCGTTCTGGAGGCGCTCAAGGGTGCCCGGCTGCTCGTCCCGGTCGTCGCCGTGCTCGGTGAGGTCGAGGAGGACGGGAACGGGCTGCGCCGCGAGAAGACCAGCGACATGGCCGTACCCACCCTCAAGGCCGGCGACCGCACCGCGCTGCCCGCCTTCACCTCCACGGACGCGCTGGCCCTGTGGGACCCCGGCGCCCGCCCGGTCGCCGTACCGCTGCACCAGGCGCTGCGGGCCGCCGCGCACGAGAAGGCGGACACGGTCGTCCTCGACATGTCGGGTCCGGTGCCGTTCGAGCTGACCGGGCCCGCGCTGTTCGCGCTCGCCGAGGGCCGTACGACGACCGACCCGCTCGCCGACCCGGCCGTCGTCGATGCCGTCCGCGCCGCCGTGGCCGCCGAGCCCGCCGTGCTGAGCGCCCACCTCGGTCCCGGGGAGGCCGACGGCACCCTCGCCCTGGTGCTGGACCCCGCTGCCGTGCCCGCCGAGGCCGCGCGTGCCGTCGCCCAGCGGCTCGCGGCCGACGAAACACTCAGGGCCCGCCTGGTGCGGGGCCTCGACCTGGCACTGCTGCCGGCCGGGACCACGCCTCCGGGCGAGCCCCTGTACGTACGCGGATGACCGTGAGCGGACGGCCGTACGCGGATGAACGGATGAGGACGGACCGGGTTGGGGCCGATCAGCCGTAGACGGCCCCGGTGTACTTCTCGCCGGGGCCCTGGCCCGGCTCGTCCGGGACGACCGACGCCTCGCGGAACGCCAGCTGCAGCGACTTCAGGCCGTCGCGCAGCGGCGCGGCGTGGAAGGAGCTGATCTCGGTCGCGCTCGCGTCCAGCAGACCGGCGAGGGCGGTCACCAGCTTGCGGGCCTCGTCCAGGTCCTTGTGCTTCTCGCCCTCCTCGGTCAGACCGAGCTTCACGGCCGCGGCGCTCATCAGGTTGACGGCGACCGTCACGATCACCTCGACCGCGGGGACCTCGGCGATGTCGCGGGTCATGGAGTCGAAGTCGGGGGTCTCACTCATGCCCCACACGATAGGTGCACCACGGGTGCCCTCCCCACTTGGCCCTGATTAGCCCTTGCCGCCCGATGCTGCTAACCTTGTGTGACGACCGGCCGGACTGGTATGCCACACGGCGATCAGGCCCGGCCCACAAGTGGAGGCTCCGATCTCCCACCCGACCGTCCTCAGGGGCGGCGGGTCACCCCGGTCAGGCGGCCACCACCGTTCCGTACGGACGGTGGAGTCGCCCGAAACGCGCCCCGCGGTCATCGCGGCGGTGCTCCGGCAGTGTATTTGGAGCCCCGCCTGTGATCGTCCGGGGCATTTTTTGTGCTTCGGCGCGGTTAGGTCTTACGAACAGAGACATACGCGGCTGTCCGCCAGACCGCCGTGTGGTGCTACCGAGGAGGATCCATCAGCGCCGAGCCCCGCATCAACGACCGGATTCGCGTTCCCGAGGTGCGACTTGTCGGTCCCAGTGGCGAGCAGGTGGGCATCGTCCCGCTGGCCAAGGCACTGGAGCTTGCACAGGAGTACGACCTGGACCTGGTCGAGGTCGCGGCGAACGCCCGTCCGCCCGTGTGCAAGCTCATGGACTACGGGAAGTTCAAGTACGAGTCGGCCATGAAGGCCCGTGAGGCGCGCAAGAACCAGGCGCACACGGTCATCAAGGAGATGAAGCTCCGGCCGAAGATCGACCCGCACGACTATGACACCAAGAAGGGTCACGTCGTCCGGTTCCTCAAGCAGGGCGACAAGGTCAAGATCACGATCATGTTCCGTGGTCGCGAGCAGTCCCGGCCCGAGCTGG
Organism: Streptomyces sp. NPDC050625; assembly: GCF_040654755.1. NCBI lineage: Bacteria > Bacillati > Actinomycetota > Actinomycetes > Kitasatosporales > Streptomycetaceae > Streptomyces > Streptomyces sp. NPDC050625. The sequence continues at coordinate 238,321 of NZ_JBFAIQ010000006.1, forward strand.
GCTACCGACTGCTGCAGCGTCTCGCGGAGGACGTCCAGGACCTCGGTTTCGTGGAGTCGAACCCGAAGCAGGACGGCCGAAACATGATCATGGTTCTCGGTCCGCACAAGAAGAAGACCGAGGCGATGGCCGAGGCCCGTCAGGCGCAGGAGGCTCGCAAGGCCGAAGCGAAGGCCAACCCCGGCCGCTCGCAGAACGCCGCGGACCTTGAGAACGCCGCGGACCTTGAGAACGCTGAGAATGCCGAGGCCCCTGCCGAGGCATCCGCCGAGGCGTGATCCCGGGGGACGCGAGTCCCCAGGACGTAACCGATACAAGAGCGACGCTCCACCGTGCCCGGTTTTCGCAACCGGGCATCGGAGCGCCACCGACGAGGAGAGAACGGCGCTATGCCGAAGAACAAGTCGCACAGCGGTGCCAGCAAGCGCTTCAAGGTCACCGGCTCCGGCAAGGTGCTCCGTGAGCGCGCCGGCAAGCGCCACCTGCTCGAGCACAAGTCGTCCCGCGTGACGCGTCGCCTCACCGGCAACGCCGAGATGGCCCCGGGCGACGCCGCGAAGATCAAGAAGCTTCTCGGCAAGTGACACGGCGGCGCCTGATCGTCCGATCGATCCGCGCCGTACGTCAGGACCGGGACCCAATCGTTTTCGGGCCGCGTGAGGACAACCGCGGCCCCGCTACAAGGAGTTAAAAAGTGGCACGCGTCAAGCGGGCAGTCAACGCCCACAAGAAGCGCCGGGCGATCCTCGAGCAGGCCTCCGGCTACCGCGGTCAGCGTTCGCGCCTGTACCGCAAGGCCAAGGAGCAGGTCACCCACTCGCTGGTCTACAACTACAACGACCGCAAGAAGCGCAAGGGCGACTTCCGTCAGCTGTGGATCCAGCGCATCAACGCCGCTGCCCGCGCCAACGGCATGACCTACAACCGCTTCATCCAGGGTCTGAAGGCCGCGAACGTCGAGGTCGACCGCAAGATCCTGGCCGAGCTGGCCGTCAACGACGCGAACGCGTTCGCCGCGCTCGTCGAGGTCGCCCAGAAGGCGCTGCCGTCGGACGTCAACGCCCCCAAGGCGGCGTGACGCTGCGCCGGCTTCAGCCGACGTGACTGTAGGACCCGCAGGCTCTTGGGCTTGCGGGTCCTGTTGTTGGGGGTCCGTCGTGCGTCGTTCGGCTGTGGGGCCGTTGTGGCTGGTCGCGCCCACGCGGCGGAGCCGCACATGGATTCAGCCCCGCGCCCCTTTCGGGGCGCTACAAGTCTCCGAAAGTCAAGAGGATGCCGCCCGTCTCTCCTGAGCTGATCTCTCCCCGTTCCTCGCGTGTCGCTGCTGCTCGGCGGCTGGCTCGGCGGAATTTCCGGAGCAAGGAGCGGCTGTTTCTCGCCGAGGGGCCGCAGGCCGTGCGGGAGGCGGCGGCGCACCGGGTCGACGGTGCCGCCACGCTCGTCGAGCTGTTCGCCACCGTCGAGGCCGCCGAGCGGTACGCCGACATCGTGGGCGAGGCCCGGACCGCCGGGGCCCGGATCCACCTCGCCTCGGAGGAAGTGATCGCCGACATCTCCACCACCGTCACCCCGCAGGGGCTGGTCGGAGTGTGCCGGTTCCTCGACACGCCCTTCGAGGAGATCCTCAAGGCCCGGCCCAGGCTGGTCGCCGTCCTCGCGCACGTGCGCGACCCGGGCAACGCCGGCACCGTGCTGCGCTGCGCCGACGCCGCCGGCGCCGAGGCCGTCGTCCTCACCGACGCCTCCGTAGACCTGTACAACCCCAAGGCCGTGCGCGCCTCCGTGGGCTCGCTGTTCCATCTGCCCGTCGCTGTCGGCGTCCCCGTCGAGCGGGCGGTCGAGGGCCTCAAGGACGCCGGCGTGCGCATCCTCGCCGCCGACGGGGCCGGTACGGACGACCTCGACGACGAGCTCGACAAGGGCACCATGGGCGGGCCCACCGCGTGGGTGTTCGGCAACGAGGCATGGGGGCTACCGGAGGAGACGCGCGCCCTCGCGGACGCCGTCGTGCGCGTCCCGATCCACGGAAAGGCCGAGAGTCTGAACCTGGCCACCGCCGCCGCCGTATGTCTCTACGCGTCGGCCCGTGCACAGCGCGCCTCCGGAGGGTGCCGCTCCGTCACCGAGAGCTAGTAGGGTGACCGCCTCGGGGGCCTTCCCCCGAGGCGTCGGCTGCGCGTGAGCGGGGGGACCCCCATGCCGACTGAGAGGTGGAGTGCGGGGATGAGCGTCGGCACGAGCAGTGCGCCGGGAGGGCGGGACGTGCACCGGGTACCCGCGCCCCGGCACGGTGATCTCGCCGGACTCGGCATCGACCCCGACGAGCTGCCCGACGGCCTCGTCGTCGCCGACGAGCACGGGTACGTCATCTGCTTCAACGCGGCCGCCGCCCGCATCACCGCCGTTTCCGCCGCCGACGCCCTCGGCCACCGCCTGGAGAAGGTGCTGCCGTTAGAGGACCTGGAGGGCCGGCGCTGGTGGCAGATCACCGATCCGTACGGCGGGCTCGCCATCCGGGCCGGGCAGCCCGAGCGCAACCTGCTGCTGCCCGGCGGGCGGGAAGTGCTCGTATCGGCCCGGTACGTCCGTACCGAACCCGCCGGGCCGGTCCGCCGGGTCGTCGTGTCCCTGCGCGACACCGAGGCCCGGCGCCGCACCGAGCGCAGCCACGCCGAGCTGATCGCGACCGTCGCCCATGAGCTGCGCTCCCCGCTCACCTCGGTCAAGGGCTTCACCGCCACACTGCTCGCCAAGTGGGAACGCTTCACCGACGACCAGAAGCGGCTGATGCTGGAGACCGTCGACGCGGACGCCGACCGGGTCACCCGGCTGATCGCCGAGCTCCTGGACATCTCCCGCATCGACTCCGGGCGGCTGGAGGTGCGCCGCCAGCCCGTGGACATGGGCGCGGCCGTCGGCCGGCACATCCAGGCGTACGTCGCGGCCGGACAGACCGCCGACCGGTTCCTGCTGCGCATCGAGCAGCCGCTGCCCGATCTGTGGGCCGACCCCGACAAGGTCGACCAGGTCCTCAGCAACCTGCTGGAAAATGCCGTGCGGCACGGCGAGGGAACGGTCACGATTGAGATCACGCCGTCGGCGTCCCCCCGGGAGGGAGAGGACGTCGGTACGTCGGTCACGGTGAGCGACGAGGGGCCCGGCATCCCGGAGGAGTCCATGAACCGCGTCTTCACCCGCTTCTGGCGGGGTAGCAAGCGCGGTGGCACGGGCCTCGGGCTGTACATCGTCAAGGGCATCGTCGAGGCCCACGGCGGCACCATCACGGTCGGCCGCGCCCCCGGCGGCGGCGCGGAGTTCCGATTTACGTTGCCCGTGGGCGCACCGGCGTATCTCGCCTGATGGCCCACGGGCGCATTCGTCCACCCCCACCCCGTTAGACTCGGCCTTTGGCACCTTTGTGTCCTGCATACGGCCCTGAGGCGGTCACGGGGACCATCCGCCAGCCAATCGGAAGCACGGGAAGAGATGTCGGCACCGAATAAGTCGTACGACCCTGTCGAGGTCGAGGCGTTGAAACCGGAAGAGATCGAGCGCATGCGGGACGAGGCGCTCGCCGCCTTCGCCGCCGCGGACTCCCTCGACGCGCTCCAGGAGGCCAAGGTCGCCCACAGCGGCGGCACCTCCCCGCTGGCCCTCGCCAACCGCGAGATCGGCGCCCTGCCCCCGCATGCCAAGGCTGCCGCCGGCAAGCTGGTCGGCCAGGCACGCGGAGCCGTGAACAAGGGCCTGGCCGCCCGCCAGGCCGAGCTGGAGGCAGAGCGCGACGCCCGCGTGCTGGTCGAGGAGGCGGTGGACGTCACGCTGCCGCACGACCGTGTACCGGCCGGCGCCCGCCACCCGCTGACCACGCTCTCCGAGCGCATCGAGGACATCTTCGTGGCCATGGGCTACGAGGTCGCCGAGGGCCCGCAGGTCGAGGCCGAGTGGTTCAACTTCGACGCGCTCAACATCGGCCCGGACCACCCGGCCCGCGGCGAGGCCGACACGTTCTTCGTGCAGGGCCCCGGCGGCGGCACCGAGTCCGGCGTCGTCCTGCGCACCCACACCTCGCCCGTGCAGATCCGCTCGCTGCTCGACCGTGAGCTGCCGGTGTACGTGATCTGCCCCGGCCGCGTCTACCGCACCGACGAGCTGGACGCCACGCACACCCCGGTCTTCCACCAGGTCGAGCTGCTCGCCGTGGACGAGGGCCTGACCATGGCCGACCTCAAGGGCACCCTGGACCACATGGTCCAGTCCCTGTTCGGCGAGGGCATGAAGACCCGGCTGCGGCCGAACTTCTTCCCCTTCACCGAGCCGAGCGCCGAGATGGACATGCTCTGCTACGTCTGCAAGGGCGAGTCCGTCGGCAACCCCGACCGCCCCTGCCGCACCTGCTCCAGCGAGGGCTGGATCGAGCTGGGCGGCTGCGGCATGGTCAACCCGAAGGTGCTGACCGCCTGCGGCGTCGACCCGGATAAGTACAGCGGATTCGCCTTCGGGTTCGGCATCGAGCGGATGCTGATGTTCCGCCACAACGTCGAAGACATGCGAGACATGGTCGAGGGTGACGTCCGGTTCACCCGGCCGTTCGGGATGGAGATCTGATGCGGGTCCCGCTTTCTTGGCTGCGGGAGTACGTCGACCTGCCGGCGACGGAGACCGGGCGCGACGTCCAGGCCAAGCTCATTTCCGCAGGCCTCGAGGTAGAGACCGTCGAGCACCTGGGTGCCGACCTCAAGGGTCCGCTGGTCGTGGGCCAGGTGCTCACCATCGAGGAGCTGACGGAGTTCAAGAAGCCGATCCGCTTCTGCACCGTCGACGTCGGCCAGGCCAATGGCACCGGCGAGCCCCAGGAGCTCATCTGCGGCGCCCGCAACTTCCAGGTCGGCGACAAGGTCGTCGTGGTGCTCCCCGGCGCCGTGCTGCCGGGCGGCTTCGCGATCTCCGCGCGCAAGACGTACGGCCGGACGTCCCACGGCATGATCTGCTCCAGCGGCGAGCTGGGCATGGGCGACGACGGCACCCACGGCATCATCGTGCTGCCGCCGGAGACCGAGGTCGGCAAGGACGCCATCGAGCTCCTCGAGCTGGTCGACGAGGTCCTCGACATCGCCGTCACCGCCAACCGCGGCGACTGCCTGTCGATCCGCGGCGTCGCCCGTGAGGCCGCCATCGCCTACGGCCGGCCGCTGCGCGACCCGGCGCTCATCGACGTGCCCGCCCCGAACGCCTTCGGCTACCCGGTCCAGGTCTCCGACCCCAATGGCTGCGACCGCTTCACCGCCCGCACCGTCACCGGCCTGGACCCGGAGGCGCGCTCCCCGATCTGGCTGCAGCGCCGCCTGCAGAAGGTCGGCATGCGCCCGATCTCGCTCGCCGTCGACATCACCAACTACGTGATGATGGAACTCGGCCAGCCCCTGCATGCCTACGACCGCAACCTGGTCCAGGGCACCATCGGTGTCCGCCGCGCGGCGGAGGGCGAGAAGCTCGTCACCCTCGACGGCGTCGAGCGCAAGCTGCACGCCGAGGACCTGGTGATCACCGACGAGCGCGGCCCCATCGGCCTGGCCGGTGTCATGGGCGGCGCCAACACCGAGATCGCCGATCACGAGAACGTGGAGAACGCCACGACCGAGGTCGTGATCGAGGCCGCCCACTTCGACCAGATCTCCATCGCCCGCACGGCCCGCCGCCACAAGCTGTCCTCCGAGGCGTCCCGGCGCTTCGAGCGCGGCGTCGACCCGCAGGCCGCCGCCGCGGCGGCCCAGCGCACGGTCGACCTGCTGGTGCTCCTCGCGGGCGGTACGGCGGACGCGGGGGTCACCGAGGTGAGCGCGCCCGGGGCGCCGCGCACCATCACCACCCCGGCCGACCACCCGGACAAGGTGGCGGGTGTCGAGTACGGCCGCGAGAGCGTCGTACGGCGGCTCCAGGAGATCGGCTGCGACGTGTACGGGCAGGACGAGCTGACCGTCACCGTCCCGTCCTGGCGGCCCGACCTCACCGAGCCGAACGATCTGGCGGAGGAGGTCATCCGGCTTGAGGGCTACGAGAACCTGCCCTCGACGCTGCCCAAGCTCCCCTCGGGCCGCGGACTGACCCACCGGCAGCGGCTGCACCGCCGCGTCGGCCGGGCTCTGGCCGGCGCGGGCTATGTCGAGGCGCCGAACTACCCGTTCATCGCCGAGCAGGTCTTCGACCAGCTGGGCCTGGACGCCGACGACCCGGCCCGTCGCGTCGTGAAGCTGACCAACCCGCTCAACGACGAGGAGCCCGCGCTCCGTACGTCGCTGCTGCCGGGCCTGCTCGGCGCGCTGCGCCGCAACGACGGCCGCGGTACGCACGACCTGGCGCTGTTCGAGACCGGCCTGGTCTTCCACCCGGCCGGGGAGCAGAAGGCCGCCGCGAACCTGCCCGTGGACCGGCGCCCGACCGACGAGGAGCTCGCCGAGCTGAACGCCGCGCTGCCCGAGCAGCCGCGCCATGTCGCCGTCGTCCTCGCGGGCGCCCGCGAGCAGACCGGCTGGTGGGGCAAGGGCCGCCCGGCCGACTGGGCCGACGCGGTCGAGGCCGCCCGCACGGTCGCCCGTGAGGCCGGCGCCGAGCTGGTCGTCCGCAAGGGCCAGTACGGGCCGTGGCACCCGGGCCGCACCGCCGAGCTCGTGGTCGTCACCGAGGGCACCGAGCGGGTCGTGGGCCACGCGGGCGAGCTGCACCCGCGCGTCCTCAAGGCCCTGGGCCTGCCCGACCGCACCAGCGCGATGGAGCTGGACCTGGACGCGCTGGAGCAGGTCGGCGACGGCGCCCCGCAGGCGCCGAGCATCTCCACGTTCCCGGTCGCCACGCAGGACGTCGCCCTGGTCGTCGACAAGTCGGTCCCGCACGCGGACGTCGAGTCCGCGCTGCGCGAGGGCGCCGGTGAACTGCTGGAGGCCATCCGGCTGTTCGACGTGTACGAGAGCGCCGAGCAGCTGGGCGAGGGCAAGAAGTCGCTCGCCTACGCGCTGCGCTTCCGCGCCGCCGACCGCACGCTGACCGTGGACGAGGCCTCCACGGCCCGTGACACGGCGGTTGCGCTGGCCGCTGAGCGGACCGGGGCGGTGCTCCGCGGGGCGTGATGCCATCACGCGAGAGGGGGCGGGTCCGGGACTCCGGATCCGCCCCCTTCTCCGTTGTGACCTGCATAAATGCAGGCGTCCGGAGATTGCTCACTCATTCGGGTGAGAAGCCGGGGCGATCCGGCCGTTTCGGGTCATGACGTCGCAAGAATCGGACCGGCCTTTCGGGGTCGGTCCGTCTGCTCTGTCAGGGCCTATATGGGGGGCCATCGGCATGATCCGCATCAAGGCTGGGGTTTCCCGCAGGAGGCGGCCCCACACACACTCACGGGGGCCTGACCGCAGGGCGCTGCCGGCGTGGGTCCGGACCCGGGCCCGCCACCCCTGCCGCACCTTGCGCAGGAGAAGCGTCCACCACCCGGACTCCGCGGACGACCGCCCTGCCGTACGCAAACCCGAGCGCCGGTCGCTGCGCCGGGTGTTCGCCCTGGGGCTGCCCACGGCGTGGGGCGCCGTGGCGATCTCGTACAAGTTCGGCTGCCCGCTCGCCCAGCAGGAGGGGCTCGGCGCGCGGATCGTCACCAGCGCCGTGTTCCTCGCGGTCGGCACCGGGCTGATATTCCATGTCCGCCGGGCGCTGCTGCGCGAACTGACGCAGGTCCGCAAGGTGGCGGGCGCCGCGCAGAGCGTGCTGCTGCGGCCGCTGCCCCCGCGTCTCGACGGCCTGGGCGTGGCCGCCGCCCAGCTGTCCGCCGACCGCGGCGCGGCCATCGGCGGTGATCTGTACGAGGCGATCGCCACCGAACAAGGCGTACGGGTCGTGATGGGTGACGTGCGCGGCCACGGACTGCCCGCCATCGGCACGGCGGCCGCCCTCCTCGGCAGCTTCCGGGAGGCCGCGCACGACGAGCCCGAACTCGGCGGTGTGCTACGACGCCTGGAGCGCGCGTTCGCCCGTCATCTGCGCGAGCGCTCCCGCGCGGAACACCCCTCCACCGGCCGGGAGCCCGACACCCCGCCGGCCGAGGAGTTCGTCACCGTGCTCCTGCTGGAGATCCGCCGGGACGGAGAACTCCGCGCACTCAACTGCGGACATCCCTGGCCGTATCTGCTCAGCGCCCACGGAGTCGCCCCACTCGCCCACACCGAACCCCTGCCACCCCTGGGCCCGTTCCCCCTGCCACCCGACCTGGACCCCGTACGCTGCGGCCACCTGCTCCCCGGCGAGTCCCTGGTCCTCTACACGGACGGAGCGGAGGACGCGAGGGACACACACGGCAGGTTCTTCTCCCTGCCGACAGCCTTGACGGTGGCGACCCGCGACCGCCAGGCCTCACCCCAGACGATCCTGCGTACGGTCTTCACCGCCCTGCTCCGCCACACCGGCGGCAGGCCCACGGACGACATCGCCGTACTGGTACTCCGCAACGATCGCCGGCAGCGGCATACCTCAGGGGCGCGGGGAACTGCGCGACCAGCCCCACTCGACCCGCAGCCGACAACGAACCGGTAGCCGACAACGAACCGGTAGCCGCCACCCCTTGGGTCGCACCGCCAAAGCCGACGGCCAGGCCACCGCACTGTACGAGGGGGAGCCGGCGGCCCGGCCGGCCTCTTACGAGGCATTCCAGTCAACCGACTGGAAACTCTCCGCAACAGTGCGCGCACAGCCCGGATGCACGCACTCCGTTCACACCCCGTGTGAACGGAACCGCACTAGTCTGACGGCACCAGGCCACCCGGGGGGCATCCATGCAGCCCAACACTCTGCTCGACGCGATCCTGGACGAGGCGGGGATCTCGCACGCCGGTCTCGCCGCCCACGTCAACCAGGCGGGCCGGACGCGGGGTCTCGCGCTTCGCTACGAACACACCGCCGTGGCACGGTGGTTGAAGGGACAGCGGCCGCGCGGTCAGGTGCCCGACCTGATCTGCGAGGTGCTGGCCGTCCGGCTGCACCGGCCCGTCACCCTCGACGACATCGGTCTGGGCGTGCCCGGCGAGCCCTCGACGCCGAACGGCACCTCGCTTTCCGGCTTCGTGGAGCGCGCCACCGCCCTGTGGCGATCCGACGAGCAGCAACGCCCGCACATACTGGGCGCACCCGCCGTCACCGGCACCCCGGCCGTGATGCCGGTGTGGGAGTGGGAGAACCCGCCCGAGGACGTGGACGTCTCCCGCGGCGGCCGGCACCGGGTCACCCCGTCCGACATCGCGATGCTGCGCGCCGCCCGCGCCCACTACGAGCAGATGTACCGCAAGGCGGGCGGCATCGCGACGCGCACGCGCATAGTCGGCTTCCTCAACGCCGAAGCGGCCCCGCTGCTGCGTGGCAGCTACACCGACGCCACGGGCCGTCAACTGCACCGTGCCACGGGCGGGTTGGTGGCGATCGCGGGCATCTGCGCCTATGACTCCGACGCGCACGGCCTGGCCCAGCGCTACTTCCACCAGGCCCTGCGCCTGGCGAAGGCCAGCGGGGACCGGGGACTCGGGGCGTATGTCATCGCGCTGCTCGTCAACCAGGCGCTGTTCATGAGGGAGTACCGCCAGGCGGTCGCCTTCGCGGAGGCCGCGCTGCGTGCCGCCGGCAAGCACATCACCCCCGCTCTCGCCTCGGACCTGTACGCGATGCAGGCCAAGGCGTACGCCCACCTCGGCGACGGCACGAGCGCGCTGTCCTGCATCCGGCGTGCCGAGACGGCCGCCGAACGCATCCGGCGCGGACACGAACCCGACGAGACCGGCTATGTCCAGCCGGGCCTGGTCAACGTCCAGGTGGCCGAGGCGCTGCTCAGCCTCGGCGAACTCGCGGCGGCCCGGGAGCATGCGGCGGCCGCCGTGGACAATCCCGCCCACGACCGGGGCCGGGTGCACCGGCTCGCCATGCTCAGCACGATCGAACTCCGCCAGGGCAATGCCGACAAAGCGGTGGTCACGGCGGTGCAGATGGCCGAACAGGCGCGCGGAATGGAGTCCCAGCGGCTGCGCGACAGACTCCGTGCGGTACGCGAACACCTGGTGCGCAGCGGTTGTGCCGGAACCGCTGAAGCCGCCGAACTCATCGACGGGGCACTGCGCGTACCGCTGTAGGCGCACGGTAGGCCGAAGAGGTCCCTGCTGCGATATTGCCACTTACTCGGCGGAAGGTGGCAGAACCGTGCAGTGGACGAAACAGAACGAACAAACTGTGTACGCAAACCGCTGGTTCAGCGTCAATCTCGCGGATGTCGAGCTGCCGGACGGCCGGCACCTCGACCACTTCCTGATACGGCTGCGGCCCGTTGCCGTGGCCACGGTGGTGAACGAGGCCAACGAGGTCCTCCTCCTGTGGCGCCACCGCTTCATCACGGACAGCTGGGGGTGGGAACTGGCCGCGGGTGTCGTGGAGGACGGTGAGGACATCGCGCGTGCGGCCGCCAGGGAACTGGAGGAGGAGACCGGCTGGCGGCCGGGGCCCTTGCACCACCTCATGAGCGTGGAGCCGTCCAACGGCCTCACCGACGCCCGGCACCACATCTACTGGGCCGACGAGGGCGAGTACGTAGGACATCCCGTGGACGACTTCGAGTCGGACCGCCGGGAGTGGGTACCCCTCAAACTCGTCCCGGACATGATCGCCCGTGGGGAGGTCCCGGCCGCCAACATGGCGGCCGCGTTACTCCTGCTGCACCACCTCAGGCTCGCCGATGTCTAGTGGGCCAGCGCCTGCCAGATCGTCACCACGAGCGCTCCCAATGCCGTGAGCGCGGCGACCGAGGGCAGTGGCCAGCGTGCGTGTTCGAGCGAGACCATACGGGTGTTCAGCTCCTCCAACTCCTTGGCGGTCTCCTTCGTGCGATGGGTGAGCAGCGCCAGCCCGCCCTCGACACGGGCGTAGGCCACATCGAGGCGACGACGTAACTCTGCGAGTTCTCCATGGACCACGGGATGCTCGGGATCGGCGGCCACGGGTCCGCTCCTTTCCGTAGTTGTCTCTCGTCCCTTGCATGCGCGTGAGAGTCAACTCGCCTGGTGGACGCGTGGGGAGCGTGTGCGACGGGCATATGCGTGCCCGGCGCGCACACGGTGTGTGAAAGACGCGGGCCCGGCACCGTCAGCCGGTGCCGGGCCCGTGTGAGCCGGTGGACTACCTTGCGTAATCAGCCGTAGGTGTAGAAGCCCGAGCCGGTCTTCCGGCCCAGCCGGCCCGCCTCGACCATGCGCTGGAGCAGCGGGGGAGCGGCGTACAGCGGCTCCTTGTACTCCTCGTACATCGAATTGGCGATCGAGACGATCGTGTCCAGGCCGATCAGGTCGGACAGCTTCAGCGGGCCCATCGGGTGGGCGCAGCCCATCTCCATGCCGTTGTCGATGTCCTCGCGGCCCGCGATGCCCGACTCGAACATGCGGATGGCGGACAGCAGATACGGCACCAGCAGCGCGTTCACCACGAAGCCCGAACGGTCCTGGGCACGGATCGCGTGCTTGCCGAGCACCTTCTCGGCGAAGAGCTGCGCCCGGCCGAGCGTCCCCTCGGAGGTGGTGAGCGCCGGGATCAGCTCGACGAGCTGCTGCACCGGGGCCGGGTTGAAGAAGTGGATGCCGACGACGTGGTCCGGGCGCGAGGTGGCGACCGCCAGCTTCACCAGCGGGATGGAGGAGGTGTTGGAGGCCAGGATCGCGTCCGCCCGGGTCACCACCTGGTCGAGCACCTGGAAGATCTCCGTCTTCACCTGCTCGTTCTCGACGACGGCCTCGATCACGAGGTCGCGGTCCGCGAACTCGCCGAGGTCGGTGGTGAAGCTCAGCCGCGCCAGCGTCGCGTCTCGCTCCTCCTCACTGATCTTGCCGCGCTCGGCGGCCTTGCCCAGGGAGTTCAACAGCCGGGTACGGCCGATCTCCAGGGCCTCGCCGGTGGTCTCTGCGACCTTCACGTCCAGTCCGGCGCGGGCGCACACCTCGGCGATGCCCGCTCCCATCTGGCCGCAGCCCACGACTCCGACGCGCTCGATGTCGCTCACATCGTCCCCTTCGCTGATCTACGGCTTGCTCCGGCAGGACCCCCGGGTTCGGCGCCTGCTCCGATCGTGCACGTTACCTCCAAGTATCGATGATCGATCGTCCGGGTGGGGGCATCCTTGGACGCGAGACGATTCGTGACGGAGCGGATCCGGAGCGTAAGGGGGGCGGATGGTGCGAGTGTCCCGCCGGGCGTTCACTCTGGCGGCGCTGTCCACCGTCGCGACGGCACAGGGATCGACGGCGGTACCGCGGGGTCCCCGGGCAGTCACCGAGATGCGGGGCGTGTGGCTCGCGACCGTCGACAACCGCGACTGGCCCTCGCGCAAGGGCCTGTCCGCGGTCGTGCAGCGCAGCGAGCTGATCGCCCACCTCGACAGGGCGGTCCGCGACCGGTTGAACACGGTGCTCCTCCAGGTGCGGCCCACGGCGGACGCGCTGTGGCCCTCGCCGTACGAGCCGTGGTCCCGGGTCCTCACCGGCACCCAGGGCAGGTCGCCGGGCTGGGACCCGCTGGGCACCGCCGTGACGGAGGCCCATGCCCGGGGCCTCCAGCTGCACGCCTGGTTCAACCCGTACCGGATCGCCAACCACGACGACCCCACGCAACTCGTGGCGTCCCACCCGGCCCGCACGCACCCCCACTGGGTGGTGCCCTACGGCGGCAGGCTCTACTACAACCCGGGACTGCCCGAGGTCCGTGCCTTCGTCCAGGACGCGATGCTCGACGCCGTGGCGAAGTATCCGGTCGACGCCGTCCACTTCGACGACTACTTCTACCCGTACCCGGTGGCCGGCCAGAGCTTCGACGACGACGCCGCGTACGACACCTACGGCGGCGAGTTCGCCAACCGGGCCGCCTGGCGCCGCGACAACATCAACAAGCTGGTGCGGGAGATCGCCGCCAGGGCCGAGGAGATCCGGCCCGGCACCCGGTTCGGGATCAGCCCCTTCGGGGTGTGGCGCAACGCCACGTCCGACTCACGGGGCTCCGGCACCCGGGCGGGTGTGCAGACGTACGACGACATGTACGCGGACACCCGCAGATGGGTCCGCGAGAGCTGGATCGACTACGTCGTCCCCCAGGTGTACTGGCACATCGGCTTCGCCGCCGCCGACTACGCCGAACTGGTGCGGTGGTGGGCACAGGCGGCCAAAGGCACCAGGACCAGCCTCTACATCGGCGAGGCCCTGTACAAGGCGGGTGCCGAGGGCCAGCCCTCGGCCTGGCAGGACCCGGCCGAGCTGTCCCGGCACCTCACCCTCGCGGCCCGTCACCCCGAGGTGCGCGGGCACGTCTTCTTCGCCGCCAAGGACGTCGCGAAGGACCGGGCCGGCGCGATGGCACGGGTGATCGCCGACCACTATCGGCAGTCGGCGAGCCCGCCGCGCTGAGCTACTGTGCCCGGTGTTCCTGTTGCTGGTGACGGACCTCGCAGTCGGGGCCGGGGGACATGACGGCCTCGTGTCCGTCCGGGAAGCGGACGCGGTAGGGCGGGTTGCCCTCCGTGCCCAGCACTTCGACGACTTCGCTGACCTGGTCGTGTTGGCCGACCACCCTGCCGTGTTGGACAAGATGGTCGCCCACGGTTGCGCGCATCTGTGGGCCTCCTCACGAACGCGATCGTTGAGTGACGGCGATGCACACGAGCACTGCGGCGGCGGTCAGCGGAGCTGCCGCCGTGAGGTGCTCGCCCAGCAGCAGCACCGACCACACCAGTGTGAGCAGCGGCTGGGCCAACTGCAACTGGCTGGCCTTCGGAATGCCGATGGCCGCCATGCCCCGGTACCAGACGACGAGACCGAGGAACTGCGAGCCCACGGCGACCCACAGCAGTCCGGCCACGCCGTGCGCGGTCAGCCGCACCGGCTCGTACGACAGCGCGAGCGCGGCCGCGCCGGCGGACAGCGGCAGACACAGCACCAGCGCCCAGCCTATGACCTGCCAGCCCGGCATGACCCGGGCCAGCCGCCCGCCCTCGGTGTAGCCCGCCGCGCACACCAGCAGCGCCGCGAACAGGTAGCCGTCGGCGGCCGTCAGCGTGCCGCCGCTCTGCTGGACTGTGAACGCGAGGACGGCGGCCGCGCCCGCGAGGGCCGCCGCCCAGAAGGTGCGGGAGGGCCGGGTGCCCATGCGCAGCGCGGAGCAGAGCGCCGTGGTGAGCGGCAGCAGGCCCACGACGACGGCGGCGTGCGAGGTGGTGGAGGTCTCCAGGGCGAGCGTGGTCAGCAGCGGGAAGCCGAACACCACTCCGGCCGCCACCACCGCCAGCCCCGCCCAGTGCCGGCGGTCGGGCAGCGGGACACGCAGGGCCAGCAGACAGGAGCCCGCTATCACCGCCGCGAGAACACTGCGCACCGACACCAGCGACCAGGGGCCGAAGCTCTCCAGACCCCATGCGGTGGCGGGAAAGGTGAGGGAGAAGGCGATGACGCCCAGGGCGGCCTGGACGGTGCCCAGACCGGGGCGTTCTCGGTGGACGTCGACCGCTACCGGCGTCGGCGCAGTAGCGCTACTCTGTGCTCTCATGCAAGAGAGTAGCAGCGTCAGCGAACTGGCCAAACAGCTGCGACAAGAACTCGACCGCTACTCACTTGGAGGAAAGCTCCCGTCGAGTCGGGCGCTCGTCGAGCGCTTTCGGGTGAGCCCGGTGACCGTCTCGCACGCCCTGGCCCAGCTGGCCGCCGAGGGCCTGGTGGTCACCCGCCCCGGGGCCGGCGCGTTCCGCGCACGTCCGCACACCGCGGCCGCGCCCACGGGGGACACCTCCTGGCAGGAGGTCGCACTCAGCGCCGACGGCGCCGCCGACCTCGTACCGCGCACCGTGGACGCCTCCGGGGTGACGGTCTCGCTGGCCGCCCCGCCGCCCGGAGTGCTGGAGCTCAGCGGCGGCTATCTGCACCCCTCGCTGCAGCCCGAGCGGGCGATGGCCGCGGCCCTGGCCCGCGCCGGGCGGCGCCCCGGTGCCTGGGGGCGGCCGCCGCTGGAGGGGCTGCCCGAGCTGCGGGAGTGGTTCGCGCGGGGCATCGGCGGCGCGGTCGGCGCGGCCGAGGTGCTGATCGCCGCGGGCGGGCAGTCCGCGCTGGCCACCGCCCTGCGTGCGCTCGCCCCGCCCGGCGCCCCGGTGCTTGTCGAGTCACCCACCTACCCGGGCATGCTGGCGATCGCCCGCGCGGCCGGCCTGCGTCCCGTGCCTGTGCCGGTGGATCCCGACGGAGTGAAGCCGGAACTGCTCGCCGACGCGTTCCGGGCCACCGGCGCGCGGGTGTTCGTCTGCCAGCCCCTGTTCCAGAACCCGACCGGCGCCGTGCTGGCCCCCGCCCGGCGCGCCGAGGTGCTGCGCATCGCCCGCGCCGCGGGCGCCTTCGTGATCGAGGACGACTTCGTACGACGGCTGGTGCACGCGGACGCGGGCCCGCTGCCGCGTCCGCTGGCCGCCGACGACACGGACGGTGTCGTCGTCCACGTCGGCTCGCTGACCAAGGCGACCTCACCCAGCTTCCGGGTCAGCGCCCTGGCCGCCCGCGGCCCCGTGCTGGAACGGCTCCGGGCCATCCAGGTCGTCGACACCTTCTTCGTCCCCCGACCCCTCCAGGAGGCCGCGCTCGAACTGGTCGGCTCACCCGCCTGGCCACGCCACCTACGGGCCGTCTCCGCCGAGCTCAAGACCCGACGCGACGCCCTGACCACCGCGCTCCGCCTCCACCTCCCCGAACTCGCCCTGCCACACGTCCCGTCCGGCGGCTACCACCTCTGGCTCCGCCTCCCCGACGGCACCGAGGAGCCCGCCCTGACCGCCGCCGCCCTGCACGCGGGCGTCGCGATCACCCCCGGCCGCCCGTACTTCAGCGCCGAACCCCCCGCCGCCCACATCCGCCTGAGCTTCGCGGCGGTCGCGGGGACGGGCGAGATCACCGAGGGAGTACGGCGCTTGCGGGCGGCGTGCGACGAGGTGCTGCGCCAGGGCATCGGGACCAGTCCGCAGACGAATTCCGGCGAGCGATCCCCTTGACTCAGCATGGCACCCGCCACTGACAACGCCCGTGCCCCGCAGTGGAATCCGTTCGACGCCGACCCGGCTGAGCTGGGAGCATCCCCCGCATGAGCGATACACCTGACCTGCCCGAGGGCTATGAGTTCTCCGCCGACACCGACCGCGTCGACGTCGACCGCGTCCACCGCTGGCTGTCGACCGACGCGTACTGGGCGGTCGGGCGCTCGCGGGAGAAGCAGGACCATGCGATGGCGGCTTCGCTCAATTTCGGGGTGTACGAGACGGCCTCGGGGGAGCAGGTGGCGTACGCGCGCGTGGTGACCGACCGGGCGCTGTTCGGCTGGCTGGCCGATGTCTACGTCGACCCGTCGGTGCGCGGGAAGGGCATCGGCACGGCACTGGTCGGGGGGATCCGCGAACACCTGCGGTCGTACGGACTGCGGCGCGTGCTGCTCGCGACCCACGACGCGCACGGCGTCTACGAGAAGCTCGGTTTCGCCCCGCTCGAACGGCCGGACCAGTGGATGGCGTTGTACTTCGAGACATCCGGTGACGCGAAATGACCCTGCTTTCTCCTGACTTGTCCGGCAGATCCTGACCTCGCAGTAAGGATTCGCAAACCTCGGGTAACCGGCATGCAACGCCCCTTGACCTGTGCACTTGCGCGGCAGACCATCTCCGCATGCAACTTCGGGTCACGTTCGTCGCCGCCGCGCGCAGCTCGCCGCGGCTCGCGGAGCGCTTTCAGGACGACCGCCCGCTGGACCAGGCGGGCTGGGACGAGGTGCAGTACGCCGCGGGGGAACTGCTGCCCCTGGCCGCGGCCGACCTGCGCTACTGTTCGCCGACCCCGCGCAGCCGCGCCACGGGTGACGCCCTGGGCTACCACCCCCTGGTGCAGCTCGCCCTGCGGGACTGCGACATGGGCCGCTGGTGCGGGCTCACGCTCGGCGAGGCGATGGCCCGCGAGCCGCAGGCGGTGGACGCCTGGCTGGCCGACCCGCGCTCCACGCCGCACGGGGGCGAGTCTTTGCTGGCGTTCATCTCCCGGGTCGGCGGCTGGCTGGAGACCCGCCCCGCCGACGACGGCGGCCGTATCGTCGCCGTCGCCGAGCCCTCCGTGATCCGCGCCGCCCTCGTGTACGTCCTGAAGGCACCGCCCGCGAGCTACTGGAACATCGACGTCCGCCCCCTGTCGACGACCACCGTCATGGGCCGCGCGGGCCGCTGGAACCTCCGTTTCGACGGCACGGCGACTCAGCCCACGCGCGCGTAGCCGTATGGCCATCGCACGCCGACCCGCGCGCCACTCCGCGCCGGGGCGAGTCCGTGGTGTTCATCGTCGCCTTCTGCGAGCCTTCTGTGATCCGCGCTGCCCTCGTGTTCGTGCTGGAGGCGCGGCCGGTGCAGCGTTTCGACGGGGCGTCGACTCAGCCCACGCGCGCGTAGCCGTGTGGACGCCCGGCACGCCGACCCGCGCGCCACTCCGCGCCGGGGCGAGTCCGTGGTGTTCATCGTCGCCGTCGTCGAGGCTTCTGTGATCCGCGCTGCCCTCGTGTTCGTGCTGGAGGCGCGGCCGGTGCAGCGTTTCGACGGGGCGTCGACTCAGCCCACGCGCGCGTAGCTGTGTGGACGCCCGGCACGCCGACCCGCGCGCCACTCCGCGCCGGGGCGAGTCCGTGGTGTTCATCGTCGCCGTCGTCGAGGCTTCTGTGATCCGC
>NZ_JBFAIQ010000006.1:256200-506860 GCF_040654755.1 Streptomyces sp. NPDC050625
CGCTGCCCTCGTGTTCGTGCTGGAGGCGCGGCCGGTGCAGCGTTTCGACGGGGCGTCGACTCAGCCCACGCGCGCGTAGTCGGTGGTCAGCACGAGGTCCTTCGTGGGGCCGGCGACATGCCACACCGTCCGCCAGTGGTCCGCGTCCCGGACGGTGAACTCGCCCCGGTAGAGGTCCGCGGAGCAGGGGTGGTCGGTGATGTGCCGGCCGGAGGTCAGGTCCAGGTCGTGGAAGGGCCGTCCGTCGGCGAAGCGGACGTCCGCGGTGCCTGGCGTCTCTCCGGGCAGGAAGCGCAGGGTCCGCTCGGCGGGACGGGTCACGCCCTGCCAGGTGAACAGGCCGGACTCCTCGTGCAGCAGTCCGCCCCCGGTCAGTGGACGGAAGACGGTGCTGCCCACGAACCACCCCTCGTCGCCGCTCGCCAGGTCCCGCACGGTCCGCTCCACCCGCCAGCGCCCGGCCAGATGAGCCAGCACGTCCGGCACGGGCCAGAACCCGCCCACGCCGTGTGACACGTGGCGCGGAACGCCTCCTCGTGGCAGCCCGTCCATGCCGTCGACCTTACGTCCCCGCGCAGGCCCCGTTGACGTGCTCACACCCCTTCCCTATCTTGCCGTTCGAAGTGCTGATCGTTGTCTGATATTTCGAACGTCGCGAACGATCCGACAAGAGCCGCGGAGTATCCATGTCACGCACCACCCGCACCCGCTGGAGAATCGGCCTGGGAGCAAGCGCTTTCCTGCTCGCCACGGCCATGACCCCCGCACCCGCCCACGCCGAGGACGTCACCGACTACGCGATCACCGTCGATCCCACCGCCAGGGGCGCCGCGATCGACGACACCATGTACGGCGTCTTCTTCGAGGACATCAACCGTGCGGCCGACGGCGGCCTGTACGCCGAGCTCGTGCAGAACCGGTCCTTCGAGTACTCCACCGACGACAACAAGTCGTACACCCCGCTGACGGCCTGGACGGTCACCGGCAGCGCCCAGGTCGTGAACGACTCCGGCCGCCTCAACGACCGCAACCGCAACTACCTCTCGCTGGGCGCCGGTTCGGCGGTCACGAACGCCGGCTACAACACCGGCATCGCCGTGGAACAGGGCAAGACGTACGACTTCTCGGTGTGGGCCCGCGCCGAGAGCGGCACCGACCTCACCCTCACCCTCCAGGACGCCGACGGCACGCTGACCAAGGCCCGGCGGACGGCCGTGAAGGGCGGCTGGGCCCAGTACCGGGCCTCCTTCACCGCGACCCGCACCAGCACCGCCGGCCGGCTCACCGTGGCCTCCTCCGGCGCCGCGGCCCTCGACATGGTGTCCCTGTTCCCCCGGGACACCTACAAGCACGAGCCCAACGGCCTGCGCAAGGATCTCGCCGAGAAGATCGCCGCCCTCCACCCGGGCTTCGTGCGCTTCCCCGGCGGCTGCCTGGTCAACACCGGCTCCATGCAGGACTACAGCGAGTCCTCCGGCTGGCAGCGCAAGCGCTCGTACCAGTGGAAGGACACCATCGGCCCGGTCGAGCAGCGCGCCACGAACGCCAACTTCTGGGGCTACAACCAGTCGTACGGCCTCGGCTACTACGAGTACTTCCGCCTAGCCGAGGACATCGGCGCGATGCCGCTGCCCGTCGTCCCGGCCCTGGTCACCGGCTGCGGCCAGAACAAGGCCGTCGACGACGACGCACTGCTCCGGCGGCACATCCAGGACACGCTCGACCTCATCGAGTTCGCCAACGGCCCCGTCACCTCCGCATGGGGCAAGAAGCGCGCCGAGATGGGCCACCCGAGGCCCTTCCACCTCACCCACATCGAGGTCGGCAACGAGGAGAACCTCCCGAACGAGTTCTTCGCCCGCTTCAAGCAGTTCCGCGCCGCGATCCAGGCCAAGTACCCCGACGTGACCGTGATCTCCAACTCCGGTCCGGACGACGCCGGTTCGACCTTCGACACGGCCTGGCGGCTCAACAAGGACGCCAAGGTCGACATGGTCGACGAGCACTACTACAACAGCCCGCAGTGGTTCCTGCAGAACAACGACCGCTACGACTCCTACGACCGCGGCGGTCCCAAGGTCTTCCTCGGCGAATACGCCTCCTGGGGCAACGCCTTCAAGAACGGCCTCGCCGAGGCCGCCTACATGACCGGTCTGGAGCGCAACGCCGACGTCGTCAAGCTCGCCTCCTACGCGCCGCTGTTCGCGAACGAGGACTATGTGCAGTGGAGCCCGGACCTGGTGTGGTTCGACAACCACTCCTCCTGGGGCTCGGCCAACTACGAGGTCCAGAAGCTGTTCATGAACAACGTGGGCGACCGCGTGATCCCCTCGACGGCCACCGGCACGCCGTCACTGCAGGCTCCCATCAGCGG
Organism: Streptomyces sp. NPDC050625; assembly: GCF_040654755.1. Classification (NCBI taxonomy): domain Bacteria; kingdom Bacillati; phylum Actinomycetota; class Actinomycetes; order Kitasatosporales; family Streptomycetaceae; genus Streptomyces; species Streptomyces sp. NPDC050625. The sequence continues at coordinate 258,575 of NZ_JBFAIQ010000006.1, forward strand.
CGCCGTCGGCCTGTCCACCTGGAACACCAGCGCCGCCTACGACGACGTGAAGGTCACCTCGGCGGACGGGACGACGCTCCTCGACGACGACTTCTCCGGCGACGCCTCCCGGTGGACCCACACCGGCACCGGCAACTGGAGCGTCCAGGACGGGCAGTACGTCCAGACCTCCGACACCGCCGAGAACACCATGGTCTCGGCCGGTGACGTCAATTGGCACGACTACGACCTGCACGCGAAGGCCACCAAGAAGTCCGGCAAGGAGGGCTTCCTGGTCGCCTTCGGCGTCAAGGACACCGGCAACTACTACTGGTGGAACCTGGGCGGCTGGAACAACACCACCAGCGCCGTCGAGCAGGCCGTCGACGGCGGCAAGTCGACGCTGATCTCCAAGGCCGGCACGATCGAGACCGGCCGCACCTACGACATCGACATCAAGGTGCGGGGCCGCCAGGTCACCCTCTACCTCGACGGCCAGGAGTGGGGCAGCTTCGCCGACGACCGGCCGGCCGAGCCGTTCCGCCAGGTCGTCACGCACGACGCCAGGACCGGTGAGCTGATCGTCAAGGTCGTCAACGTCCAGTCCACGGCGGCCCGTACGGCGATCGACCTGGGCGGCGCCGAGGTCGCGCCGAGGGCCCGGGTGACCACCCTGGCGGCCGCGCCCGACGCGGTGAACACCGAGACGTCCACGGCGGTCGCCCCGGTCACGTCCACCTTCACGAGAGTCGCCGACCGGTTCACGTACACCTTCCCGGCGAACTCCGTCACCTTCCTGCGGATCAGACAGAGGTAGCCGCAGAGTCGTCCGCGGGCTGCTGCCCCAGCGGCAGCAGCCCGCGCTCGGCGAGGACCTTCTTCGCGACGAACGTCGCGTTGAGCGCCCTGGGGAAGCCGCAGTACCCGGCGGAGTGCAGCAGCGCCTCGATGATCTGCTCGGGTGTGAGGCCCACGTTCAGGGCCGCGTTGATGTGCACCTCCAGCTGAGGCTCACAGCCGCCGAGCGCGGTGAGCATGCCCAGCGTCACCAACTGGCGCTCCCGCGGCGACAGTTCGGGCCGGGTGTAGATCTCCCCGAAGCCCCAGGAGACTATCTGGTGGCCGAGTTCGGGGCTGATGTCGGCGAGCGAGTCGATGACCCGCCTGCCGGCCTCGCCGTCGACGCCGTCCAGCACCTTCAGACCACGGGCGAAGCGCTCTTCACGGGTGGTGCTCTCGCTCATGTGGGCTCATCCGTCCTCGACTGCCGTACGTGGAGCAGTCGTTCGATGGGGGTTCTTCGGCAAAAACGGTAGGAGCTGGAGCGCACTCCAGGTCAAGCCGGACGCGCGGGCGCACGGGACAGGTGATGTCCCGTGCGCCCGGCTTCCTTTCTCTGCCGCGTGGGTGCTACGCCGCGAGTGCGTGCTCGGGGTGCAGCACGACCTTGGTGTAGCCCTCGATCCGCTTGTCGAACTTCTCGTACGCCTCCGGCGCCTGGTCCAGCGGCAGCTCATGGGAGACCACGAAGCTGGGCTTGGCGCGCTCGGCGATGATCAGGTCGCGCAGCTGGCGGTTGTACTGCTTGACGTTGCACTGGCCGGTGCCCATCTGCTGGCCCTTCTCGAACATCTTGCCGATCGAGACCAGGAGCTGGCCGTGCTTGGCGTGCTCGTCGGGTCCGCCCGGGTCGGACGGGACGTACAGGCCCGGGACACCGAGCATGCCGGTGGGCCGGACCGTCATGACGAGCGCGTTGAGGACGATGGCGGGTTCCTCGTGACTGGCGTCGTGCGCCTGGGCCTGGTACCCGACGGCGTCCACGCCCTTGTCGGTGCCCTCTCCTCCCGTCTGTTCCTTGATCTGCTCGGCCGGGTCACCCTTGGTGAAGTCGATGGGGATGGCCCCGATCTCCGCCGCCTTGGCGAGCCGCTCCGGCACCCGGTCGACGGAGAACACCTTGGACGCACCGCGCAGCAGCGCGGAGTAGGCGGCCATCAGTCCCACGGGCCCGGCGCCGTACACGGCCACGCTCTCGCCGGGTATGACCTTGGCGAGCTCGCAACCGTGGTAACCGGTCGGGAAGATGTCGGCGAGCAGGATGAAGTCCGTCTCGAACTGTTCACCCGGCGGCAGCTTCAGGCAGTTGAAGTCGGCGAAGGGCACGCGCAGCAGCTCTGCCTGGCCGCCCTTGTAGGGTCCCATCGCCACGTATCCGTACGCCCCGCCCGCGAAGCCCGGATTGACCGTCAGGCAGAACCCGGTCTTCCCGGCGAGGCAGTTCTTGCAGAACCCGCACGCGACGTTGAAGGGCATCACGACACGGTCTCCCTGGGACAGGGACATCACGCCGGTACCGACCTCCTCGATCACGCCGAGGTTCTCGTGTCCGAAGACTATGCCGGGCTCGGCCGCTGTGCGGCCCTCGTACATGTGCAGATCCGAGCCGCAGATCGCGGTCGACGTGACGCGTACGAGCACGTCGTTGGGGTGCTGGATCCGTGGATCGTCCACGTCCCGTACGGCCACGTGGAAAGGCTCCTCGTATACGACCGCTTTCACCTCGGTCACCTCCGCATCGGACTGTGATGACGGCGGCGACGGCGGGCCGCTACCCGGGGGGCACACAAGCAGGCGCGGGCCAACGGTCTGTGCCGTGGCCCCGGGCGCTCTCGCTTTACCGCCGGACACTTCCAGAAAACGCCCCTGCGGTGCCGACCGCAACCTCCGGCGAGGGCGTGGCGGGCTCCTTGTTCCGGCCGTCTTCGTGATCTCGGGCCTGATCTCAGGATTGCATAAACGTGCAGCGAAACGTATAGTCATGCCATCCAGAGGAGGGTGACATGGCGGTACGAGCGGCGGTGGCCGGAGCGAGCGGGTACGCGGGCGGAGAGGTCCTGCGGCTGCTCCTTGCGCACCCCGAGGTCGAGATCGGGGCCCTGACCGGCAACTCCAACGCGGGTCAGCGGCTCGGCGCCCTGCAGCCGCACCTCCTTCCGCTGGCCGGCCGCGTGCTGGCGGAGACCACCCCCGAAGCCCTCGCCGGACATGACGTCGTCTTCCTCGCCCTGCCCCACGGGCAGTCCGCCGCCGTCGCCGAGCAGCTCGGCCCGGATGTGATCGTCATCGACATGGGCGCCGACTTCCGGCTCAAGGACGCCGCGGACTGGGAGCGGTTCTACGGCTCCCCGCACGCCGGGACCTGGCCCTACGGCCTCCCCGAACTTCCGGGTGGCCGCGCTGCGCTGGAGGGGTCCAAGCGCATCGCGGTGCCCGGTTGCTACCCCACCGCCGTCTCCCTCGCCCTCTTCCCGGCCTATGCGGCGGGGCTCGCCGAGCCCGAGGCCGTGGTGGTCGCCGCCTCCGGCACCTCCGGCGCGGGCAAGACGCCCAAGCCGCACCTGCTGGGCAGCGAGGTCATGGGTTCGATGTCGCCGTACGGCGTCGGGGGAGGGCACCGGCACACCCCCGAGATGATCCAGAACCTGAGCGCGGCCGCCGGGGAGAAGGTCTCCGTCTCCTTCACTCCCACCCTCGCGCCGATGTCCCGGGGCATCCTCGCCACGTGCAGCGCGAAGGCCCGCCCCGGTGTCACCGCGGAGACGGTCCGCGCCGCCTACGAGAAGGCCTTCGCCGACGAGCCCTTCGTCCACCTGCTGCCCGAGGGCCAGTGGCCCGCCACGGCGTCCGTCCACGGTTCCAACGCCGTTCAGGTGCAGGTCGCACACGACGAGGCCGCGGGCCGCATCATCGCGATCAGCGCCATCGACAACCTGACCAAGGGCACCGCGGGCGGTGCCGTCCAGAGCCTGAACATCGCCCTCGGACTCGACGAGACCACGGGGCTTTCCACGATCGGAGTCGCACCGTGAGCGTCACGGCAGCCAAGGGATTCACGGCGGCGGGCATCGCCGCCGGGATCAAGGCGAACGGCAACCCGGACCTGGCCCTCGTGGTCAACAACGGGCCCCGCCGCGCCGCCGCCGGTGTCTTCACCTCCAACCGTGTGAAGGCCGCGCCGGTGCTGTGGTCCGAGCAGGTCCTGAAGAGCGGCCAGGTCTCCGCCGTCGTCCTCAACTCCGGCGGCGCCAACGCCTGTACGGGACCGAAGGGCTTCCAGGACACCCACGCGACCGCCGAGAAGGTTGCCGAGGTGCTCGGGCGCGGCCCCATCGAGGTCGCCGTCTGCTCCACCGGCCTCATCGGCGTCCTGCTCCCGATGGACAAGCTGCTCCCGGGCGTCGAGACGGCCGCGGCGGCCCTGAGCGAGCACGGCGGCGAGAAGGCCGCCATCGCCATCAAGACCACCGACAGCGTCCACAAGACCTCCGTCGTGACCGGGGACGGCTGGACCGTCGGTGGCATGGCCAAGGGTGCGGGCATGCTCGCGCCGGGCCTCGCCACCATGCTGGTCGTCCTCACCACCGACGCCGACCTCGACAGCGAGGTCCTGGACAAGGCGCTGCGGGCCGCCACCAAGGTCACCTTCGACCGGGTCGACTCCGACGGCTGCATGTCCACCAACGACACCGTGCTGCTGCTCGCCTCGGGCGCGGCCGGGGTCACCCCCGGCTACGAGGAGTTCGCGGCGGCCGTACGGACCGTGTGCGACGACCTCGGCCAGCAGCTCATCCGGGACGCCGAGGGAGCCAGCAAGGACATCAAGGTCGAGGTGATCAACGCCGCGACCGAGGACGACGCCGTCGAGGTGGGCCGCTCCATCGCCCGCAACAACCTCCTCAAGTGCGCCATCCACGGCGAGGACCCCAACTGGGGCCGCGTCCTGTCCGCCATCGGCACCACACAGGCCGCCTTCGAGCCGGACCAGCTCAACGTCGCCATCAACGGCGTCTGGGTGTGCAAGAACGGCGGCGTCGGCGAGGACCGCGAACTGGTCGACATGCGCTACCGCGAGGTCCACATTGTGGCGGACCTCGCGGCAGGCAATGAATCTGCGACCATCTGGACCAACGACCTCACGGCCGACTATGTCCACGAGAACAGCGCCTATTCGTCTTGACGTGCCCGCTTGGTTGTCGCGGGTCCTCGTCGTCGCCAACGAGGGTTCCAGTTCCACAGGCGGCCGCTCGTCCCGGACGTGTCCGAGATGAGTCTTACGCCACCTCCGCAGGCCAACACCGCCCACCCGGCGGCTGATCCGAGATCTTTCCGAAAGTCGGCTATGACGGTCAATCACTCAGAAGAGCGAAAGTCCTCGACCCGCAAACATACTGCCCTGCCCAAGGCGCAGATCCTCATCGAGGCGCTGCCCTGGCTGGTCCGGCACAACGGCAGGACCGTCGTGATCAAGTTCGGCGGCAACGCCATGGTCGACGAGGAGCTGAAGGCCGCGTTCGCGCAGGACGTGGTGTTCCTGCACCACGCCGGCCTCAGGCCGGTCGTCGTGCACGGCGGCGGACCGCAGATCAGCCGGGCGCTCGACAGACACGGCATCGTCAGCGAGTTCAAGGCGGGCCTCAGGGTCACCACCGAGGACGCCATGGACGTCGTACGGATGGTGCTGGCCGGGCAGGTGCAGCGCGAGCTGGTCGGGCTGCTCAACCAGCACGGACCGCTGGCCGTCGGCCTCACCGGCGAGGACGCGCACACCATCACCGCCACCAAGCACAAGCCCGAGATCGAGGGCGAACTGGTCGACATCGGGCGGGTGGGCGAGATCACCGAGATCGACACGGGCGCGATCGAGGCCCTGCTCGCCGACGGCCGTATCCCGGTCGTCTCCTCCATCGCCCGCAGTCAGGACGACGGACATGTCTACAACGTCAATGCTGATACGGCGGCTGCGGCACTCGCTGCGGCACTGGGCGCCGAGACACTCATGGTCCTCACCGACGTCGAGGGCCTCTACGAGGACTGGCCGAACTCCGACGAGGTGATCAGCCGCCTCACCGCCTCCCAGCTGGAGAAGCTCCTGCCGGAGCTGTCCTCCGGCATGGTGCCGAAGATGGAGGGCTGTCTGCACGCCGTGCGCAACGGCGTCAACACCGCCCGAGTCATCGACGGCCGGGTCCAGCACTCGATCCTGCTGGAGATCTTCACCGACGAAGGCATCGGCACGATGGTCGTGCCCGACGAGAAGCCGGACGAACAGGGGGAATCATGAGCAACCAGGAACTGACCGCGCGGTGGCAGGGCGCGCTCATGAACAACTACGGCACTCCTCGGCTGCCTCTCGTGCGCGGCGCGGGCGCGAAGCTGTGGGACGCCGACGGCAAGGAATACCTCGACTTCGTCGGCGGCATCGCGGTCAACGCGCTCGGCCACGCCCACCCGGCCGTCGTCGAGGCCGTCAGCAGGCAGATCGCCTCCCTCGGCCATGTCTCCAACCTCTTCATCGCCGAACCGCCCGTCGCCCTCGCGGAACGCCTCCTGGAGCACTTCGGCCGCGACGGCAAGGTCTTCTTCTGCAACTCCGGCGCCGAGGCCAACGAAGGCGCCTTCAAGATCGGCCGGCTGACCGGACGCACCCACATGGTCGCCACCCAGGGCGGCTTCCACGGCCGTACGATGGGCGCCCTCGCGCTCACCGGCCAGCCCGGCAAGCAGGAGCCGTTCCTGCCGCTGCCCGGCGACGTCACCCACGTCCCCTACGGCGACGCGCAGGCCCTGGCGGCCGCGGTGACCGAGGAGACCGCCCTCGTCGTCATCGAGCCCATCCAGGGCGAGAACGGGGTCGTGGTGCCCCCGGCCGGCTATCTGAAGGCGGCCCGCGCCATCACGGCGGCCACCGGGTCCCTGCTCGTCCTCGACGAGGTGCAGACCGGCATCGGGCGGACCGGCAGCTGGTTCGAGTACCAGGCGCACGAGGGCGTCCTGCCGGACGTCGTGACCCTGGCCAAGGGCCTGGGCGGCGGGCTGCCGCTCGGCGCCACCGTCGCCTTCGGCCGGGCCGCCGAGCTGCTTCGGCCGGGCCACCACGGCACGACCTTCGGCGGCAACCCGGTCGCCTGCGCCGCCGGACTCGCCGTCCTCGACACCATCGCGAACGAGGGACTGCTGGAGAACGTCAAGCGGCAGGGCGAGACGCTGCGGGACGGAATCGAGTCACTCGGCAACCCGTTGATCGACCATGTCAGGGGCGCGGGCCTCCTCCTGGGTATCGTGCTCACCGAGCCGCTCGCGCCGCAGGTGCAGCAGGCGGCTCAGGAGGCCGGATTCCTGGTGAACGCGCCCGCCCCCGACGTCGTACGGATGATGCCGCCGCTGAATCTCGCCGACGACGAGACGGACGCCCTTCTCCGGGCGCTGCCCGGCATCCTCGAAGCAGCGAACGGGGACGGACGAGCCGGGGAATGAGACGACGATGAGCCAGGCGCAGGACCACGAGCAGACCGCGGGGCCTGCCGTGCCGCAGACCCGCACCGCACGCCACCGCCGGATCGTGGACATCCTCAACCGGCAACCGGTGCGCTCCCAGAGCCAGTTGGCGAAGCTCCTCGCCGATGACGGGCTGACCGTCACCCAGGCGACGCTCTCCCGGGATCTGGACGAGCTGAACGCGGTGAAGATCCGCAACACCGACGGTGAGCTGATCTACGCGGTCCCGAGCGAGGGCGGCTTCCGCACGCCGCGCGCTCCGCTGGGGGAGTCGGCGAAGGAGGAGCGGATGCGGCGGCTCTCCCAGGAGCTGCTGATCTCCGCGGAGGCCTCCGCCAATCTCGTGGTCCTGCGGACCCCTCCGGGGGCTGCGCAGTTCCTGGCCTCGGCCATCGACCAGGCCGAGCTGCACGACATCCTGGGGACGATCGCCGGTGACGACACGTTGCTGCTGATCAGTCGTGATCCGTCAGGGGGGCAGGCGCTGGCGGAACATCTGCTGCGATTGGCTCAGAACGGCCACTGAGGGTGGGGCTCCTGTGATGTGCCGACTGCGGCTCGTGTGTGGCCGGTCGCGCAGTTCCCCGCGCCCCTAGGGTGTTGCGGTGACCGCTTGCCATCCAGTTGCCCCAGCTGCGGGCAGTCGTGCCGCCTGGGGCGGCACGGGTGGGCGCAGCGGCACCCCGTGAGCGCCGGGCCGCGCGACCCACCCCCGGCCAGCCGCAGCACGCGCCCCCGGCCAGCCGTACCACCCGTCACCCCAGCCGTGCCGCCAAGCCCCCCGTGCAGCGCACCTCGTCGCCCGCGGTGATCAGCAGGGCCTCCACGTCCGGTAGCGACTCCAGCCACGCCAGGCCCTCCCGCGAGCCCATCGCGAACGCTGCCGTGGCCCAGCAGTCCACCCATGTCAGGCTCGGGCCGACGACCGTGACCGCGACCAGATCCGTGACCGCCGACTTCCCCGTCCGCGGATCCACGATGTGCGCCCCGCGCTCCGCCGTACCGGACGTGGCGACCGCCAGCTCCGACACCCCGGCGGACGAGATCACCGCCGCCAGCCCACCGGGCCGCAGGGGATCCGACACCCCCACTCGCCACGGCCGCTGCGGCTCCGGCGCGCCGAACATCTGGACGTCCCCGCCGCCGTTCACGCTCACGCCGCTCACCCCGGCCGTCTCCGCGATCAGCCGCGCGCAGCGCTCCGCGGACCAGCCCTTGACGATCCCGGTCGGATCGAACCGGCCCCGGTAGCGCATGCTGAACCAGCCGTCGCTCAGCCGCTCCGCCTCGGTGCCCAGTTCCAGCACCTCGGCGACCTCGGGATCGCATGCGGCCACGGTCAGTTCGCCGCGGGCCAGCCGGGACACCTGACTGTCCTCGCGGTAGGTGCTGAACACCTCGTCGACCCGGTGCAGCTGGGCGACCGCCTCGTCGAGGGCCGCCTGTACGGCATGCGGTTCCCCGCCGCGGACGTCGAAGGAGAAGACGGTCCCCATGACCTCCTCCGCCCGACGCACCGCGGCGGGAGCTTCCGACTCGGCCACGGCCTCAGCCACCGGCCTGGTCCAGCGCGGACTGCAGCGACTGCTTGTAGCCGGTGCTCGTGTAGGTGGCGCCGGAGACGGAGTCGATGTTCGCGTTCTGCGCGGCCACGGCCTCCTGGTTGAGCTTGGGCACGGACAGCGCGGTCTTCTGGTCGCTCGTGCCGCCCTTGGGCGCCTGCACCGCCTCGGCCTTGGTGATCCTGCCGTTGGCGACGGTGATACGGACCTGGACCGGCCCGTACTGGGTCTGCGCGACCTGCCCGGTCACGGTCTTCGTGGCCTGCGCGGCCCCACCGGAGCCGGCGGACGAACCGGAGCCGGCTGTGCCGGACGACCCCGACGAGCCGGCCGCCGCCTTCATCTTGTCCAGCGCCGACTGCAACGACTTCTTGTAGCCGGTGCTCGTGTAGGTCGCGCCGGAGACGGAGTCGATGTTCGCGTTCTGCGCGGCCACGGCCTCCTGGTTGAGCTTGGGCACGGACAGCGCGGTCTTCTGGTCGCTCGTGCCGCCCTTCGGTGCCTGCACCGCCTCGGCCTTGGTGATCCTGCCGTTGGCGACGGTCAGCCGTACCTGCACGACCCCGTACTGGGTCTGCGCCGCGTCACCGGTCACCGTGCCCGTCCCGGCCGCCTGTGCCCCGCCCTGGGGCGACTCCTGCCCGGCCGCCGTCTGCTGCGGCGCCGCACCCGCCGCCGACGCCGAGGCGGGGTCCGTCGACGGCTTCAGCGACAGCAGCAGTACGACACCGGAGACGGTGGCCGCGGTGGCCAGCACGACGCGCCGAATGGGGTGGCTCTTCCGCATCTCTTCTGAGCTCCTGATTTCCCGTCGAGTTCCCGTGGAGGTTCCGTGGTTTCCCGTCGCTCACATCTCGAACGACTCGTGATGGATGCGGCGGGCGGGCACCCCCGCGCCGCGCAGCGCTTCGTACACCTGCTGCGCGAACCCGGGCGGGCCGCACATGAACACGTCGTGCCGGTCGATGTCCGGGATCTTCCGCTGGAGGGTGTCCGCGGAGATGTCCGGCCGCTCGCCCTCCGGGCTGTTCACGGCGTACATCAGCCGGGCACCGCGCTCATTGGCGATGACCGCCAGCTCGTCCCACAGGGCCAGGTCCTGGGTGGTGTTGGCCCGGTAGAGCAGGGTCAGGTCGCCGGCCGCGCCGGGCAGCGTCTCGAACAGGGCACGCATCGGCGTGATGCCGACGCCGCCCGCGACCAGCAGCACCTTGCCGCGGCTGCGGCGGGAGGCCGTCATGGCGCCGTACGGGCCCTCCGCCCACACCTTGGTGCCGGGGCGCAGCTCGCGCAACCGGGCGCTGTGGTCGCCGATCGCCTTCACCGTGATCCGCAGCATGTCCGGACGCGGCGCCGCCGACAGCGAGTACGGGTGCGAGCTGAACCGCATGCCCGGAGCCAGGAACCGCCACCGGAAGAACTGCCCGGCCTCCGCGCCCATCCGGTGCAGCTTGCGGCCGCCGATGAGCACCGACACGATGCCCGGCGTCTCCTCGATGACCGCCTCGACGCGCAGGCGGTGACGCAGGTTCAGCCGGATCGGGGTGAGGATGCGGTACCAGAGCACCAACGCGGTGACCGAGCCGTACAGCCCGTACCAGAAGGTCTTCGCGGCGGGTTCCAGGGCGAAGTCGTTGCCGGTGGTGATCTGGTGCCAGAACGTCAGGAACACCGCCGCGTAGGTGAACAGGTGCACGTGGTACCAGGCGTCGTACGGCAGCCTGCGGCGGACCACACCGATCGAGGTCAGCCCGATGACCACGAACAGACCCGTGCCGATGGCGGCCTTGCCCATGTCCGGCAGCTGGGTGATGGAGTCGATGGTCTGCTGGACGATGTCGCCCAGCGACTTGCCCGCCTGGAGCGCATAGCCCCACATGGTCAGGAAGATGTGCGCGAAGACCAGACAGAGCGTGTACCGGCCGCTCATGGCGTGCCAGCGGGCCACCCGGTCCGAGCCGACGCGCCGCTCCAGGGCGGGCACCCGGGCCATCTGCAGCACGACCAGCGCCATGAGGTAGCCGGCCAGCAGACCGGTGATCCGGCCCGCGTTCAGGATCTTGCCGTTGTCGTCGGCGATGGACGGTGTGTTGTGCCACCACAGCCCCAGCACGGCCGCTGCGCCCGCCCACACGGCGATCAGCAGCGGGACGGCCGGGGAGCGGCGCGGGCGGATGCGGCGCATCGTCTGGCGGCGGGCGGCACGTCCGCCTGCGAGCGTGGTGGTCACGGTTCCTCCGTGGGGACTTGACCCTTGGCCCACTGATACGTGCCTCGACTCCTGTGTGTTCAGACTCCGGCAGAGTCCAAGGCGGACTGGAGCGACTGGCGGTAGCCGTCACTCGTGTACGTCGCTCCGGAGACCGTGTCTATCTCTGCGCTCTGCGCGGCCAGTGCCTCGCGCCGCAGCTGGGGGATGGCGTAACTGTTGATCTCCTGGTCGCGCGGATTGTCCTGCGGGTAGGTGACGGCGGTCACTTCCGTGAGCTTGCCGTTCTTCACCGTGACCCGCACCTGGACCGGGCCCCAGCGGGTCTGGACCGAGTCGCCGGTGACCGTCTTCGTACCGGTGGCCTTCTTGCCGGTGGATCCGCTGGACCCGCCCGAGGACCCGCCGGCCGACGCGCTCGCACTGCTGGACGGCACGGGCGACTGCGTGCCCACTGCCAGAGCCGGGCTCGTGTGCGGCTTCAGCGACAGGAGCAGCACCATCCCGGAGACGGTGGCCGCGCTCGCCAGCACGATGCGGCGCAGGGGTCGGGTCTTCTTCAACGCGTGCACGGGGGCCTCACAGCTCGAACGACTCGTGGTGGATACGGCGGTCCGGCACACCGGCGGCGCGCAGCGCCCCGTACAGGTCCTGGGCGAAGCCGTGCGGACCACAGATGTACACGTCGTGCCCGGACAGGTCGGGGAAGGTCGCGCGCAGGGCGTCGGCGGTGAGTGCCGGGCGCTCCCCGTGCGCGCCGTTGAGGGCGTACAGCACCTTCGCCCCGCGCCAGCGCGCGATGGCCTCCAGCTCCCCGCCCAGGGCCAGGTCCTCGGCCGTACGGGCCCGGTAGAGCAGCGTCACCTCGCCGGGCAGCGTCTCGAACAGCGCCCGCAGTGGGGTGATCCCGACGCCGCCCGCGATCAGCAGGGACCTGTGCGCGGTCTGCCGGTCGGCGGTCAGGGAGCCGTACGGCCCCTCCGCCCACACCCGGGTGCCCGGCCGCAGCAGGGACACCGCCGCGCTGTGGTCGCCGAGCGCCTTGACCGTGATGCGCAGCAGGTCGGGGCGGGGCGGCGCCGACAGCGAGTACGGCGTCGACGTCCAGCCCATGCCCTGCCCGAAGAACCGCCAGCGGAAGAACTGCCCCGGCCGCGCCCCCAGCTCCGCCAGCCGCCGCCCGCGTACGACGACCGAGTACACGCCCGGCGCCTCCCGGTGCACGGACTCCACCCGCAGCCGGTGACGCAGATTGAGCCTCACCGGCACGAGGACCCGGAACCACACCACCAGGGCCGCGACGCCCAGGTACAGGGCGTACCAGGCCGCCGTGGCCACCGGCTTCCCGTTGAAGTCGTTGCCGAGCGCCAACTGGTGGCCGAAGGCCAGGAAGACGGCGGCGTAGGTGAGCAGATGGACGTAGTACCAGAACTCGTAGCTGGTCCGGCGGCGCACCGCCCGCGCCGAGGTGATGCCGACGGCGAAGAGGATCACCGTGCCCGCGGTGGCCTTGAGCATCTCCGGATAGTCGAGGATCACCGTGACCGTCTCGTGGACGATCGAGGCGCCGTCCTGGGCGGCGTACCCGGCGAGGATCAGCACGATGTGCGCGACCAGCAGGCAGACCGTGTAGCGGCCCGCCATCGCGTGCCAGCGCACCACCCGGTCCGAGCCGATCCGCCGCTCCAGGAGCGGCACCCGGGCCATGAGCCCGACGAGCACCGCGCAGGAGTACCCGCACAGCAGCCCGGCGATCCGCCCGGCGCCGGTCAGCCAGCCGGCCGTACCGACGACCGAACCGGTGTCCGTCCACCACAGCGCCACCACGGCCGCCGCCCCGGCCCACAGCAGGGCGAGCAGGGGGCCCGCGGGGGAGCTGCGGGGAACCGGCGTCACGGCCGGCGCCGCCCGCCGTTCGTACAGGGTGGTCATGTGTGGGCCCTTTCTCCCGGGTGCTCCCGTCCGCCGTGCCACTGTGCTGCGTGAACCTCTGAGGAAGCTCTGAGACGGCGCCCTGTGGGCCCACTCACAGGAAACTCAGAGCCACGGGGGTCACCCGCGGCCGCCGGGAGGAGCGATGCTGTAGACGCGATGAACGCGATGCACACGACCCGCTCCGGCCGGCCCGCCCTCACCCGGCCCGACGGCACCCCCCTACGTGTCCTCGTCGTCGACGACGACCCGGACCTCGCCGAGGTGCTCACCGGCGCCCTGCGCTACGAGGGCTGGGAGGTGCGCGCGGCCGGCGACGGCGCCGGCGCGGTGACCGCGGCACGCGAGCTGCTGCCCGACGCGGTGGTCCTCGACGTGATGCTCCCCGACACCGACGGCTTCGCCGTGCTGCGCTCGTTGCACGAGGTGAAGCCGGACGTCTGTGTGCTCTTCCTCACCGCCCGGGACGCGGTCGAGGACCGGATCGCGGGGATCACCGCGGGCGGCGACGACTACGTCACCAAGCCGTTCAGCCTGGAGGAGGTCGTCGCCCGGCTGCGCGGACTGCTGCGGCGGGCGGGCATGGCCCGGCAGCAGGAGGAGGGCCCGCGGCTGGCCGTCGGCGACCTGGTCATGGACGAGGAGGCCCGTGAGGTGACCCGGGCCGGCGAACTGATCGAACTGTCCCCGACCGAGTTCGAGCTCCTGCGGTTCCTGATGCGCAATCCACGCCGGGTGCTCAGCAAGGCGCAGATCCTCGACCGGGTGTGGTCGTACGACTTCGGCGGCCGCGCCCATGTCGTCGAGCTGTACATCTCGTATCTGCGCAAGAAGGTGGACGCGGGCCGCGAGCCCATGATCCACACCGTGCGCGGGGCCGGGTACGTGCTGAAGCCGGTGGGCAGGTGAGACTCCCGCGCCGGCTACGGCGCCTGCCCCGGCCGCGTACCCTGCGGGCCCGGCTCACCGTGGGCCTGGTGGTGCTGCTGGCGGTGAGCTGCGCGGCCGTCGGGCTCGCCGCGGTGGTCGGGCTCAGCGGCTACCTCACACAGCGCCTCGACGAACAACTCGTCCAGGTCGGCACCCGGTTCCCGGCGAGTCTGGAGCACAGCGGCCGGCTGCCGAACGATCACGACGGGGACGAGCACGGCGACACCCGCAGACAGGCCACGGGCACCTTCGGCGCCCGCCTGGTGAACGGCACGGTCACCAACAAGGGGCTGGTCCGCTCCGGGAACCTGGCCGTGGAGCTGAATGTCGACCTGACCGACGCGGACCAGCGGCGGCTGGCCGCGGTACCGGTCGACGGCAGGGCCCACACCGTCCGCCTCTCCTCCCTGGACGACTACCGGGTCGTGGCGTCCCGGGGCCTCGACCGCGATGTGCTGATCGTCGGCCTGCCGCTGGAGCCGGTGGAGGCCATCGTGCACCGGCTGGAACTGGTCGCCGCGATCGTCTTCGGCCTGGCCCTGGCCGTCGCGGGCGTCACCGGGGCGCTGTGGGTCCGCTGGTCGCTGCGTCCGCTCAGCCGGGTCGCGGCGACCGCCACCCGGGTCAGCGAACTCCCGCTGGCCAGCGGTGAGGTGGCGCTGCCGCCCCGGGCCCCCGAGGCCGACCCGCGCGGCGAGGTGGGCCGGGTCGCCGCCGCCTTCAACCGCATGCTGGGCCATGTCGAGGACGCCCTGACCAAGCGGCATGCCAGTGAGGAGCGGCTGCGCACCTTCGCCGCCGACGCCAGCCATGAGCTGCGCACCCCGGTCGCCTCGGTCCGTGGCCACGCGGAACTCGCCCTGCTCCACCCCGGGCCCGTGCCGCCGGAGGTCACCCGGGCGCTGGAGCGGATCGCCGCCGAGTCCTCCCGGATGGGCGAGATGGTCGACGACCTGCTGCTGCTCGCCCGCCTGGACGCGGGCCGCCCCCTGGAGCGCCGCCCCGTCGACCTCACCCATCTGGTCCTGGACGCCGTCACGGACGCCAGCGCGGCCGGCCCCGATCACCGCTGGACGCTGGAGCTGCCGGAGGAGCCGGTGACGGTGACCGGCGACGCGCATCGTCTCCAACAGGTGTTGGCCAACCTGTTGGCCAACGCGCGTTTGCACACACCTGTTGGCACGAAGGTGACGGTGTCCCTGGACACGGAGGGCGATACGGAGGGCGGCGCGGACGGAAGCAGGACGGCGACCCTGAAGGTCCACGACGACGGCCCCGGCGTCCCCGAGGACGTCCGGCCCGGCGTCTTCGAGCGCTTCACCCGGGCCGAGCACCGCCGCCGCACGGACGCCTCGGGCGGCGGCGCCGGGCTGGGTCTGTCGATCGTGGCGGCGGTGGTGGAGGCGCACGGGGGAAGCGTGGGCCTGGAGAGCCGCCCCGGGGCGACGACGTTCTCGGTACGGCTGCCGGTGGCGCTCAGTACCGGGTGATCGCCGTCGTCCCGGCCGCCGTTCCGATCGCGATGTGCGGACGCGCCTTCGGGTCCGCCCACTTCAGGATGCGTTGCATCGCGTCCGCCGGCACCGACACACAACCCGCCGTGGCCCCGCTCCCGTTGACGTGCAGGAAGATCCCGGCCCCCCGCCCGCGCACCGGATGCGCGTAGTTGAAGCCGATGACGAGCGCGTGGGCGTACTGACCGGCGTACGAGACGAGGTGCTCGGACTCGGAGGCGCGGCAGTCGGCCGGGAGGGGTTCGGTCCAGCGGTTGTACGAGCGGGACGCGTTGTCCTGGCACCACCACGAGTTCTCGTGCACCGGACGGTAGGTGACGGACGTACCGCCCGGGGCCGCCTTGATGCCGAAGGCGAACGGCAGGTCGTACAGCCCCGTCGGCGTCGTGTACGTGCCCTGCTTGCGCGACGCCCCCTCGGCGAGCCCCCTCGCGCCGAAGCGGGCCGGTGCCGAACCGGCCTGCACCCACTGCCCGCCCCGCAGGTCCCACCAGATGAGCGTGCCCGACGTCGAGGCGGTGCCTGCTGCCTGAGCGGTGATCAGCTGGGTGCCGCCCCCGGTGTCCGCCATACGGGCGGGCAGCGGGGCGGTCGCACCGGCCGGTGCGAAGCCGGGCGTGAGGAGGGACAGGGAGGCGAGGGTGACCACGACACCGGGGCGCATGGCTCAGACGGTAGAGGGCGGGAGCGGCAGCGGCAGCCCTGGTAGGCCATCCAGGCTAGTCGCCACGTGTTCCTTGTTCCGGAAGTAGTCGCTCAGCGATGCGTCGTCCTCGCGGGCGAAGCGCTTTCCGTGCAGATCGCGGTCCGCGTCGTACGTCATGAAGGGCACCGCGTATCCGCAGGTGTCCCGGACCAGTTCGGCGTGGACGACGATGATCGCGCGCAGGCCGTGCGGGGTGGGGTCGATGCCGGGGAAGTGGCTGAGCAGCTCCCCGAACCGGGCGTCGTCACGGAAGACGGCCTCGCCCCGCCCGTGCACCCGCACGATGTTCGGCGGGCCCTGGAAGGCGCACCACATCAGGGTGATCCGGCCGTTCTCCCGCAGATGCGCGATGGTCTCCGCGTTGGATCCGGCGAAGTCCAGATACGCCACGGTGTGCTCGTCGAGCACCGCGAAGGAGCCCTTGAGGCCCTTGGGGGAGAGGTTGACGGTGCCGTCGCCGGACAGGGGTGCGGTCGCGGTGAAGAAGAGGGGCTGTTCCTCGATGAACGTGCGGAGCCTGCCGTCGATGCGCTCATAGGTCTTTCCCATGGCCAACGATTATCGGGAGAGTCCTTTCGGCTGTCTAAGGATTTCCCTGACCCGCGATCCGCGATCCGCGATCCGGCGACCCGCGATCCGGTGATCCCGCGATCCCGCGGTCGACCGGTCCACCTGTCCACCGTGGCCGCCCCGGCCGGAGGGAGTGCGGGGCGGCCACAGCAACCTGTCACCTCACTTGGTGAGCGTGCAGGCGGCCAGGGAGTCGAGGCCCGTCGGCTTGGCCGACGTGCGGCCGATGGCGATGGCGATGCGGTCGATCGTCGAGACGCGCTTGCCCTGGAGGGGGCCGAGGATGGCGTTGTTGACGAAGTTGGGGCCGCCCTGGCCCACGGTGTCGACCAGGCGCTTGTTGGCTTCCTGGATCTGGGTCTGGAGGAGGGCGAGGTTGCGGTCGACCTCGGCCTTGGCGGAGGCGGGGATCGCGGGGAGCTTCGAGGCCACGTCCGGGCAGCTGATCGTGCCCACGGCGGCGTTGGCGTTGTTCGTGCCGCCGGTGGACTGCTGCGCGCCCGTCGCGCCCGGGGTGGCCGTCGCGTTGTTGCCCGCGGCGGCACCGCCCGTGTTGGTGCCCGCGTTCGCGCCGCCCGCGTTCAGTGTGCACGGTGCCAGCGCGTCCAGGCCCGTCGGCTTGGCGGCCGTACGCCCGATCGCCGTGGCGATGCGGTTGACGGTCGCCACCCGCTTGTCCTTGAGGGGTCCGAGGATGGCGTTGTTGACGAAGTTGGGGCCGCCCTGGCCCACGGTGTCGACCAGGCGCTTGTTGGCTTCCTGGATCTGGGTCTGGAGCAGGGCGAGGTTGCGGTCGACCTCGGCCTTGGCGGAGGCGGGGATCGCCGGGAGCTTCGAGGCCACGTCCGGGCAGGTGATCGTGCCGGGGCTCGCGAGGGTGCGGGCGTTCGTGGCGCTGCCGCTCTTGGCAGGCGTCCCGGCGAGGGCGGAGCCGGCGATGACCGCGCCGGACAGCGCCACGGCGGCAGCGCCACCGATGACGGCCACGCGACGCTTGTTGTACTTCGGAAGAGCCCTGGACATGCGGATGCCTCACTTGGGTCAGGAGTGGGTTTCTGCGAACGTGGCGCCGGCGTTCGGGGGTGAGTACGGGAAAGCGGTTTCGTCTGTTCAACGTCTCTTCGAAACTCTCCCGACGGGTTCGCGGATTGACGAATCATGCAGAACACTGCATACTCATGCATGTCGGCAATGCACGGTGAGGAGACACCAGTGACCGAGCGCGTAGTACTCGCCTACTCGGGCGGTCTGGACACCTCCGTCGCCATCGGCTGGATCGCCGAGGAGACGGGCGCCGAGGTCATCGCGGTCGCGGTCGACGTCGGTCAGGGCGGCGAGGACCTGGACGTCATCCGCAAGCGCGCCCTCGCGTGCGGGGCGGTGGAGGCCGAGGTCGCGGACGCCAAGGACGAGTTCGCCGACGAGTACTGCCTCCCGGCGATCAAGGCCAACGCCCTCTACATGGACCGGTACCCGCTGGTCTCCGCCCTGTCCCGGCCGGCGATCGTCAAGCACCTCGTCGCCGCCGCCCGGAAGCACGGCGCCACCACGGTCGCCCACGGCTGCACCGGCAAGGGCAACGACCAGGTCCGCTTCGAGGCCGGCATCGTCGCCCTCGCCCCCGACCTCAAGTGCATCGCCCCGGTCCGCGACTACGCGATGACCCGCGACAAGGCGATCGCTTTCTGCGAGGCCAAGCGGCTCCCGATCGCCACCACCAAGAAGTCCCCGTACTCCATCGACCAGAACGTCTTCGGGCGCGCGGTCGAGACGGGCTTCCTGGAGGACATCTGGAACGCCCCGATCGAGGACATCTACGAGTACACCTCCAACCCGGCCGAGCCCCGCGAGGCCGACGAGGTGATCATCACCTTCGAGCACGGCGTCCCCGTCGCCATCGACGGCAAGGCCGTCACCGTCCTCCAGGCGATCCAGCAGCTCAACGAGCGCGCCGGCGCCCAGGGCATCGGCCGGATCGACATGGTCGAGGACCGTCTCGTGGGCATCAAGTCCCGCGAGGTGTACGAGGCCCCGGGCGCGATCGCGCTCATCACGGCCCACCAGGAGCTGGAGAACGTCACCGTCGAGCGCGAACTCGCCCGCTACAAGCGGCAGGTGGAGCAGCGCTGGGGCGAACTGGTCTACGACGGCCAGTGGTTCTCCCCGCTCAAGCGCGCCCTCGACGGCTTCATCGCCGAGGCCAATCAGCACGTCGACGGCGACATCCGGATGACCCTGCACGGCGGCCGCGCGGTCGTCACCGGCCGGCGCTCCGAGTCGTCGCTGTACGACTTCAACCTCGCCACGTACGACACGGGCGACACCTTCGACCAGGCCGCGGCCAAGGGCTTCATCGACATCTACAGCATGTCCTCGAAGATCGCGGCGCAGCGTCAGTCGCGGGCGTAGCCTGACGCGACCTCGCGTAAGCAGTAACGCCACTGCCGCCTCCCTGACCGCCGGTCGGCAGGGAGGCGGCGGCACATCCGTCTCTCTCTAGGAGCAACGCAAGTGAGCAGCAACAGCGGTGACGTACGGCTCTGGGGCGGCCGTTTCGCCGACGGTCCCGCCGAGGCCCTGGCCAAGCTGTCCGCGTCCGTCCACTTCGACTGGCGGCTCGCGCCCTACGACATCGCCGGTTCGCGTGCCCACGCGCGCGTGCTGAACAAGGCGGGACTCCTCACGGAGGACGAGCTGACCCGGATGCTCGCCGGGCTCGACCAGCTCGAAGCGGACGTCGCCGACGGCTCCTTCGTCGGCACCATCGCCGACGAGGACGTCCACACCGCCCTGGAGCGCGGCCTACTGGAGCGCCTCGGCCCCGACCTCGGCGGCAAGCTGCGCGCGGGCCGGTCGCGGAACGACCAGGTGGCGACCCTCTTCCGGATGTACCTGAGGGACCACGCCCGTACGATCGGCGGTCTGATCGCCGACCTCCAGGACGCCCTGATCGGCCTCGCCGAAGCCCACCCGGACGTGGCCATGCCCGGCCGCACCCACCTCCAGCACGCCCAGCCGGTCCTCTTCGCCCACCACGTCCTCGCGCACGTCCAGTCCCTGTCCCGGGACGCCGAGCGGCTGCGCCAGTGGGACGAGCGCACGGCGGTCTCGCCGTACGGCTCCGGTGCCCTCGCCGGCTCCTCCCTGGGCCTGGACCCGGAGGCGGTCGCCAAGGACCTCGGCTTCGAGCACGGCAGTGTCGGCAACTCCATCGACGGCACGGCCTCCCGTGACTTCGTCGCCGAGTTCGCCTTCATCACGGCGATGATCGGGGTGAACCTCTCCCGGATCTCCGAGGAGATCATCATCTGGAACACGAAGGAGTTCTCCTTCGTCACGCTGCACGACGCGTTCTCCACCGGCTCGTCGATCATGCCGCAGAAGAAGAACCCGGACATCGCGGAGCTGGCGCGCGGCAAGTCCGGCCGGCTGATCGGCAATCTGACGGGTCTGCTGGCGACCCTGAAGGCCCTGCCGCTGGCCTACAACCGCGACCTCCAGGAGGACAAGGAGCCGGTCTTCGACTCCTGCGACCAGCTGGAGGTGCTGCTCCCGGCCTTCACCGGCATGATCGCCACGCTCACGGTCAACCGCGAGCGCATGGAGGAGCTGGCCCCGGCCGGCTTCTCCCTCGCCACCGACATCGCGGAGTGGCTGGTCAAGCAGGGCGTACCGTTCCGCGTGGCGCACGAGGTCGCGGGGGAGTGCGTCAAGGTCGCCGAGTCCGAGGGCAAGGAACTGGACGGCCTCACGGACGAGCAGTTCGCGAAGATCTCCGCCCACCTCACACCGGAGGTACGGAGCGTCCTGAACGTCCCGGGCGCCTTGGCCTCCCGCAACGGCCGCGGCGGTACTGCCCCGAGCGCGGTCGCGGTCCAGCTGGCCGAACTGAAGCAGGACGTGGCGGTTCAGCACGAGTGGGCGACGGCCAAGTAGGAGCGACGGTCCAGCAGGAATCGGACCAGTGCGGGAGTCGAAGGTCATCGCGGGTTACTTTGGTCGCAAGCCGTAACGGAGCCGACCGAACGGAGCCCGCGATGCCCTTCGCGCGACTGGCCTCAGCAACGACCCCGACCTGCCACATCGGACTCGGTCTCGCCGCCGTCGGCCGCCCCGGCTACATCAACCTCGGCCGGGACCACGACCTGGGCGAGGACCGCAGCGTCGGGACGCTGCGCACCCGCACCCACGAACTCCTCGACGCCGCCTACGCCCAGGGCGTGCGCTACTTCGACGTCGCCCGTTCCTACGGCCGCTCCGAGGAGTTCCTCGCCGACTGGCTGAATGCCCGCCCCGACATCGACGACATCGTCGTCGGCAGCAAATGGGGCTACACCTACACCGCCGGCTGGTCCGCCGACGCGGAGGAGCACGAGGTCAAGGACCACAGCCTCGCCACCTACGAGCGGCAGCGCGCCGAGACCGACGAACTGCTCGGCGACCGCCTCGACCTCTACCAGATCCATTCGGTGACCCCGGACAGCCCGGCCCTCACCGACAAGGAACTCCACAGCCGGCTCGCCCAGGCCGCCGCCGAGGGCATGACCATCGGCTTCTCCACCAGCGGCCCCGCCCAGGCCGATACCGTCCGGGCCGCCCTCGCCGTGACCGTCGACGGCGAGCCCCTCTTCCGCACCGTCCAGTCGACCTACAACGCCCTGGAGACCTCGGCCGGCCCCGCCCTCGCCGAGGCCCATGACGCCGGGCTCACGGTGATCGTCAAGGAAGGCATGGCCAACGGGCGGCTCGCGGAGCCGCACGCACCGGACGCGTTGAAGGCCGTGGCCGCGGAGACCTCCCTCGGCTGCGACGCCGTGGCCCTCGCCCTGATCCTGCGCCTGCCGTGGGCCGGGATCGTCCTCTCCGGCGCCGCGACCACCAACCAGCTCGCCTCCAACCTGCACGCCGCCGTCGTCGACCTCGACGAGGACCAGCTGGAGCGGCTCGCGGCCCTCGTCGAGGAGCCGGCCGCGTACTGGGAGCGGCGCGGGCAGCTGCCCTGGCACTGACGGAGCACCCGCACCGACCAGCAACGATGAGTCACGCATGCCTATTGTGAGACAGAGATGTCTCACATGGGCTACGATTGTTTCATGGCCCTCGATCGTGACCACGTGCTGCGCAGTGCCGCGGCCCTGCTGACCCGTAAATCCACCGCCACCATGGACGAGGTCGCCAGGGCGGCCGGGATCAGCCGCGCCACGCTGCACCGCCACTTCGCCGGGCGCGACGCGCTCGTGCGGGCGCTGGAGGCGCTCGGCATCGCGGAGTGCGAGGCCGCGCTCGACGTGGCCCGGCTCGACGAGGGACCCGCGAGCGAGGCCGTACGCCGGCTGGTGCGGGCGATCGAGCCCGCCGCCGGACTGCTCGCCTTCCTCTACACCGAGAACCAGCTGTTCGAGGGCGAGGAACAGAACGAGGGCTGGGCCCGCCTCGACGCCCGCGTCGCCGCCCTGTTCCGGCGTGGCCAGGCCGGCGGCGAGTTCCGCATCGACCTCACCCCGGCATGGCTCACCGAGGCGCTGTACGGCCTGATGGCCTCCGGCGCCTGGGCGGTCGCGGAAGGCCGCGTGGCCCCCAAGGACTTCACCCACATGATCACCGAGCTGTTGCTCGGTGGCGCACTCCGAAGAGAGGAATCATGACCAGCACCCTGCAGCCGGCCCCCATGGCGGAGGTGGAGAAGCGTCCGGGCCGTTGGCTCGCGCTCTCCGTCCTCGTGCTGGCCGTGCTGCTGGTGGCCGTCGACGCGACCGTCCTCGGTCTCGCGACCCCCTACATCAGCGAAGACCTCAACCCCTCCGGCACCCAGCTCCTGTGGATCGGTGACGTCTACTCCTTCGTCATCGCCGGACTGCTGGTCTCCATGGGCAGCCTCGGCGACCGCATCGGCCGCAAGCGGATCCTGCTCGGCGGCGCCACGGTGTTCGGCGCGATATCCGTGCTCAACGCCTACGCCACGACGCCGGAGCTGCTGATCCTGGCGCGGGCGCTGCTCGGTGTCGCGGGCGCGACCCTGATGCCCGCCACACTCGCCCTGATCCGCAATCTGTTCCACGACCCGCGCGAGCGCAGCCTCGCGGTCGGCATCTGGGGCGCCACCGCCTCCGCCGGCACGGCCGTGGGGCCGATCGTGGGCGGCTTCCTCCTCGGGCACTTCTGGTGGGGCTCGGTCTTCCTCATCAACCTGCCGGTGATGGTGGTCCTCGTCCTCGTCGGCATCAGGACGCTGCCCGAGTCCCGGAACCCCGATCCCGGTCCCTGGGACCTGATCAGCGTCGTGCTGTCGCTGGTCGGCATGATCGGCGTCGTCTACGCCGTCAAGGAGGCCGCCACGCACGGCCTCACCCCGGCGACGCTCGCCGCGGGCCTGCTGGGCGCCGCCGCGCTGTACGGCTTCGTCCACCGCCAGCTCACCATGCCCACGCCCCTGCTGGACATGCGGCTGTTCCGCAAGCGGGGCTTCAGCGGCGCGGTCCTCGCCGACCTGCTGACCGTGCTCGGCATGTCCGGCCTGGTGTTCTTCCTCTCCCAGTACCTGCAACTCGTCCAGGGCAGGCGCCCGTTCGAGGCTGGTCTGGCCGAACTGCCCGCCGCGGTCGGCGCGGTGGCGGCCGGTCTCGTCGCGGGCCGCGCGGCCCGGCGCTTCTCGGTACGGGCCGTGGTCTCCGGCGGCCTCGCGGTGGTGGGCCTGGCCCTCGCCGTCCTCACGACGCTGGGGCGGTCGACGGGCTATCCGGTCCTGGGCGCGGCGCTCCTGGTCGTCGGCGTGGGCGCGGGCTTCTCCTTCACCGTCACCGCCGACGTGATCCTCTCCAGCGTCCCCAAGGACCAGGCGGGCGCTGCCTCCGCGGTCTCCGAAACGGCGTACGAACTCGGCGCCGCCCTGGGCATCGCCCTGCTCGGCTCGATCGTGACCGGCGTCTACCGCGACTTCACGGGCCCGGCCGGCACCCCGGAAGCGGCCCATGAATCACTGGGCGCGGCGGTGCAAACGGCGACGACCCTCCCCGCCCACACCTCGGCGGAACTCCTGACGGCGGCCCGGGACGCCTTCGTCCACGGCCTGCACCTGGCATCAGGCGCAGGAGCGGCCGTCCTGCTGGCAACAGCGGCGGCGGCATGGTTCCTACTGAAGGACCAGAAACTGGAAAGCACCGGCTGAGGAAAGCGCCCCAAAGGGGCGCGGGGAACTGCGCGACAAGCCACAACGCACCGGCACTCGCACTACGACAGAACCCCTAGGGCGATTAGGCGGCTTTGGCCTTGGTCGCATACATGTCGACGTACTCCTGCCCCGACAGCCGCATGACCTCCGCCATCACGGAGTCGGTCACCGCCCGCAGCACATACCGGTCCCGGTCCATCCCCTCGTACCGGGAGAACTCCATCGCCTCACCGAAGCGAACGGTCACACGGCCCGGCCGCGGAATACCCCGCCCCCCCGGCTGCAACTTGTCCGTGCCGATCATCGCGAAGGGAACCACCGGCGCGCCCGTCATCAGCGTGAGGCGGGCGATGCCGGTGCGGCCCCGGTACAGCCGGCCGTCGGGCGACCGCGTGCCCTCGGGGTAGATGCCGAAGACCTTTCCCTCCTCAAGGATCCGGCGACCGGTCATCAGCGCGGCCACGCCACCGCTCGCCCCGTCCCGGTCCACCGGGATCATGCCGACGCCGGTGAAGAACCAGGCCATCAGCCGGCCCTTGAGGCTCTTGCCGGTGACGTACTCGTCCTTGCCGATGAAGAACACCTGCCGCTTGGTCACCAGCGGCAGCACGAGGGAGTCGATGAACGTGAGATGGTTGCCGGCCAGGATGACCGGTCCGTCGCTCGGGATGCGCTCCGCGCCCTCCACCTGGGGGCGGAACATCAGGCGCATGATCGGTCCGAGCACTGCCTTGATGAGCGCGAAGCGGGACAACGGGTCCTCCGATGTCGAGGGGGTCGATATGAGTCTGTGCAGGTGAGGACATTACTCGCGGCTCCGGGGGAAACGCACATCGGGTGCGTCCGCTTCACCGAGGTCTTACGTACTGTTGACGCAGGTTTACCTGCGGTGGCGTGCCGGAATCCGCGCGTGACGCCGGTGCGACGATGTGATGGACATCGCGCGGTTGGCCCATCGGGCCGGGTACCCGCGCCGTCCGGGCCGATGCCGACGGACCGTCACATCTTGCTTTCCTCATGACATCCGGCGTCACCCGCGTGTTCGAACGGAGGTCTCCCGGCAGTCATGTCCACGCCCCTACCATCGGGCCGCAATCACGGGCGGACGGCAGGAGGGCCCTCATGGAAAGCCACGAGTCGAACGAGCAGACGCAGGGCACCGCACGACGGGCGCTTCTCGGCGCCGCGGTGCTCGGCGCGGGCGGAGCGGTCTTCGGGCTGCCCGGCGCCGCCAGAGCCGCGGAGGCCAAGGCGGCCCGGACCGGTGGTGGTCTGAAGAGCCTGCCCAAGCCGACGATCATCGGCCACCGGGGTACCAGCGGCTACCGGCCCGAGCACACCTTCGGGTCGTACAACCTGGCCCTCGACCTCGGCGCCGACGTCGTCGAGGCCGGCGACCTGGTCCCCACCAAGGACGGCCATCTGGTCTGCCGCCACGAGCCCGAGATCGGCGGCACCACGAACGTCGCGGACCACCCCGAGTTCGCCGACCGCAAGACCACCAAGGTGCTGGACGGCGTCTCCACCACCGGCTGGTTCACCGAGGACTTCACGCTCGCCGAGCTGAAGACGCTGCGCGCGATCGAGCGCATCCCGGCCAACCGCCCGCACAACACCCTCTACGACGGGCGCTGGGAGATCCCCACCTTCGAAGAGGTCCTCAAGTGGCAGGACGAGGAGACCCGCAAGCGGGGCAAGCAGGTCTGGATCTACCCGGAGACCAAGCACCCCACCTACTTCCGCAAGCTGGGCCTCGGCCTTGAGGAGCGGGTCGCCAAGCTGCTGCGCAAGTACGGCAAGGACCGGCGGAACTCGCCCGTCATCCTGCAGTCCTTCGAGCCGACCAGCATCCAGCGCCTGAACAAGCTGGTCGACAACCCGCTCGTGGTCCTGCTCTCCGGTGCGACCAGCCGCCCCTGGGACTTCGTCGAGGCGGGCGACCCGCGCACGGTCGCCGACCTCATCACGCCCAAGGGCCTCCGGGAGATCGCCGGCTATGCGCAGGGCATCGGCCCGACGCTCGACCTGGTCATCCCGAAGGACGCCGACGGCAGGCTCACCACGCCGACGACCCTGGTCGCGGACGCGCACAAAGTGGGTCTGATCCTGCACCCCTACACCATGCGCAACGAGAACCCCTTCCTCCCGGCGGAGTTCCGCAAGGGCACCGGCGCCGACGCCTACGGAGACTCCTTCGGGGCATTCAAGACGTACTTCGCGACCGGTATCGACGGTGTCTTCACCGACAACGCGGACACCGGTGTGCTCGCCCGCGAGGACTTCGTCAACGGCTGAGCCCGCTGAACCCGTTCGGGTAGACCCGCGGCCGCCCCGGCAACCTGCCGTCGGGGCGGCCGCGTCGTTCCGCATATGACGCACGATCTGGTTGCCGCGCTGAGCCCGCTGCTCACCGCCGAGGCATCCGCCGAGGCATATGCCTCCGGAACCGAACCGGGTGACCTGGAGCAGGCGGTCTGGCTGCGCCTCCTTGAGCGACTGGACTCCGACGGGCCGCCGCTCGACCCCGAGGCGTGGCTGCGCAAGGCCGTCCGCGCCGAGGTGCGCCGCAGTCGTCGTACGAACCGTCTTGAGCGGCCGTACGACACGGAGCCCGCCGACGACAGCGGCCGCGGGCCCGAGCAGCTCGCCCTCACCGCCGCCAGACACCGTGCCCTGCGGGACGCGGTCCGCCGGCTGCCCGGCCGCTGCCCTCGTCTGATGGAGGCGCTGCTCTCCCCGAAGGACCTCACATACCGGGAGATCGCGGGGGAGTTGGGTATCTCACAGGGCAGTCTTGGCCCGGAACGTTCCCGATGTCTGGGATGTCTGCGTCGATTGCTCGCACCGGAGGTTGCGGCCCGCGAAGTGCGGGGATAGGAGTGGGGGACGACAGACGATCAGGTGAGCGGGAGGCGTGCGCACATGGGCATGAGCGTGACCATCTCGGTGGCGACCGAACAGGACACGGAGCAGATCTTCAGGCTCCAGTACCTGTGCTTCCAGAGCGAGGCGGCGTTGTACGGCAACTACCGCATCGACCCGCTCGTCCAGAGTCTCGACTCGGTCCGTCAGGAGGTCGCCTCCGACTGCGTCTTCGTCGCCCGGCTCGGCGAAGAGGTGGTCGGCTCGGTGCGCGGCACGGTGACCGAGGACGGCGCGGCCGCCATCGGCAAGCTCTGCGTCCACCCGCGTCTGCAGGGCCACGGCATCGGCGCCAGACTGCTGCGCGCGGCCGAGGGAGCCCTCGCCGAGGAGCGCGGCGCCAAGAAGTTCCGCCTCCACACCGGCCACCGCAGCGAGGGGAACCTGCGGCTGTACCGGCGGGTGGGCTACGAGACGGTGGGCACGTCCAAGGGTGCGGACGGCGTACCGATGATCGTCCTGGAGAAGCCGGCGGGGTCGTACGCGACTACGGCCTGACGCCGTCCCGCGCCTTCCGTAGCCAGTACATGGCCGACAGGGGCAGCAGTACGGGGATGAAGACGTACCCCATCCCGTAGTCGGACCAGACCGTCGCGTCCGGGAAGGCCGACGGCTCGACCAGGGTCCACGTACCGACGACGAGCACTCCCACGAGTTCGGCGGCGCAGCACACCATTGCCGCCCTGCGGGCCTTCTCGCCGCCACGCACCAGCGAGTACGTGATGAACCCGTACACCACACCCGCGACCGCGGACAGCGAGTAGGCGAGCGGCGCCCGCTCGAAGTCCGTCGTGATCTGGACGACGGAGCGTGAGACGGCTCCGACGACCATCACGCCGTAGAACCAGACGAGCAGCATGCCCGGCCCGCTGATGAGCCGCGTCCGCGCCGGCTTCGTCTCCTCCGTGGCCGTCATCTCACCCTCCCCAGATGTCGAAGAGCCGCACTTCGAGCACGGCCAGCACCACGCCGCCCGCGGCGACGGTCACCGACCCCCACCGCGTCCGCTCGGCCAGCGACATGAAGCCCGCCGCCGGGATGCACGCGAACGCCCCCAGCAGATACGCCACGAAGATCGTCGTGCCCTGCTCCGGCTTCTCGCCCCGCGCCAGCTGGACCACCCCGATCACCAGCTGCACCACGGCCAGCAGTGACACCACTGCCATGCCGATGAAGTGCCAGTCCTTGGTCGGCTGGTCACGATAGGCGGCCCACCCGCACCAGGCGGCGAGCAGCAGCGCGGCGACACTGGTCACCAGCGTCAGGGCATTGAGCATGCGCAGACCCTATTACGGGCCAAACGGTCCGATGCGGTCGCCCCCGCCGTACACCGTAGGGTCTAGACCATGACGATCCATGCTCAGGCACTCCTGTTCGACAATGACGGCACCCTTGTCTCCTCACTCGACTCCGTGGACAGGTGCTGGGCGCGGTGGGCGCGGGAGTTCGGGATCACGGCGGAGGACTTCGCGCGGGTCGAGCTGCACGGGCGGACCGCGGTGGAGATAGTCGCCGATCTGCTGCCCGCGGAGGTCGTCGCGGAGGCGGTCGCGCGGGTCGAGCAGCTGGAGGTGGAGGATGTGCCGGACGGCGGTGTCCGGCTGCTGCCCGGTACCCGGGACTTCCTGGACTCGCTGCCCGCCGAGCGGTGGGCCGTCGTCACCTCCGCCACCCGGCGGCTGGCCGAGGCGCGGCTCGACGCCGTGGGGGTCCGGCCCAAGATGCTGGTCGCCGCCGATGACGTCACGCGCGGCAAGCCCGACCCCGAGCCCTATCTGCTCGCCGCGCGCCGGCTGGGCGTCGATCCGGCCCGCTGCGTCGTCTTCGAGGACGCCCCGGCGGGGCTCCGGGCAGGCCGTGCCGCCGGGATGACCACCGTGGCCTTGGCCACAACCCACCCGGCCCAGGAACTGGTCGCCGACCTGGTCGTCGACGACCTGTCGGCCTTGTCCGCCCTGGTCACCGACGGGGGAGTGGCGATCTCCGTACGCCGCTGACCAGTGTCCACCACTGTCCAGCATGTGGACGACCGCGGACTGTCAGGACCGTACGTCTGGTTTACTGATCGCATGACCACGACGAGCAGCCGCACCCTTGCGACCGAGGCGACCATGACGCCCGGTGCTCGTTGTCTGTGTCGAATGTGCGCCTTCTAGAGGGCCCCTGCACCACCTGAGCCTCGCGCCCCGAAGCGAGAGCCGTGGCACGTCCGCGTGTCGTCCGACGACGTCCGCGACGCAAGCCGCCCCGCGCACATGTTCTCCCCCGGTTCCATCGCCACCGCGAGAACCGTGCCGCGTCCCTGAACGAATGCACCTGTGCCCGGGCACACCCACGCCCGCGCACTCGACAGTGACGGAATCACAGTGATCACCACATCGGGCCTGACCAAGGTCTACCGCTCGCGCGGCCGAGAGGTCACCGCCCTCGACGGCGTCGATCTCCACGTCCGCGAAGGCGAGGTGTACGGCGTCATCGGCCAGTCCGGCGCCGGCAAGTCCTCGCTCATCCGCTGCGTCAACCTGCTGGAACGCCCCACCGCCGGGACCGTGACCGTCGCCGGGCAGGACCTCACCGCCCTCGCCGGGCGCGGTCCGCGGGCCGGCCGGGAACTGCGCCGGGCGCGCAGCCGGATCGGCATGGTCTTCCAGCACTTCAACCTGCTGTCCTCGCGCACCGTGCAGGACAACGTCGAGCTGCCGCTGGAGATCCTCGGCAGGTCGGGCAAGGACCGCTCCCGCAAGGCGCTCGAACTGCTCGACCTCGTCGGCCTCACCGACAAGGCCAAGGCCTACCCGGCCCAGCTCTCCGGCGGACAGAAGCAGCGCGTCGGCATCGCCCGCGCCCTCGCCGGCGACCCCAAGGTGCTGCTCTCCGACGAGGCCACCAGCGCCCTCGACCCCGAGACCACCCGCTCCATCCTCCAGCTGCTGCGCGACCTGAACCGGCAGCTGGGCCTGACCGTCCTGCTCATCACGCACGAGATGGACGTGGTCAAGAGCATCTGCGACTCGGCCGCGCTCATGGAGCAGGGACGCATCGTCGAGTCCGGCACCGTCAGCGAGCTGCTCGCCACCCCCGGCTCCGAACTGGCCGCCGCGCTGTTCCCGGTCGGCGGCGAGGCCACCGGCGCCGACCGGACGGTGCTCGACGTCACCTTCCACGGCGAGGCCGCCACCCAGCCGGTCATCTCCCAGCTCTCGCGCACCTACAACATCGACATATCGATCCTCGGCGCCGCCATCGACACCGTCGGCGGCCTCCAGATCGGCCGTATGCGCATCGAACTGCCCGGCCGCTACGAGGACAACGTCGTGCCCATCGGGTTCCTGCGTGAACAGGGCCTGCAGATCGATGTCGTGGGCGAAGCGGGCCAGGAGCCCGTGCTGGTGAAGGAAGGTGCCAAGTGACCTGGTCCGAGATGCAGCCGCTGCTGTCCCAGGCGTGTTGGGACACGCTCTACATGGTCGGCTGGTCCACGCTCATCGCCGTCGTCGGCGGGCTTCCGCTCGGCATCCTGCTCGTCCTCACCGACAAGGGCGGACTGCTGCAGAACGTCGTCGCCAACAAGGTCGTCGGGCAGATCGTGAACATCGCCCGCTCGATGCCGTTCATCATCCTGATGGTCGCGCTGATGAGCTTCACCCGCTGGATCACGGGGACGACCATCGGCCGCGAGGCCGCCATCGTGCCGCTCGCCATCGGCGCCATCCCGTTCTTCGCCCGACTCGTCGAGACGGCTGTCCGCGAAGTGGACGGCGGGCTCGTCGAGGCCGTGCAGTCGATGGGCGGCAACACCTGGACCATCGTCCGCAAGGTCCTCGTACCCGAGTCGCTGCCCTCGCTGATCTCCAGCACCACGACCACGGTCGTCGCCCTCATCGGCTACTCCGCCATGGCCGGCACGGTCGGCGCGGGCGGCCTCGGCGACATCGCCATCCGCTACGGCTACCAGCGCTTCGAGACGCAGATGATGTGGATCACCGTGGCGATCCTTGCCGTCGTCATCTCGGTCATCCAGTTCGCCGGTGACTACGCGGCCCGCTCCCTGCACCGGCGCGGCGGCCGCTCCGGCCCGGCGCCGAAGCTGCGCCTGCTCAAGGCCAGGACACCCGCGCCCGCCGACGTGAGCAAGGCCGCCTGAGCCCCCCAAAAGACTCCCCGTACACCCAAGACGGGGTCGCACCACCCCTAGGAAAGGCACTTTTCGTGCGTAACACCGCC
This sequence comes from Streptomyces sp. NPDC050625, assembly GCF_040654755.1. Taxonomy (NCBI): domain Bacteria; kingdom Bacillati; phylum Actinomycetota; class Actinomycetes; order Kitasatosporales; family Streptomycetaceae; genus Streptomyces; species Streptomyces sp. NPDC050625. Next base: position 289,629 of record NZ_JBFAIQ010000006.1, read on the forward strand.
AAGATCACCACCACCGTCCTCGCCGCCGGAGCCCTCACCCTCGGGCTCTCCGCCTGCGGCTCGGAGAAGGCGTCCTCCTCTTCCTCCGCCGACTACAGCGGCCCGCTGGTCGTCGCCGCGAGCCCCACCCCGCACGCCGAGATCCTGAACTTCGTCAAGCAGAACCTGGCGAAGAAGGCGGGCCTCGACCTGGAGGTCAAGGAGTTCAGCGACTACATCGTGCCGAACACGGCCACGGAGGACGGTTCCGTCGGGGCCAACTACTTCCAGAACCAGCCGTACCTGGACGACTTCAACAAGAAGCGCGGCACCCACATCGTGCCCGTCGTCACGGTGCACCTGGAGCCGCTCGGTCTCTACTCCCACAAGGTGAAGAGCACCGACGCCCTGAAGAGCGGCGCCACCGTCGCCGTCCCGAACGACACCGTGAACGAGGCACGCGCCCTGAAGCTCCTCGCCGCCAACGGGCTCATCACCCTCAAGGACGGCGTGGGCACCGAAGCGACCCCGCACGACATCACCAAGAACCCGAAGAACCTCAAGTTCAAGGAGGTCGAGGCGGCCCAGACCCCGCGCTCCCTGGACGACGTGGACGCCGCGGTCGTGAACGGCAACTACGCCATCTCCTCCGGCCTCAAGCCCGCCAAGGACGCCCTCGTCCTGGAGTCCGCGAAGGACAACCCGTACGGCAACTTCCTTGCCGTGAAGAAGGGCAACGAGAAGGACCCGCGGGTCAAGAAGCTCGCCAAGCTCCTGACCTCGCCCGAGGTGAAGAAGTTCATCGAGGACAAGTACCAGGGCTCGGTCATCGCCTCGTTCTGACGGGGCGTATACCGCGTATCGCCACGCACGGGGTCCACTCCCTCACCCGGAGTCGGCCCCGTTGTGGGGTTGAGTGGTTTCATGCTGCATGCTGGGCAGTTCAGCAGGCCCTGAAGGTTTTCCGAAGTTACGGAGTGGCGCATGACTAGCACCTTCCCCAACATCTCCATCAGCACGGAGCGGTTGGTGCTGCGGCCCCTCGACGAGGACGACGTGCCCGCCCTGGCCGAGATGATGAACGACGAACAGGTCGCGGCCTGGACCGACGTCCCCCAGCCGTTCACCGAGGACGGCGCCCGGCACTGGATCACCGAGTACGCGCCCGCCGAGCGCACCGCCGGCCGGGGCCTGGACCTCGCCGTCACCGAGTTCCTCACCCAGCGCCTGGTCGGCATCGTCCAGCTGACGAAGACCAACTGGCAGATCCGGTCCACCGAACTGTCGTACATCATCGCCCCCTGGGCCCGCGGCGAGGGCTATGCCTCCGAAGCCGCGCTCGCCACCGCCCAATGGCTCTTCGGCGACCAGAAGTTGGAACGCATCGAGCTGCGCACCGCCGCCGACAACACCGCCTCCCAGCAGGTCGCCCAGAAGATCGGCTGCATCAGCGAGGGCGTCCTGCGCAACGCGTGCATAGTCCACGTCCGCACCGAGGACGGCGCGTGGACCGATGTGCGCACCGACTTCATCGTGTGGAGCCTGCTGCCCGAGGACCTGGAGGGCGCCGGCGAGCAGCTCGCCGACACCGGCGGTTTCACGTCGTTCTCGGACTGGAACTGACAGCACGGGCCCCACAGGGCCACCGCCCGTCGCGCGCCCGTCGCCCCCACCAGGTACCCTCACGGAGCCTGCCTACGGGCCCCACCCCTGACGACCTGCGCAAACCCTGGAGACTGACGACGATGGCCGACCGCGTCACGGTGATCGGCTGGGACGGTTCACCGCTGACCGCCGCGGCCCGCGGAGCCCTGGGCGCCGCCACCCTCGTCGCGGGCGCCGCCCACCACCTGGCGCTCCCCGAGGTGCCCCACGCCGCCGAACGCATCCGCCTCGGCAGCGTCGCCCTCGCCGCCCGCCGCATCGCCGCCCACCGCGGCACCGCGGTGGTGCTCGCCGACGGAGACCCCGGCTTCTTCGGTGTCGTACGGACCCTGCGCGCACCCGAGTTCGGCCTGGAGGTCGAAGTCGTCCCCGCCGTCTCCTCCGTGGCCGCCGCATTCGCCCGAGCCGGAATGCCCTGGGACGACGCCCAAGTGGTCGTCGCACACCGGCGCACCCTGCGACGCGCGGTGAATGTGTGCCGGGCCCACACCAAGGTCGCCGTACTCACCTCACCCGGCGCCGGCCCCGCCGAACTCGGGCTGCTCCTGGACGGGGTCCACCGCACCTTCGTCATCTGCGAGGAACTGGGTACCGAGCGCGAACAGGTCACCGTCGTCACCTCCGACAAGGCCGCCGACCACACCTGGCGCGACCCGAACGTCGTCATCGTCATCGGCGGGCCGGTCGGGGCGGGCGAGGGCGGTGGCTGGATCGCCGGACGCGACCCCGGCGCGGGTCCGCGCGGCTGGGTACTGCCCGACGAGGCCTACGGCGGCGGACTCGGCGAGGGGGAGACGGATCTGCTCCGGGCCGCCCAACTCGCCCGCCTGGGACCGCGCGTCGGCGACCTCGTCTGGGACATCGGCTGCGGCGGCGGCGCGTTCGCCACCGAGGCCGCGCGCGCCGGTGCCGCCGTGATCGCGGTCGACCGGAACCCTCAGGCGTGCGCCCGCACCGAGGCCGCCGCGCGGCACTTCGGCGTGCAGCTGCAGATCGTGCAGGGCACTGCCCCGCACGTCCTGGAGAACCTGCCCGAACCGGACGTCGTCCGCGTCGGCGGCGGGGGAGCGGCCGTGGTCTCCGCGGTCGCCGACCGGCGCCCGCAGCGCATCGTCGCGCACGCCGCGACCCGCGACGCGGCCGAACTCGTCGGCCGCGATCTGACCGAGCACGGCTACCGGGTCGAGTGCGCCCTGATGCAGTCCGTCGAACTGGAGACACGAGGCTGGACCGAGACGGAGCGGAACGTTGCGTTCCTGCTCAGCGGGCTTCTACCGGATCGCGCCCCGTGATCCTGTTGTCGTACTGCGCGCGGTAGGCTGGCCGATCGTTGTACCGCTCCAGTGGCCCGGAAATTCGTTCGTCAATGTCCGGAAAACACGCCCGTTTTGGGGTGGGTGTGGTACGGCAGAACCGGAGGACGCGCAACGTGGCGCAGTCCACAGCGGGCTGTCGCGGATCAAGCTGCCGCGAGGGCGGAACGACCGGGACAATGCCACCGAATGGCTTTGTCGCCTTTTGTGGGACGGTCGTTCGTGCCGCTGGGCACGCACGCTCGTTCTTCACTGCGGGGCGGTCGGTGCGCCGTTCCGGGTGAGCTGGTCGTAGAAGCACTAACCGATGGGCGAGGGGTACGCATGACGGACACCGGCCAGGTCCCTGGCGAGGGACTGCCGGAGAGCGCAGGCAGGGTGGAACAGCCAGGCGTTCCCGCGCACGGCATGTACACCTACCTCTCCGAGACCACCGCCGAGGACGAGGACCTGCTCCTGCCGGGCGCCCAGAGCGCATGGGGCAACGAGGTGCCGCCGCCCGCCCCGGAGCCGGTCGTCGAGGCCGTGCACGAGCCGGGACCGCACGAGGCGGCCGGCCGCGACAGCGGCTCCGTCGACCTCGGTGGCGTCCGCCTGCCCGACCCGCCGGTGTCCGTCCCGCCGTCCCCGATCCTCTCGGCCCCGCACGAGCAGACCGCGGCCCCGCGCCGCCCGCTGCACATGGGTCCGCCGATCCCCAACGCCTCGGCCAGCCCGGTCCGTTCCCTCGCCGACCGCGGTCCCGCGGGCGCGCCGGTGAGACAGCCCGGCCCGCAGACGACCGGCCCCGAGTACCTCGACGTCCAGGCGCTGCCCGACGCGGCCCCCCAGGGCGCGGCCCCATGGGGCGCGGCGCCGGCACCCGCGGCACACGTGGGCGCTCCGGCCCCGGCCCCGGCCGCGGAAGCGGTGGCTCCCCTTGTGGAGTCGGCCGTGGAGCCGGCCGCCGGCCGACCCGGCGCGGCCCAGGCCGCCGTGGCCCGGCTCGCCACGGAGGCCGTCGCGAGCGGTACGGCGGAGCAGGCGCCCGCACCGGGCTTCGCGACCGCCACCGCTCCCGCCGATGCGGCGTTGTCCGTCCAGGACGTCCAGGGTGCCGCGCAGGGGAACCCGCAGGTCGTGCAGGGGCACGACGGGATGCAGCCCGTGCACGGACACGACGGGGTGTACGGCGCGCCGGTCGCGCAGGAAACCGGACCGGCTCAGGGTCCGGCGGCCGTGCCGGGCGCCGAGGGCGGCCAGGGTGCCGAGGCCGCGCAGGTCCCCGGGGCCGCGCAGGTCGCCGGGGCCGCGCAGGTCGCCGGGGCTCCGGACGGTGTGCAGGGCCCGGTCGCCGTACAGGGGCCGGAGGGCACCGAGGTGCAGGGGGCGCCGGTCCCCGAGGGGCACGCTCCGGACGGATCGCAGGTCCCGCAGGCCCCGCAGGTCCCGCCGAGCCAGGCTCCCGAAGGTCCGCGGTTCCCGGAGGCCGAGGGAGCACAGCTCGCCGAGGCCGCACAGGCTCATGCTCAGACGCCCGCCGCCGGTGTGCCCGGTGCCCAGGTCATCGTGTCGCCGGCTCAGGCAGTCGCCCCGGTCGCCGAGGCCGTGCAGGTACCCGAGCCCGTGGCCGTCGTCCAGGAGACGCCGGAGGCCGAGGCGGTCGTGTCCGCCCCGGACGCCGTACTGGCCGCGCCCACCGGCGAGACCGTCGCGACGCCCGCCGCGGGCACTCCCTTGCCCGCGGCCCCCCAGCCGGACGCCGCCGCCCAGGCACCCCAGCCCGCGCACCCCGCCGCCGACGAGATCCCGCAGGCCGTCGGTGCCGTGGGTGAGCAGCCGCCCGCCGAGGAGGCGCGGCAGCCTCAGCCCGGCCAGGAGCCGCAGGCCGTCGCCGCCGAGTCCGGCCACGCAGAGGAAGCCCCGGCCGTCATCGCCGTACCGCCTCAGGGGCCCGTCGGCTCGGAGGCCGAGGCGGCTCAGCCGGCCGTCGACCCCGTCGCGCCGCACGCCCAGCCCCAGGCCCAGCCGCCGGCGCCCGTCGTGGCCGAGGGGCCGCAGACCGTGCCGCCCACGGCCGTCGCACACGCCGTGACCGACGCCGCCGCCGAGGCAGGTGCCCCGGAGACAGTTGCCCCCGAGGCAGACACCCCCGAAGCCGAACCGGAGGCCGACGCCCCCGTTGCCGCGGCCGTCCCCGAACAGGCCGCTCCCGGCGACTCCCTCCCGGGCAGCGTCCCCCTGGTGGCGCACCCGGACCAGCCCCTGGGCCAGTTCGTGCCCGTCGAGGGAACGGTGCCGACCACTCCGCACCTGGCCCCGACCCCGCCGCACCCGCTGGTCCTCCCCCTCCAGGAGCCGCCCGCCGCGGCCCCGGAGGAGCCCGCGGCCACGGTCCCCGCACCCCGCGAGGCCGAACCCGCACCCGTCCCGGCCGCGCCGGACGCGGAGCCCGGCCCCGAAGTCGTACAGCACGCGGAGGACCTGGAGACCAGGGCCGCCGACCAGGAAGAGAGCACGGCCGCAGTGGCAGAAGCACGACAGTCCACCGGTCCGGCCGCGCCCGCCTATGACGACGCCGAGCGCGAGGCCGTCCTCAAGGTCATGCGTGAGCGTCGCGACATCCGCAACGGCTTCCGCAGCGACCCGATCCCGCACGAGGTGCTGCTGCGCGTGCTGGAGGCCGCCCACACCGCGCCCTCCGTCGGCCACTCGCAGCCCTGGGACTTCGTCGTCATCCGGTCCGCCGAGACCCGCCGCACGATGCACGAACTGGCCATGCGCCAGCGCGACGCGTACGCGAAGTCGCTGCCCAAGGGCCGGGCGAAGCAGTTCAAGGAACTGAAGATCGAGGCCATCCTCGACACTCCGGTGAACATCGTCGTCACCGCCGACCCGACCCGCGGCGGCCGGCACACCCTCGGCCGTCACACGCAGCCGCAGATGGCGCCGTACTCCGCGGCGCTCGCGGTCGAGAACCTCTGGCTGGCCGCCCGCGCCGAGGGCCTCGGCGTCGGCTGGGTCAGCTTCTTCGACGAGCGCGAGATGGTCCGCGCCCTCGGCCTGCCCGAGCACCTGGAGGTCATCGCCTACCTGTGCGTCGGTTACGTCGACGAGTTCCCGGACGAGCCCGAGCTGATGCAGGCGGGCTGGTCGAAGCGGCGCCCGCTGTCCTGGGTCGTGCACGAGGAGACGTACGGCCGTCGCGCGCTGCCCGGCGAGGACCCGCACGACCTGCTCGCCGAGACCGTCGCCGGGATCCGCCCGCTGGACGCCAAGGCGCTCGGCGAGGCCTGGGAGCGGCAGAAGCGGATGACCAAGCCGCCAGGTGCGCTCGGCATGCTGGAGATCATCTCCGCGCAGCTGTCCGGGCTGTCCCGGCAGTGCCCGCCGCCGATCCCCGAGCCCGCGGCCGTCGCGATCTTCGCCGGCGACCACGGGGTGCACGCCCAGGGCGTCACCCCCTGGCCGCAGGAGGTCACGGGCCAGATGGTGGCCAACTTCCTCGGCGGCGGAGCGGTCTGCAACGCCTTCGCCAACCAGGTGGGCGCCGAGGTCTGCGTCGTCGACGTGGGCGTGGCCTCCGACCTGCCCGCCACGCCCGGGCTGCTGCCCCGCAAGGTCCGCGCGGGCACGTCCGACATGACGACCGGTCCCGCGATGACCCGCGAGGAGGCCAAGGCCGCCATCGAGGTGGGCATCGAGACCGCCCGCGACCTGGTGGCGGCCGGCAACAAGGCGCTGCTCACCGGCGAGATGGGCATCGCCAACACCACCGCGTCCGCGGCCCTGATCTCCGTCTTCACCGGCGCCGACCCGGCCGAGGTGACCGGCCGTGGCACCGGCATCAACGACGAGACCCTGGCCCGCAAGACCGAGGTCGTCCGCCGGGCCATCGAGCTCCACCAGCCGGACCCGGCCGACCCGATCGGCGTCCTCGCGGCGATCGGCGGCTTCGAGCACGCGGCGATCGTCGGCCTGCTCCTCGGCGGCGCCTCGCTGCGTACGCCGGTGATCCTGGACGGCGTCAGCGCCGGAGCCGCCGCCCTGGTGGCCCGCGCCATCGCCCCCGAGGTCCTCGCGGCCTGCATCGCGGGCCACCGCAGCGCCGAGCCCGGCCATGTGGCCGCCCTCAACAAGCTCGGCCTGCGCCCCCTGGTCGACCTCGACCTGCGCCTCGGCGAGGGCACGGGCGCACTGCTCGCCCTGCCGCTGGTGCAGAGCACGGCACGGGCGATGCACGAGGTGGCGACGTTCGATTCGGCCGGAGTGACCGAGAAATAGGCGTCACGGCGGCGGTGGTCCGGTGTTCAGCCATCGGACCACCGAGCCGCGTGTCCCGTCCGCACCTTAAAATCCGCACGTCAGGGCCGCTCCGAAGTCGCAGCGCGCCCACCGCACCGCTGCCTGTACGAGGAGCCGCCCCTCATGGCCGAACACCCCGCCTACCCCGTAGGCCTCCGCCTCTCCGGTCGCCGAGTGGTCGTACTCGGCGGCGGCCAGGTCGCCCAGCGCCGCCTGCCCGCACTGATCGCGGCGGGCGCAGACATCGTGCTCGTGTCCCCCGAGGCGACCCCCTCCGTGGAGGCGATGGCGGACGCGGGCGAGATCACCTGGGAGCGGCGCCCGTACGCGGACGGGGACCTGGCCGACGCCTGGTACGCCCTGATCGCCACCAGCGACGCCGACGCCAACACCGCCGCCTCCGCCGAGGCGGAGCGCCACCGTGTCTGGTGCGTCCGCTCCGACGACGCCGACGCGGCCACCGCCTGGACCCCGGCGACCGGCCACAGCGAGGGCGTCACGGTCGCCGTGCTCACCACGGACGCGCGCGGTCGCGATCCGCGCCACACCGCGGCCATCCGTGACGCGGTCGTGGAGGGCCTGCGCGACGGCACCCTCGTCGCCCCGCATCACCGCACCAGGACGCCCGGGGTGTCGCTGGTCGGCGGCGGACCCGGCGACCCCGACCTCATCACGGTCCGCGGCCGCCGGCTCCTCGCCGAGGCCGACGTCGTCATCGCCGACCGCCTCGGCCCGCGCGACCTGCTCGCCGAACTCCCGCCGCACGTCGAGGTGATCGACGCGGCGAAGATCCCCTACGGCCGTTACATGGCCCAGGAGGCCATCAACAACGCGCTCATCGAGCACGCACGGCAGGGCAAGTCCGTCGTACGGCTCAAGGGCGGCGACCCCTTCGTCTTCGGCCGGGGCATGGAGGAGGTGCAGGCACTCGCGCAGGCCGGCATCGCGTGCACGGTCGTCCCGGGCATCTCCAGCTCGATCTCCGTGCCCGGCGCGGCCGGCATCCCCGTCACCCACCGGGGCGTCGCCCATGAGTTCACCGTGGTCAGCGGCCATGTCGCGCCCGACGACGAACGCTCCCTGGTCGACTGGCCGTCGCTCGCCAAGCTGACCGGCACCCTGGTGATCCTGATGGGCGTCGACAAGATCGGGAAGATCGCCGAGACACTGGTCGCCCACGGCAAGTCCCCCGACACCCCGGTCGCCCTGGTCCAGGAGGGCACGACCGCAGCCCAGCGCCGTGTCGACGCCACCCTGGCGACCGTCGCCGAGACCGTGCGCGCCGAGGACGTGAAGCCGCCGGCGGTCATCGTCGTCGGTGCGGTCGTCGGCGTGGGCCCGCGGCCCGGCCCGGCACCGTCCGCGTAACCGTGGGTAACCTGTCCCGTCAGAGCCGTTGGCACCACACCCAGGACAAGGCAGTATCACCCTGTGGCCGATCTCATCACCGTTGAGGATCCCGACGACCCGCGCCTGCGCGACTACACGGGCCTGACCGACGTCGAGCTGCGCCGCAAGCGAGAACCGGCCGAGGGCCTGTTCATCGCCGAGGGCGAGAAGGTCATCCGCCGCGCCAAGGACGCCGGTTACGAGATGCGCTCCATGCTGCTCTCCGCCAAGTGGGTCGACGTCATGCGCGACGTCATCGACGAGCTCCCGGCGCCCGTGTACGCGGTCAGCCCGGAGCTCGCCGAGAAGGTCACCGGCTACCACGTGCACCGCGGTGCCCTCGCCTCCATGCAGCGCAAGCCGCTGCCGACGGCGGCCGAACTGCTGCGCTCCGCCCGCCGGGTGGTCGTCATGGAGTCCGTCAACGACCACACCAACATCGGCGCGATCTTCCGCTCGGCGGCCGCCCTCGGCATGGACGCGGTCCTGCTCTCGCCGGACTGCGCAGACCCGCTCTACCGCCGCAGCGTCAAGGTCTCCATGGGCGCGGTCTTCTCCGTGCCCTACGCCCGCCTGGACTCCTGGCCCAAGAGCCTGGAGTCGGTCCGCGAGGCCGGCTTCTCGCTGCTCGCGCTCACCCCGGACGATAAGGCGAAGAGCCTCGACGAGGCCGCCCCGCACCGCATGGACCGGGTGGCGCTGATGCTCGGCGCGGAGGGCGACGGCCTGTCCACGCAGGCGCTGGTCGCCGCCGACGAATGGGTACGCATCCCGATGTCCCACGGCGTCGACTCCCTCAACGTGGGCGCGGCGGCCGCGGTCGCCTTCTACGCGGTGGCCACCGGCCGCCCCGTGGCCTAGGGGGTGTCGTTTGGATCATTCCGGCGTCGCGGGGTCTGGCACGCACTCCCCCAAGCTCTCCGAGCAGGGGGGACCCCCAGCCGCGTTGTCGTCACTCGCCGACGCTCCGCGTCGACTCCCTCCTCCGCCTTGCAGCTGCACGCTCCCCCAAGCTCTCGGCTTCGCTCGACCAGGGGGCACCCCCATGACCCCGCTCGGGTCGGCCAGACCGCACCGCTCGTCACAGCCGACCTGATCCAAACGACACCCCCTAGGCCCCGCCATGCGTGACGCAATCGTCGCGGTCCTCCCGCGAGGTGACCGGGTGCTGGTCATCCGCCGTGGTCCGGCCGCCGAGCGCTCCGGCTACTGGGCGCCCCTCAGCGGCAGGCTCGAACCGGGCGAGACACAGGCGGAGGCCCTTGTGCGCGAGGTCCGCGAGGAGGTCGGCCTCGTGGTGACCGCGGGGGAGAAGGTCTGGGAGTCGGTGACCGACGACGGCGCCTTCCGCCTCCACTGGTGGACCGCGGACCCCGGCACCGCCGACCCGGTCCCCGACCCTGGCGAGGTCGCCGACCTCCGCTGGGTGACAGCGCAGGAGTTCCTGCACCTGGACCCCGTCTTCGACGGCGACCGCGAGTTCTTCGAGCGAATCCTGCCGCAACTCCGGGGCACTGCCCCCTGAGTTGCGGGCCTGCCCGCGCTGCACACGGCCGGCTCCAGGACGCGGCCGGCCGGTGACAGGTCACGTCCCGCCTCGGGTCCCGTCGGACCGGTGTCGCCGACCGCGTGCCGGGTGTCGGCGACGATCCCGTTCTCCCCGTGGTCGTCGCGCCTCAGGGACAGGTTGCCGGCGACGGCCGAGGCGAGGATGTGGCGCAACCGTCCGGCATGGGCCGGAGCCCGGCGGGCGCGCCGCCGCCGTAGGTCACCTTGGCGCGACGACGGTTCGACTGACACCCGGCAGAAGACGCGCAGGTGCGTGTCGACCGCCCCGCCGAGCTCCGAGTCGGGGCCCAAGGCGTCGTGGATGCCCGCATCCCCGTCCGCACAGCTGAACAGGTGTCGACCGTGGCGCCTCAGGCCGTCCTGACGTCCGGCGGTGGCGCGTCCACGTGTGCGTGTCGCGGCGACACCGTTCCTCCCACGCCGCCGAGTCCCCGCGAGGGTCCCTGACAGCCCTGGGCCGTCGCGATGCCGAGGGCGACCAGCAGGGTCACCACGACGAACACGAACAGCCGTTGCCGCAGCAGCCGCGGATTGGCCGGCCGACGCCCGGTCCCCGTGGCGCGCGGACCCGGGCGGCCGGTGCCGCTACGGGGCGCGGGGCGGCTGCCGCTGCCGGACCGTGTCGTATTGCGGGCCGCCGGGGTCGGCCGTGATCCGCCCCGCGACGGGGCGCCGCCGCCGCGCGAGGCGCTGCCGCCCCGTGCGGGAGTGCCGCCGCGCGGGGCAGGGGTCGAGCTCGGGGACGGCTGTGTACGGCGCAGTGTGCGCTGCTGCTCGGGGTGGGTGTCGGTGAGCCGACCGGTGGGCCGTTCGGTCTCGCCGGGGCGCGGCGTGGGCGGCCGTACCTCGGACAGGCCCTGGGCCTCGCGGGCCGCGATCTCCTTGAGCCTGAGGGAGAGTTGGAGCGTGCTGGGCCGCTCCTCGGGGTCCTTCGCCAGACAGGCCCGTACCAGCGGGGCGAGCGCGTCCGGAACACCGTGCAGGTGCGGCTCCTCGTGCACCACGCGGTACAGCATCACCTCGGAACTGCCGTGCCCGAAGGGGGAGTCACCGGTCGAGGCGTACGCCAGGGTCGCGCCCAGCGAGAACACGTCCGTGGCGGGCGTGACCGCGGCACCGCGCACCTGCTCGGGTGCCAGGAACCCGGGGGAGCCGACCGCGGTGCCGACGTGCGTGAGCGTCGAGGCCCCCGTCGCCCAGGCGATGCCGAAGTCGATGATCCGCGGCCCCTTCGGGGACAGCAGGATGTTGGACGGCTTCAGATCCCGGTGCACGACCCCGGCCTCGTGCACCGCGACGAGCCCCTCGGACAGGGCGGCACCGATCGCGGCCGCCTCCGCCGCGCCGAGCGCACCCTCGTCGGCGACCTTGTCGTGCAGGGAGGGGCCGGGCACGTACTGCGTGGCGAACCACGGCCGCTCCGCGTCGAGATCCGCCGCGACGAGCCGCGCCGTACACCCGCCCCTGATCCGCCGTGCCGCCGAGACCTCACGGGCGAAGCGCGACCGGAACTCCTGATCCTCGGCCAGATCGGGGCGGATGACCTTCAGGGCGACCCGCTGCCCCTTCTTGTCGGAGCCCAGGTAGACAACGCCCATCCCGCCCGCGCCCAGCCGTCTGTGAAGCCTGAACGAGCCGACGACGCGCGGGTCCTCGCGCCTCAGGCGCATCATCGCCATGTTCATCCCCGCTGCCCGGTCCGTGTGACGTGCCACAGCTTACGTTTCCGCGGCCGCCTGCGCGCAGAGGCCGCGCCCTCTCGGCCCGAAGGATTGTCAGTGCCGGGTGGGAGACTTGAGGGGTGGTCAGGAAGCTGCCGATCCGGGCGGCCTTGACCGTGCTGTGACCTCAACCGCCTGTCACAGAAGGGGGATTCAACCCGTGAAGGGTGACCGCGTGGAGATAGTCGTGGATGCCGGCGACACGACGCGCACCTACGAGGTGGTGGCGAGCAGAGCGGGCCGCAGGGTGGAGACAGCGGTGCGCCGAGGCGTCGTGGAAGTGAGCGAAGTCACGCTGGGGGTCCCCCCACGCCCTTCAGGCAGTGGGGGAGGCACCGTCGTGCGTACGGCCCGTTTCATGGCGAACCGGGTCCTGGCCCTCGTGGAGCAGCCAGTGCCCCGCGAGGACAGCTCGGAAAAGCCCGGACACACCGGGCGACCCCTCAGGGAAGACCCCTAGACCTAGGACCTCGTCTCCACCCAGGGGAGTACTCCGCAGGTGATGGCTCATCCTCCGGGAGGCCCGCGATTCGGTACGACGGCATGACGCCCGGTGGGCGCCACGAGCCTAGATTTGAGGTCAAGCGGCGGGTGCAGCACTCGTCCCCCGAGGTCAGACACCCGCCGCTGCCAACGACAACCGAGACGGTCAGGAGAGGGACCATGGCCCTGACGGCACCGCGGACACTGATTCGCACGCAGGGGCGCACAGCGCCCCGCCGCACGGGGCGCCGCCACCCCCTGGTGGCGACGATCATGGCCCTTCCCCTGGCGGCCCTGCTCCTCCTCGTCTTCGACGGCTGGGAGACAGTGGCCACACAGGCGTCGTCCGTGGGCGTGATGCTGGGGCGCTGAGCGGCGACCCCAGGCCCGGAAGAGCGGTCCGGGCGGGGACATCCACCCATGAAACCCCGTGGGGACGGGGGTGCGGCGGACGGCACAAATGCCGGCGCAGCTGGGGAGCTGCGCCGGCATTGCTTTTGTGCGCCGGGCCGGCGTCGAGCTTCCGCACAGGGGCCGACGCCGGCTCGGGCACGCCACGGCGCTCCACAGCCGCGTACGCTCGCCGGACACAGCCGTACGCACTCAGGGAACCCCGTGACCGCAGACGTACTGCCGCAGCTGACCGCGAAGGCCACCGCCGCGGCCCACCCCGGCGAAGCCTCCTGCGCCTGCGGTGCGACCGTCACCCTCGCCGACCGTCCCGACGCCACCGTCGTCCGCCATGCCGACACCGTCGCGAAGGCCCACACCCCGGGCACCGACCCCGCCGAGCTGGCCCTCCGACTCACCGCGGCCGTCCGCCACCCGGACATCCTCCTGGCCCCGCTGACCCCGGCCCCCGCCGCCCTGAACGACCGCCTCGTGACCTTCTGGCCGTACGGCACACCCGTGGACCCGGACGACCCGGACGCGGCCCCCTGGGAGGCCGCGGCCACCCTGCTCGCCCGCCTCCATCGCATCCCGGCCACGGACCGCGCCCCCGCCGACCGCGCTTCCGCCACCGGAACTTCCGGCCCCCGGTGCGACCTCCCCACCGAGCCCCCCGCCGTCCCCGCCCCTCGGCGCCCCCTTGCGGCCACCCTCCCCGCCACCGCCACCTCCGCCGTCACCTCCGCCCTGCCCCTGCCCCCCATGCGCGGCCCCGCCAAGGCCGCCCGGGCGATCGGCCGTCTCCGGGCGGCCCTCGCCGCGGCACCGGCCCCCCACCCCGCCGCACCCCCGATACTGCGGGCCTGGGCGGCGCTCCCGGCCTGGGCCCGTGCCGAGGCCCCCATGCCCGGCGCCCCGGCCCTGTGCCATGGCGACCTGCACCTCGGCCAGCTGGTCCGGCACCCGTCCCCGCACGGTCCCTGGCGGCTCATCGACGTCGACGACCTCGGTGTGGGCGTCCCGGCCTGGGATCTCGCGCGACCCGCCGCCTGGTACGCCTGCGGACTCCTCCCGCCCGACGAGTGGACCCGCTTCCTCACCGCCTACCGCGCGGCCGGCGGCCCGGCCGTACCCGCCGACGGCGACCCCTGGCCGGCCCTGGACGTCCCGGCCCGTGCCCTCACCGCACAGACCGCCGCCCTTTTTGTCACGAAAGCGCTCGCGGTCGGCCGCCCCCTGGACGAGGTGGAGCAGTCCCTGGTCGACGCCTGTGACCGAATGAGTTGCGTACCGCCCGAGTTGTCGCACGGATTCCCGAAGTAGGGTGCAACCGACCGGGGCCGGACTGAGTCTGTCCTGGGGAAACACGAAGCAGGACCTACCGGCGAGGAGTTGAGCCGACCATGCAGTGTCCGAAGTGCCATGCGCCGATGCACACCTACAACCGCAACGGCGTCCAGATCGAGCAGTGCAGCGGCTGCCGCGGCATCTTTCTCGACTACGGCGAGCTGGAGGCGCTGACCCGCCTGGAGTCCCAGTGGTCCCAGCCCGCCCCGCCGCCCCCGGCCGCCCCGCAGGCGTACCCGGCCGCTCCGTCCGCCCCCGCCTGGGGCGCCCCGCACGGTGGTCACGGCGGCCACTACGGCGGTCACGGCGGCCACCACCGCCACAAGAGCTTCGGCCACATGCTGTTCTCCAGCTGAGCCGCGCACGACGGAGCCCCCGGCCGTACGAGACGGCCGGGGGCTCCGGTGTGTGGACGATACTGGGATTGAACCAGTGACCTCTTCCGTGTCAGGGAAGCGCTCTCCCGCTGAGCTAATCGTCCGGGAGTACTGCGTGCGCGATACTGGGATTGAACCAGTGACCTCTTCCGTGTCAGGGAAGCGCTCTCCCGCTGAGCTAATCGCGCGGGGATCCTCGCGGATCAAGGTCCTTGCGGACCAGTGGACGATACTGGGATTGAACCAGTGACCTCTTCCGTGTCAGGGAAGCGCTCTCCCGCTGAGCTAATCGTCCTTGGAGGTGGAGACGGGATTTGAACCCGTGTAGACGGCTTTGCAGGCCGTTGCCTCGCCTCTCGGCCACTCCACCAGGAGTGTAGGGGATCGGGAAAACCCCTGGTTCCTTCGAGCGGACGACGAGGCTCGAACTCGCGACCTCAACCTTGGCAAGGTTGCGCTCTACCAACTGAGCTACGTCCGCCTGTCGTTTCGGTCCGCTTCCGCGTCCCGGCGACGTGTTGAACTCTAGCGGATTCCCGGGCCAGCACAAAAACGCGTTTGCGCAGCGTGCTGCGCTGCACCCGCCGAAGGACGCGGTCAGGGCACCGGCGGGACATGCCCGGGCCACCCTGACGACACCCGCCATAGACTCGACTCCGTGCTCGACCTCGCTCCTCTTGCCCGCTTCGGCGACCGTGTCGCCACCGGCCTGCTCGATGTCACCAGTGATCCCGCGGCCCTGGACTCCTCCGGTTTCTGGGCCGTCTGCGCGGACTTCGAGGGGCGGCTGACCTGCGCTCGCTTCGCGGACGTACGGGACGAGCCGGTGCCCGCCCCGGTGCCGGGCCGGTGGCGGGGCCCGGCGGCCGGCGACTGGACGTCGTCCCTCGACCGAGCGGCGTACATCGCGGCCGTGCACCGGATACGCGAGCACATCGCGGCCGGGGAGGTCTACCAGGCCAACCTCTGCCGGGTGCTCTCCGCGCCGGTCGCCCCCGACGCCGACGTGGACGCCCTGACCGCACTGCTGGCCCGCGGCAACCCGGCGCCGTACGCGGGAACGATTCGGCTGCCCGGGGACGGGGTGGAGATCGCCACGGCCTCGCCCGAGCTCTTTCTGCGCCGTGCCGGACTGGTCGTCGAGTCCGGGCCGATCAAGGGCACCGGGCGCACCCAGGCGGACCTCCTGGAGAAGGACTACGCCGAGAACGTGATGATCGTGGACCTGGTCCGCAACGACATCGGGCGGGTCTGCGCCACCGGCAGCGTGACCGTCCCCGACCTGTGCGCCGTGGAGAAGCACCCCGGCCTGGTCCATCTGGTGTCGACGGTCCGCGGCGAACTGCGCGACGGCGCGGGCTGGCCCGGGCTGCTCGCCGCGGCCTTCCCGCCCGGCTCCGTCACCGGCGCGCCCAAGTCGAGCGCCCTGCGGATCATCGAGGCCCTGGAGACGGCGCCCCGCGGCCCGTACTGCGGCGGCATCGGCTGGGTCGACGCCGACCGGGGCACCGGCGAGCTGGCCGTCGGCATCCGCACCTTCTGGATCGATCGGTCCGCCCAGGGCGCGGCGACACTGCGTTTCGGCACCGGCGCCGGTATCACGTGGGGATCGGACCCCGAGGGTGAGTGGCGGGAGACCGAGCTGAAGGCGTCCCGGCTGCTCGCGGTAGCGTCGGGCACGTACGCGGAGAGTGGAAGGGGTCTTGGGTGAAGATCTGGCTGGACGGCGGGCTGCGGGACATCGAATCCGCCCGTGTCTCCGTCTTCGACCACGGGCTGACCGTGGGCGACGGCATCTTCGAGACGGTGAAGGCGACCGACGGGAAGCTGTTCGCGCTCACCCGCCACCTGGACCGGCTGACCCGCTCGGCCCGGGGGCTGGGGCTGCCCGACCCGGACCACGACGAGGTGCGCCGCGCCTGCGCCGCCGTCCTGGAGGCCAACCCGATGCCACTGGGCCGGCTGCGGATCACCTACACCGGCGGCCACGGCCCCCTCGGCTCCGACCGCGGCGAGCACGGCCCGACCCTGGTGGTCGCCCTCGGCGAGACCACCCGCCGCGCCGACTCCACCGCCGTGATCACCGTCCCCTGGACCCGCAACGAGCGGGGCGCGCTGACCGGCCTGAAGACGACCTCGTACGCCGAGAACGTCGTCGCCCTCGCCCGGGCAAGTCAACAGGGCGCTTCCGAGGCGCTGTTCGCCAACACGGTCGGGCAGCTCTGCGAGGGCACGGGCTCGAACGTCTTCGTCGTCCTCGACGGCGAGATCCACACCCCGCCGCTCGCCTCCGGCTGCCTCCCCGGCATCACCCGCGCCCTGACCGTCGAGTGGACCGGCGCCAAGGAGACCGACCTGCCGCTGGACGTCCTCGAACGCGCCGACGAGGTCTTCCTCACGTCCACCCTCCGGGACGTACAGGCCGTGCACCGCGTCGACGCCCGCGAACTGCCCGGCGCGCCGGGCCCGGTGACCGCCAAGGCGATGCGGATCTTCGACGAGCGTTCCGGGCACGACCTCGACCCCTGACCGGCCCGGACGTTCCACGACGCTCCCCGACGCTCCCGGCAGGGGCTCCGGATAATGGGCTGCTCCGGGCCCCGGGAACGGGTAGAACACCCGTGATGACCACTACCCTGCGGCCGACCGAGCCGCTTCAGCGCGCCCCCGGCGGGGCGCTGTCGCGCCACTTCCAGGTGTGCGTGAACGGCCGTCCCGTCGGCGTGGTGCACCTCTCCACGCACCCGGTCTTCGGGCCCTCCGTCGCCCGGATCGACGAGCTGCGCATCGAGGAGCCCGACCGCGGACGCGGCCGGGGCGCGGTGGCCGCGCTCGCCGCCGAGGAGGTGACGCGCGGCTGGGGCTGCCGGCGCATCGAGGTCTCGGTGCCCGCCGACGCCGAGGGCGCGCTGCGGCTCGCCACGGCGCTCGGCTACGTCCACCGCAACCGCGGCATGCAAAAGCCGCTCGGCGACACCCCGCCCGGACTGCCCGCGGGCAGCCGGGGCAGACCCATGACCGAGGCCGAGTACGGGCCTTGGCTCGCGCGCAAGCTCGCGGACTACGCCCAGGACTGGATCGACCGCGGCGTACCCGGGGCCGAGGCGCGGGCCAAGTCGGAGCACGACCACGCACAGCTGCTGCCCCACGGCCTCGCGACCGAGGACATGCTGGTGAGCGTGCTGGAGTGGAAGGGAGCCGGGGTCGGGACCCTGTGGCTGTCGCTCGCCGGGGACACGGCGTACGTCTACGACGTGGAGACCGACGAGCACGCCCGCGGCCGGGGCCACGGACGCTCGCTGATGCTGCTGGCCGAGGCCCAGGCGATCACCGCCGGAAAGCGCGTCCTGGGCCTCAACGTCTTCGCCGGCAACACACCGGCCGAGCGGCTGTACGCGTCACTGGGATACGTGCCGACGTCGTACTCGATGTACAAGAACCTGCTCTGAGGTCTCGACGTACCGTCCCGACGCACAAGGACCTGCTCCGGCGTCAGTCCTGCCCGGCCAGCAGCCGGTCGGCGATCTCCTCGATGCGCTCGCGCAGCCCCTCCTGGCTCTTGCCGCCGTCGAGGCGCTCGCCGCCGATGACATACGTCGGGGTGCCCGTCACACCGATCGCCTTGCCCTCGGCCTGGTCGGCGTCGACGATCAGGATGTGCCGCCCGTCGATCAGTGCGGTGTCGAACTCCTCGGCGTCCAGCCCGAGTTCGCCGGCGACCTCGACCAGGAGGGGTTCTCCCTTGCGGTCCAGTTCCTCGACCCGGCCGAGCACGGCCTCGACGTACGCCCAGCCCTTCCCCTGCTCCAGAGCCTCCTCGGCGGCCTGCGCGGCGGCGAAGGCGTGCTTGTGCTTCTCCAGCGGGAAGTGCCGCAGCCGCAGCTCCAGCCGGTCGCCGTAGCGGGCGCGCAGGGCGTGGAGGTCGTCCAGGGCGCTGCGGCAGTCCGGGCACTGGAGTTCGCACCACACGTCGAGTACGGGAACGGGGGTACCGGTGGGTGTGGGGGAGGAGTCACTCATGGGAACCAGTCTCCCAGGCGAGCCTCCCGGGGCCGAATCGGGACCGTACGGCGGTGACCGGCACCTGGGGAGGATCCGACCCGGAGATGTCCCTGATGTCGGGCCCGACCATGGCATCGCGGGTACCGGGCGGTGCAGGATGGAAGGGACGAAGCGCAGCTCGCTCTTCCGCGAGCGCACCCTGCTCTTCCGCCCTGCCCGACCGAGTCCGCCAGGAGGACCGGATGATTGCCGAGACCGTCTGTTCCGCCGTGTCCGCGGCCGGCCTGGGCATCGCTGCGGTCACCGCGTACCGCAAGCGCTTCCTGGCGGCCTTCCGTATCGCGGCCTATTCACTGATTCCCGTCGGCCTGGTGATGACCGGTGTCGTCGGCTGGCTGGCCGACACCGCGTTCAGCCCCACGGCCTGGATCGGCTTCGGCCTGCTGGGCGGGGCCTGGGTCCTGCTCGCGACCACGCGCGCCGTCGAACGCCGGCGCGGGGGAACCCGTGCGGAGCGCAAGGCCGCCCGTGCCGCCCGCAGCGAGACGGCGGTGGCCCCGACGGCCTCCGCGCCCTCTCTCGGCCCGGCGACCCGGCCGACGACCGCGCCCCGCACCACCGGCGCCTCGGACGACTTCAGCGACATCGAGGCCATCCTCAAGAAGCACGGCATATGACGGTTCAGGGAGCACCGCACACGACGTCCGCGTGACGCACTGAAACGACACAGTGGGTCGAGACCGCACGCGGAAGTGATCATGGTCGGACCGGAACCGGACCGGACATCACAGAATTCGGCGAACTCCCGCATCCAACGGGCGTGTTGATCGCGCGGAGGGTGCTCCCTGGGTCATCATCGCGGCGAGATGCTGGACACGACACAGAGCGATGCCGCGCCGCCGAAGGACGAGCCGCGTGGATGCCTCTTCGCCCTTTCCCAGCCACCGCTGATGATCTTCCTTGCGGTGATCGGGTGTCTGCTCCTCATGGCCGCGCTGCACGATCTGCTGTGGCTTTGAGCCGTACACGCTCCTCCCGGCGCCACCCGCCGGGACGGGCGTCGGCACCGAGGTGTCCCGCATCGAGAAGGGCAGAACGGGCGGTCAGCCCGCCGCTTCCTTGCGCCGTGCCCGGTACGCGGCCACGTGCAGCCGGTTTCCGCAGGTGCGGCTGTCGCAGTAGCGCCGCGAGCGGTTCCGGGAGAGATCGACGAAGGCGCGCCGGCAGTCGGGGGCCTCGCAGCGCCTGAGCCGCTCCTGCTCCCCGGCGACCACGAAGAAGGCCAGTGCCATTCCGCAGTCGGCCGCGAGGTGGTCGGCCACGGAGGCGCCGGGGGCGAAGTAGTGCACATGCCAGTCGTAGCCGTCGTGGTCCGTCAGCCGGGGCGTCGTGCCCGCGGCGGCGACCAGTTCGTTGATCAGGACGGCCGCGGACCGGGCGTCCGGGGCCGCGAAGATCCCCGCGAACCGACCGCGGATCTTGCGCACCGCCGACAGATCGAACTCGGACAGAATCCCGACATCACTTATTTTGTGCGATCGCACAAAAACTTCGAGGGCTGCGACATCCGGCAGTCCGTCCGCCGTCGTGTCGTCCTCCGGCACGGTGTTCACCAGATCCACCACGGTGTCGAGGGCGCACCGGGTGTCGTGGGTGATCAGCACGTTTCGCTCCCTGGCCTGGGGGTCGGGCGGGCGCCCGCCGATGCTGGCCGATGGTAGTGGCTGGCTGCCGGTAGAACGTTCCGGTGGCCGAAGGGGTTCCCTGCGGCACGCTCCGTGACCGCGGGCGCCGGACGCCCGCGCACACCGACGCCGCCCCCGCGGAAACCCACGGTGACGGCGCCGGTGCGCATCCCGTATGCGATTGTCTTGGGCCCGAGCCGTCTCCCCGAGTGGACGGCGCCGGGCGGCTTCGAGGGGCCGCGACCTAGCTTTCCGCCAGGATGTGCGAGAGCTCCTGATCCAGATCGAAGTGCCGGTGTTCCGTGCCGGGAGGCACGGCGGCATCCGTCCGCTTCAGGAAGGACTCCAGGGCCCGCGCAGGGGCCTCCAGCAGGGCCTCCCCCTCCGGGGAGCTCAGGGCGATGCACACGACGCCCTGGCCGTGGCTGCGGGACGGCCAGACGCGGACGTCGCCGGTGCCTGTGGGCCGGTGCAGACCCTCGGCGAGGAGGTCGCGGGCGAACACCCACTCGACGGTCTCCTCGGCTCCGGTGTGGAAGGTGGCGTGCACGGCGTAGGGGTCGGCCGTGTCGTACCGCAGGCCTGCGGGGACAGGCAGGGAGGACTCGCTCGACACAACGAGGCGCAGGTGCAGCTCGCAGCTGACCGTGGTGTTCATAAGCGCCAGGGCCTTTCGCTCAGTGTGCGCTCGGGGATTCGCACGTCGGCGAAATCGACATGCCACCTACGGTGCCGTTGTAAACCCCTCTGAGTGTTTTGCGTGTCTTTACGTAACTCTTCCGGCCGAGAACCAGTACGCGAGGTACGACCATTCCGGTGACGTGTTTCACTCGGGTAGGGTTTGGCCGTATGAATACGGGGAGTAACGAGCCGAGCGAGGTCGCGGTGGCGTCCGGCGAGGCGCAGGCTGACGGGGAGCGCGTCGAGGGCGGGCTCGGATCGAGGGCGCCGGAGTTCATCAAGGCGCGGCGCGCCCTGCATGTGAGCTGGCAGGTCTGCATCTTCGTCGTCGGTCTGGCGGTCGTGCTCGCCGGCATCATCATGCTGCCGCTGCCGGGACCCGGCTGGGTGGTGATCTTCGGCGGTATGGCGATCTGGGCCACCGAGTTCGTCTGGGCCCAGCTCGTGCTCCGCTGGACCAAGCGCAAGGTCACCGAGGCGGCCCAGCGGGCGTTGGACCCGAAGGTCCGTCGGCGCAACATCGCCCTGACGGTGATCGGCCTGGTGATCGTGGCCGTCCTGGTCGGGATCTACGTCTGGAAGTTCGGCGTCGTGATGCCCTGGACGCTGAAGCGTCAGTGATCCGCACCGGTCGGCGCTGGTCGGAGGCATCCCCTGACATGGGGTAATGTTCTCCCTGCGCCCGGGCGATTAGCTCAGTGGGAGAGCGCTTCGTTCACACCGAAGAGGTCACTGGTTCGAACCCAGTATCGCCCACCCGGAACCGACGGCCCGTCTGCCTCACTGCAGGCGGGCCGTCGGCCGTTCGGCGCCGGACGCGTCCCCCTGCGCTGTGAGGCATCGGCTCGCGGTCTGGACGATTCGGGCCGGCCGCAGGAGTCGAACGCCCAGGTGTGACGGCTCCGGGGCGACCCAAACCTTCCCGTCGCCCCCGGGTCCCTCCCCGCCCCCGCCGCCCTGCCGCCCGGCGCCCCGCGCGAGAAAATCCTGTCCGAGTCATTGACGCACCTCCGGGCCCTCCGTACCTTGTGCCAGCAAGCGCTTACTTGAAACGATTCATGTACGCGGCGGTGACGCGCGGGGAGGGTTCGACTGTGGGAACCAGCGGGAATGTGGAGAGGCGAACGATCCTGAAGGCGGCCGGGGCGTCGGCGGCCGCCCTAGGGCTGGCCGCCACGACGGGGTGTGGCGGCGACAGCGGTTCCGGGGGCGGGACGGTGACGATCCGTTACTCGTGGTGGGGTGCCGAGGAGCGGGCGAAAAGGATCAATCAGAGCATCGCGCTCTTCGAGAAGAAGTATCCGAAGATCAAGGTCAAGACCGACTTCCAGACGTATCTCTCGTTCTGGGAGAAGTTCCAGACGCAGGCCGCCGGCGGAAATCCGCCGGACGTTTTCCAGAATGCCGTCGGATTTCTTCGGAAGTACGACAAGAGAGGCATTCTTCTCGACCTGAACTCCCAGGTGCAGGCAGGCAATCTGAGCCTGGATCACTTCCGCGCCGGTGTCACCAAGGTCGGCGAGGTGGACGGCAAGCAGCTCGGTGTGCCCGTCGGCTCGAACACCATGGCGCTGGTCGTCGACAAGAAGGTCTTCCAGCGGGCGGGCGTGGACCCGCGGGCGGGCTGGACCTGGGACGAGTACTTCAAGGCCCTGAAGACCATCCACGACAAGACCGGGATCGCCGGCGACACCGGCTACTTCACCATCATGTACCTCTACGACCTGTACCTCCGGCAGAACGGCAAGGCGTTCTTCACCAAGGACGGGCTCGGCTTCGACAAGGCCGATCTGACGGAGTGGTGGCAGGACGGCTACAACCGGGTGAAGGCCGGCATCGTCACCGACCCGAAGGTCGTCTCCCAGGACCAGCCCAAGTCCTCGCTCTCCGCCGGTCACGGGGCCTCGGAGTTCACCTGGGACAACTTCACGGTCCGCTACTCGGCGGAGGGCAGCAGCACCTACGGCCTGGCCCCGATCCCCACGGTGGACGGCACGCACACCGGCCAGTACCTGGCATCTCTGATGCTGAGCGCCTCTGCCCGTACCGCGCACCCCAAGGAAGTCGCCCAGTTCATCGACTTCATGGTCCACGACCCCGAGGTCGGCAAGATCATGGGCTACGACCGGGGCATCCTGGCGAGCACCGAGCAGTACGCGGCGTTCAAGCCGACCGACGCGGTGAGCAAGGAGATCGCGCAGTACGAGGAGGACACCGCCAAGTCCGGCGTCCTCGGCACGATCACGCCGCACCCCTCCGGTGCCGACACCGTCGAGGCCGCCTTCCTGCGCATCGGCGGTGACCTCGGACAGGGCAAGACCACGGTCGCGAACTCGGTCAAGCAGTTCTTCACCGAGTCCGAGGCCGCCTTCCAAGCCTGAGCGGGCTGCGCCTCAGTCCGATCAGGCCGGCAAGCCCGATCAGCCCGATCAGCATGACAAGCCCGATCAGTCCGACCGCCCGATCAGCCTGACAAGTCCGATGGGAACCTCCGTGACGCTCGTCAAGGAATCCGTGCCCGCCACCCGGAAGGCCCGCTCCGCCGCCCCCACGGCCAGGGGGCGGCGGGGCCGCCGGGAGAACCTCGCCGGCTATCTGTTCATGTCCCCGTGGATCGCGGGCTTCGTGCTGCTGACCGCGGGCCCGATGGTCGCCTCGCTCTACTTCGCCTTCACGGACTACAACCTCTTCAACACCCCGAAGTGGGTCGGGTTCGACAACTTCACCAAGATGTTCGACGACCCCCGGTGGCAGAAGTCGGTCGAGGTGACGGCCAAGTACGTGGTCATCGGCACTCCGCTGAAGCTGCTGCTCGCCCTCGGCGTCGCCCTGTTGCTCGCGCAGAGCCGCCGTGGCCAGGCCTTCTACCGGGCCGCCTTCTACGCGCCGTCGCTCATCGGCGCGAGCGTGTCGGTCGGCTTCGTCTGGCGGTCGATCTTCTCCGACGGTGCCGTCGTGGACCGTACGCAGTCCTTCCTCGGCTTCCACGTCGGCGGCTGGGTCGGCAACGCCGACTGGGTCCTGTACTCCCTGGTGGCGCTCACCGTCTGGCAGTTCGGGGCGCCGATGGTGATCTTCCTGGCCGGGCTCAAACAGGTGCCCAGGGAGCTCTACGAGGCAGCCGAGATGGACGGCGCGGGGCCGCTGAGGAAGTTCTGGAACATCACCCTGCCGATGATCTCCCCGGTGCTGTTCTTCAACGTGCTCCTGGAGACCATCCACTCGTTCCAGATCTTCGGGTCGGCGTACGTCGTCTCCAACACCTACTGCGGGCCCGCGGACGCCACGCTCGTCTACACCTGCTACCTCTACCAGCAGGGCTTCAAGAACTCCCAGATGGGCTTCGCCGCGGCGATGGCCTGGATGCTGCTGCTCGCCGTGGCGCTGGTGACGGCCGTCCTCTTCTGGTCCCAGAAGAAGTGGGTGCACTACGAGGAGGAGGCCCGATGAGTGTCATGACGACGAAGGCGACGGGAGCGGGCCGTCGGCGGACCGGCTCGCTCGGCTGGCACCTGGGCGCCCTGCTGATCCTCGCCGTCATCCTCTACCCGGTCGTCTGGGTCGTCGGCGCCTCGTTCAAGCCCAGCAAGGACATCATCAACAGCCTCCAGCTGTTCCCGGGCCACCCGGTCCTCGGGAACTTCAAGGGCCTCGCGGACGGCATAGCCGACATCGCCATCTGGACGTTCTTCCAGAACTCCCTCTTCTACGCGGTCGGTTCCGTCGTCGGCATCCTGATCTCCTGCTCGCTGACCGCGTACGCCTTCGCCCGCATCAGGTTCGCCGGCCGGAACCTGCTCTTCTCGCTCATGATCGGCACGCTGCTGCTGCCGTACCACGTGCTCCTGATCCCGCAGTACGTGATGTTCCAGAAGCTGCACTGGATCAATACCTACGCTCCGCTGCTCATCGGCAAGTACCTCGCCACGGAGGCCTTCTTCGTCTTCCTCATGGTTCAGTTCATGCGGAACCTGCCCCGTGAGCTGGACGAGGCCGCCCGGCTGGACGGCTGCGGTCATCTGCGCATCTACTGGTCGATCGTGCTGCCGCTGTGCCGGCCCGCGCTCATCACCAGCGCGATCTTCACCTTCATCAACGCCTGGAACGACTTCATGGGCCCGCTGATCTACCTCAACGAGCCCGGCAAGTACACCGTCTCCCTGGGGCTGATGATGTTCCGAGACTCCGACGGCGTGGCCGCCAACTACGGCGGCATGATCGCCATGTCGCTGGTCGCGCTACTGCCCGTGCTGCTGTTCTTCCTTGCCTTCCAGCGGTATCTGATCGACGGGATGGCGACCTCCGGACTGAAGGGCTGAGGCCGTGGCCGACGTACGGGTGAGGGCGCGGCGCGAGTCGGTGTTCGCGGAGAGGTTCGCCGTCTTCGCCGAGTGTCTGCTCACGGGCGTGTGGATCGCCGTGGCCTCGCTGGGGGTCGTCACCTGGCCGGCGGCCTTCGCGGCCGGCGCCCGGCATCTGCGGCGGCGTACGGCCCATGAGCGCGGGGGGTGGCGGGAGTTCGTCGGGGACTTCCGGGCCGCCCTGCGCGGTGGCTGGGTCGTCGGCGCCCTCGGGTGGGGTGCGGTGGCCGCAGCGTGGGTGGACGTCCAGGCCGTGCGTGCCGGGCTGCCGGGTGGGCCGCTCGTCGGGGCCGCGGGGATGTCCGCGGTGATCGGCCTCGCCGTCGCCGGGCTGCGCGCGGCCGCGGTCTGGGCGCCGGGGGACACCTGGCGCGCGCTGCTCGCGGACGCGGGCCGTCGTACCGTGCTCGACCCCGCCGGATCCTTCCTGCTCGTCGGCGGAGCTGTGCTCGTCGTCTGCTCCGCGCTGCTCATCGCGCCGCTGGCGGTCCCCGTGCTGGGGGCCGTCGCGGCGGCGGCCGTCGCCGTGGAGGAGCGGTACCGGCGCCGCTGAGCGGCGGCTCCTCGATCAGGGTCGGTGCCTCGGCGCCGTACCCCGCACTGTCATGCCCCTGACCACCTTGCATTCGCACGGATAGGAAAGGCTGAATCCGACATGTCTTCCATTCCCCGCAGATCCCTCCTCAAGGCGGCGGCCGTCGCCGGAGCCGCCGCCCAGTTCAGCTGGGCACTGGGGTCGAAGGACGCCCAGGCCGCGCCGACAACCCAGGCCGCCGACGCGGACCCGGTGACCCTCGACTGGCTGGAGGACGGCGGCCTCGGCGCGGCCCCCGGCTCCACCGTCGGCGTGCCCTGGCCGATGGGCGCGTACCAGGAGGACCAGACCTTCGCGCTGACGGACGCGGACGGCAGGGCCGTGCCCGTGCAGTCCTGGCCGATCGCCCACTGGCCCGACGGCTCCCTCAAGTGGACCGCGCACGCGGTCTCCTCGGGCAGCGGAAAGCTCACCCTCGCGGCGGGCACACCGCAGTCCCCCGACAAGAAGGTGACCGTCGACAGGAGCGGCGGGACCGTCGATGTGTCGACCGGCGTCATCACCGTCCGGATCGGCACGTCCGGTGCCACGCTCGTCAAGTCGGTCACCCGCGGCTCGACGGAGATCGCCAGGAACGGCCGACTCGTCCTCCTCCGCCAGCCGGAGATCGAGGACGAGGACCAGGGCACGGTGAAGACCGAGCGCTTCGACGGCGCGATCGCTTCGGTCACCGTCGAGCAGGACGGACCGGTCCGTGCCGTGGTCCGCATCGACGGCAAGCACCGCAAGGGCGACCGCAGTTGGCTGCCGTTCTCGATCAGGCTCTACTTCTACGCGGGAGCCGACTCCTTCCGCATGGTGCACACGATCACCTACGACGGGACGCAGGAGCCGGGGAAGGCGAGCGGCGACTTCGTCCGCGGGCTCGGTGTCCGCTTCACCGTGCCCATGCGGGACGCCGCCTACGACCGGCACATCCGCATCGGCGGCGAGGGAACGGGCCTGCTGCGGGAGGCCGTCCAGGGCATCACCGGGCTGCGCCGCGACCCGGGGGCGGCCGTGCAGGCGGCCCAGTACGCGGGCCGGAAGCTGCCCGATCCCGCCACCTGGGACCAGCGCGTCACGAGCCGGCTCCAGTACATCCCGCAGTGGGGCGACTACACCCTCTCCCAGCTCTCCGCCGACGGCTTCACCGTCCGCAAGCGGACGAGGAAGGGGTACGGCTGGATCGCCGCCGGCGGTGGCGGGCGGGCCTCCGGGTTCGGGTATGTGGGCGGGGCGAGCGGCGGATTCTCCTTCGGGCTCAGGGACTTCTGGGAGAAGTTCCCCGCCCAGCTCGACATCCGCGACGCCCACACCGACGCGGCGACCGTCACCCTCTGGCTCTGGTCGCCCGAGGCACAGCCCATGGACCTGCGCTTCTACCACGACGGCATGGGCCAGGACACCTACCCCGAGCAGCTGGAGGGCCTCAACATCACCTACGAGGACTACGAGCCCGAGTTCGGCACCCCCTACGGCATCGCCCGCACCTCCGAACTCTTCTTCTGGGCCAACGAGTCCACCCCGGCCCCGCAGACCCTCGCCGACCAGGTCGCCGCGGTCCGCGTCCTGCCGCAGCTCGCCGCCCCGCCCAAGCAGCTGATCAAGGCCAAGGTCTTCGGCCCCGGCCTCTACTCCGAGCCCGACCGCTCGACGGCCGCCAAGGCGAAGATCGAGGACCACCTCGACTTCCTCTTCACCTACTACAAGGACCAGGTGGAGATGCGCCGTTGGTACGGCTTCTGGGACTACGGCGACATCATGCACACCTATGACACGGTCCGGCACCAGTGGCGGTACGACGTCGGCGGCTACGCCTGGGACAACTCCGAGCTGTCGCCCGACCTGTGGCTCTGGTTCGCCTATCTCCGCTCCGGCCGCGCCGACATCTTCCGCTTCGCCGAGGCCATGACCCGGCACACCGGCGAGGTCGACGTCTACCACCTGGGCAAATGGGCCGGACTCGGTACCCGACACGGCGTGCAGCACTTCGCCGACAGCGCCAAGCAGCAGCGCATCGCCAACACCACCTACCGGCGCTACTACTACTTCCTCACCGCCGACGAGCGCGTCGGCGACCTCATGCACGCCAATGTCGACTCCGACGAGACGTTCCTCGTCCTCGACCCGATCCGCAAGATCCGCACCGAGCCGTACACACCCGACCGGCACGCCCTGTCGATCGGCTTCGGCACCGACTGGAGCGGACTGGTGTCGGCCTGGCTCACCGAGTGGGAGCGCAAGGGCCCCAAGTGGGAGAAGGCCAAGGCGCGCGTGCTGTCCACCATGGAGACCATCGCCGCTCAGCCCAACGGCTTCGTGCAGGGCAGCGGTCTGTACGACCTCGACACCGGCAGGTTCGCCGTCGCCGACACGCCCGTGGTCTCGGTGTCCCACCTCTCCGCCGTCTTCGGCCTCAACGAACTGTGCGCCGAGCTCATCCACCTCGTCGACATGCCGCGGTTCAAGGAGGCCTACCTCGACTACTGCCGCTACTTCAACGCCACCAAGGCCGAGCAGACCGCCCGTTACGGCTCCAACTTCGGCACCCTGCTGCTCTTCCAGGGCCATTCGCGCCTCGACGCCTACGCCGCCCTGCAGACCGGCGACGCGACGCTCGCCAAGCGCGCCTGGACGAAGTTCTACAGCTCCGACGGCTACGCGGAGTCCTCGCCGTGGAGGACGGAGCGGCTGACCGGCCCGGCCACGCTGGTCGAGGGCGGCGAGGCGAGCTGGGTGTCCTCGAACGACACCGCGCTCTACGGCCTCGCCGCCATCGAGAACCTGGCGCTGCTCGGCGACAAGATGCCGTCGTAGCCGCTCAGTTCATCCTCCCCAGGACCTCCCGCACCCGCCGGACGTCCCGGATGCGCCGCTCGTACGTCGCCCCGAGCGCGAGCAGGAGCAGTCCGGCGAGGGCGGGAGGCACCCAGCGGGGCAGCGCGTCGGCCATCTGCACGAGATACGGGGCGAGTTCGTGCAGCGCGACCAGGGTGAGCACCGCGCCGCCGAGCACGAGCGGCGCCTGCAGCCGGTGCCGGGCGCCCAGCAGGGTGAGCAGGAGCGCCGCCGTGCCCAGCAGCAGGGGACGGGTCCAGTGCGGGTCGCCCCAGGCGGCGGCGAGGCTCGGCAGCAAGGTGGCGCCGAGTCCGGGGCCGTACGCCGTCCAGGACGAGGTCCGCGGATCGTGCCGCCTGCGCAGTACGCCGAGGAACAGCGCCGGGACGGTGACCGGGAGCGTGTACGCCTCGGGGGCCTCGACACCCCAGGACGCCAGCCGCACCCAGGCGGCCAGGGCGAACAGGGCCGCGGACGCATAGCCGACGGGGCGCCGGTCGGGGCGGATCGCCACGCCCGCGGTGATCACTGCGGACAGGCCGAGCACCAGGGCCAGCATCGGCGGGTCGGCGAGGGCCAGCCCGGTCGCGAGCAGCCCGGCCGCCGCTCCTGTCACCTCCATCGGGACGGTCGCCGGGGAGTCGCCGAGACGTGCGGCGAGGAGCGCCGCGGCCACCGGGACCGCCAGCACGAGCAGGGCCGTGTGCGACGGCGGCCAGTCGGCGGCGGCGCCCGCGGCGACGGCGAGCGCGGTGGCGTGGGTGAGCGCGGCGGGGGCCGTGAACGGGGCGAGACGCGAGAGGAGGGATGCCCCCGCGAACAGCGCCGTCAGGGCACAGAGCACGGTCAAGGTCGCCGTCCGCGACGCGAGCGCGCCGAAGGAGAGCGAGAGGGCGGCGAGGAGCGCGAGGACCAGGGCGGTCACCCGCGCGGGCAGGTAGGTGGTCGACTGCGCGCTCGGGCGGTCGGGCTCCTGCGCGGGGGCGTGGCGGCGTATGAACCCGGCCACCAGCAGCGCTGCCGCCGTCGTGACCCCCTGCACCGACAGCCCGGCGGCATACGGCAGTTCGAGCACCGCGGGGAGGACCAGAGCGGTGGCCCACGCCAGGGTCAGGGCGCCGACGAGGGCCCGTGGGCGCCAGGTCGTGTCGCGGACCGCCGACAGCAGTACGGCGGTGACGACCGCGAGGACGACCGGCACCGCCACCGCGTGCGGCGGCCACGGCGCGTCGGCCGTCACCGTGGCGCGCGCGTCGGACGGGGCGCCGGACCAGACGCGCGTCGCCCAGGCGACGGGACCCACGAGGGTGACGGCGACCAACGGGACGGTCCACAGCAGCGCCAGGGCCTGGACACCGCCCGAGGCCAGCACAAGACCACGGCGTACGGGCTCGGGGAGCGGAGCTCGTACGGCCGCCAGCAGGGCGACGCCCAAGGCCAGATGGCCGGGCACCGTCCAGTCGTCCGGCAGCGTCACGCGCAGGAGGCCGCCGAACGCCGTCACCAGCAGCAGACCACCCGCCACAGCGCCACCCGCGGCGGTGACCGGCTGCTCCAGGCGCCATGCGGCGCCGAGCGCGATCACCGCCGCGAGGGCGAGGAGCGCCGCCGCACGGGCGGCGGCGCTCGGGCCGGCTGCGTCCCAGGAGAGCCAGCCGGCCGTCCATGCGCCCAGGGCGCCCGTGCCGCACGCGCCGAG
This sequence comes from Streptomyces sp. NPDC050625, assembly GCF_040654755.1. NCBI lineage: Bacteria > Bacillati > Actinomycetota > Actinomycetes > Kitasatosporales > Streptomycetaceae > Streptomyces > Streptomyces sp. NPDC050625. Next base: position 319,989 of record NZ_JBFAIQ010000006.1, read on the forward strand.
GGCGGCGACGAGGCGGACGGCCCCGGCGGTGCCCACGAGTGCCACGACCGTGTCGAACCCGGCCGTCGCCAGGAGCGCCGACGCGATGCGGTACGGGCCCCCGCCCACGGCCAGCGCCCACAGGAGCAGCGGGAGTTGGGCCGAGAGCAGCGCGGCGGGGACGGGCGAGCGCAGCGGTGCCGTCGGCGGCAGCAGCCCGTACGCCGCCCACAGCCCCGCCAGTGCCGCCGCGGCGAGCGCCGCGTATGCCGTGCCGCCCGTGCCGGTGAACGCCACCTCGTGCAGCGCGTACGCGTCGAGCACGGTCAGCGCGAGACCCAGACCCGCCACCGACTCGGCCGTGGATCCGAGCCCCCGCTTCAGCAGCGCCACCGGCGCCGCGAGCGCGGCCAGGGTGACCGCGCCGAGCACCAGGGCCCGCCCGGCGATGCCCAGATGCCCCCAGCTGACCAGCGTGAACGCCACCGCCGCGATGGTGAGGAGCACACCGCCGAGCACGAGCAGCACGTTCTGCACGCGCGGCGCGGAGGCCTCGGGGCGCGGCGGCGCGAGGGGCATCGGCGGCATCGGACGGTGCAGGGCGGCGACCAGCCGGGCGCGGCGGGACAGCAACTGGGCCCGACGGGCGTCGAGTTGCCACAGCTCCGCATCGATGAGCCGCAGCTCCTCGACCGGGGGCAGAGGGTACGTCATGCCCTGGAGTGTGGTCCACGTCACGTCACCCGACATGAGTGTGCGTACTCAGAACGTACTCAGATCCCGGTGTGCGGCACTGGGTACGGGCAGACTCCGCCCATGGACTGGACCCACTACCGCTTCCTCAGCCTGTGGAACCTGACCGCGTCGGCCGACGTCGTCTACGGAGCCCTGGAGCGTCCCGAGGACTACCCGCGCTGGTGGCCCCAGGTGCGCTCGGTGCACCGTCTCGACGACACCACGGGCCTGTTCACCGTCCGCGCCTTCCTCCCGTACGACCTGACCTTCACCGCGCGCGAGGTACGCCGCGACCCGGCCGCCGGGGTCCTGGAGACGGCGCTGTCCGGTGACATGGACGGCTGGGCCCGCTGGACCGTCACCCCCGACGGCTCCGGCACCCTCGCCCGCTTCGACCAGGTGGTCGACGTCGGCAAGCCCCTGCTGCGGCGACTGGCCGTGCCCGGACGCCCGTTCTTCCGCGCCAACCACCGGCTGATGATGCGGGCCGGGCGGCGCGGCCTGGCCGCGTACCTCGAAGCGGTTTGAAGGAATCACGCCCGGACCTGTATTGTTCAGTGCGTTCCCGGGCGATTAGCTCAGTGGGAGAGCGCTTCGTTCACACCGAAGAGGTCACTGGTTCGAACCCAGTATCGCCCACCGGGAGAGAGCCGGTCCACAACTTGCGGACCGGCTCTTCTTGTTTACCCGCCACCGGGATACCTCGAGGTCGCCGCCGACGGCAGCATCCGTGTCACCGAGGTCATCGACTACGACTTCGGCGACCCCGACGCTACGCCGCCGCCGGCAGCTCCGGTCGCAGCGGCCAGTCCGTGCTCACCGCCTCGTCCGAGCCGCTGCGTGCGAACCAGGCCTGCAGGCCGCGGGCCTGAGCCGCGTGCCAGGTGGTCTGCAGGGTGTGCAGTTCGGCGGGGGACAGGCGCTCCAGCCGGGTCGCGAAGCGCCGCCCGAGCGCCCGTACGACCTCCAGCGCCGCCAGCGCGTCCGCGCCCGCGTCGTGCGCGCCCTCCAGCACGACGCCGTAGTGCGCGCACAGGTCCGTCAGCGTGCGGCGGCCCTTGCGGTAGCGGTCGAGGTGCTTGTCCAGGACCCGCGGATCGAGCACCAGCAGCGGTGACGACTCGAACCAGCGGTCGAGCGACGACGCGCGATGGCGGCGCAACTCGCGGTCCAGGAGCGTCAGATCGAACGGCGCGTTCATCACCACCAGCGGGCGGTGCATGGTCGCGTGCTCGGCCAGCTCCTCCGCTATCTCGAACATCACCGGCGCCGGCCAGCGGCCGTTGCGCTGCAGATGTTCCTCCGTCAGCCCGTGCACCGCCGTCGCCGCCTCCGGCACCGGAACACCCGGGTTGACCAGCCAACGGGTCACCCGGGGCCGGGTGCCCGGGGCGTCCTGGACCACGACGGCGGCCGACACGATCCGGTCGGTCTCGACGTCCACGCCCGTGGTCTCCGTGTCGAAGGCGGCCAGCGGCCCCTCGTACCAGCACGTCATCGCAACACAACTCCTCGTTCACCCACGGCAGCTGACGTCCCGTCTTCTGCCTGTTTGGTGATACCCGGGCTGTTTGCGCCGTACGCCGGAAGGACACAACAGGAGTGCGGGTCTTTGCAGTTCAGCGGCCCGCAGCGGGGAAACACTTGGCTTGGAAGGCTGTTGGTCATGGTGATAGCGCAGCCCGAGCGGGGCGGGCTGCTGCCCGAACGGACGGCACCCCATCGCGGCACACTCGCCACCACCGCCTGCATGGAGACACTGCAGGTCGGTTATCTGCACGCGGTCGCCGCGGCGGCCGGCTGCTCGCTGTCGCAGCCGTTCCCGGACAACGGCATCGACTGGCACGTCAGCCACGGCTCGCCCGGCCACACCGTCGACGACGAGGTGACCATCAAGGTGCAGCTGAAGTGCACGTACCAGATCGCGCCGAACCCGCCGGGCCGCTTCTTCTCCTTCACGCTCGACAACGACCATCTGCGCAAGCTCGCCCGCACCCCGGTCTCGGTGCACAAGATCCTCGTCGTGATGCTGGTGCCGCGCTCCCAGGACGACTGGCTGCGCGCCAGCCACGACCGGCTCGACCTGCGGCACTGCTGCTACTGGGTCAACCTGGCCGGCCACCCGATCACCGGCCGGCACCGGACCACCGTGCGGATCCCGACCTCGCGCATCTTCGACGACCGGGCGCTGTGCGAGATCATGACGCGGGTCGGGACGGGAGGCAGACCATGAGGGACCGTCCGTACGACGAGCCCCTGCGGGAAGGCAGGCCGCATCCCGTCACCGGGGACGCCGCCCACTGGAACCGTTCCCCCGACCCCGCCGACGTCGACCCCGCCGTGCTCGGCGCCCTGCTGCACCGGCACGGCTGGCAACGGCGCGGCGGCGCCCCCGGGCGCTACGGCCGCTGGACCCCGCCCGGGCCGGGCGGCGGCGGGACCAGCCTGCTGGTGCCCGAGAGCCGGGCCTTCCCCGACAGCGACGACCTGCTCGGCGAGGCCCTGGTCGCCCTGTCCCGCAGCGGCAATCCCTCGGCGCGCGAGGTCCTCGTGGGACTCGCCGTGCCCAGCGACGAGATCCGCTGGTGGCGGGACGTACCGTCCGGACCGGTGGACACCGCCCCCTGGACGGTCGAGGAACAGCTGCGCACGGCCGCCCGGCAGATGCTGCTCGCGGCCGCGCTCGCCACACGCGCGCGTGCGGGCTACTACGGCGCCCGGCACCGCAGGGCGGCGGCCGTGATGCTGGAGAACGTCCTGGTCGGCTCGGCGACCGGTGGCCGCAGGCTCACCGCCTTCGCCCCCGTGGCCGCCGCTCGCCCGCTCGCCGTGCGCCTCCAGCAGGCCCTTTACGCCATCCGCGAGGCCATCGACTACCAGCGGGCCACCGGCGGCATGGACGCCTTCGACGGCGCGGTCGAGGCCGGCGTCAGCCGGGAGCTCACCGAATCCCTCGTCGCCCTGGTGCGCGGCACCGAGGGAGCCCGGATCGCCGTCGAGTGGGCGCCGGCCGCGGGTGTCCCCGAGGACTGCGCGGCGTCCGCCGAACCGGTCGAGTTCTCACCCGGCGACCTGCCCGTCCTGCGCGAGGCGGGCGCCCGCTATCTGCGCGACGAACCGTCCGTGCCGGTGCGGATCACCGGTTCCGTCGTCCGGATGCGCCGGTCGGGGCCGCGCGGCGAGGGCAGCGTACGGCTGCGGGTGCTCGCGGGTGCCGAGGTCCCGTATCTGCGGGTGACGCTGGACGAGGAGGACTACCGGACAGCCGGACACGCCCACCTCGTCGGACTGCCGGTGCGGGTGCACGGGCGGCTGGAGAGCCGCGGCGGCTTCCGGCGGCTGACCGGGGCCTGTGGGGTCGTACCGGTGCAGGTGGACGAGGCCGAGCGGGACCGGCTGCTGAAGTCGCTCCAGGAGAATCTCGATTTCTTCGAGGAGGCGTGCAGCGGGGAGGACTGCGACTGAGGGCGGCCGCGACGGGCTAGGGGTTGCGACCGGCCGGGGACTGTGGGTGACCGTTTCGCGGTCGGCCGGTCCGGGTCGGTACGATCCCCTATTGCGCGCGCTCCCGGTATGGCGCCGCACCCCACCTGCAGTCAGGAGAGACCGGTGTCAGACGTCCGTGTGATCATCCAACGCGATTCCGAGCGGGAAGAACGCGTGGTGACGACGGGCACTACGGCCGCCGACCTCTTCGCCGGCGAGCGCTCGATCATCGCGGCGCGCGTGGGCGGCGAGCTCAAGGACCTCACCTACGAACTCAAGGACGGCGAGGCCGTCGAGGGCGTCGAGATCTCCTCCGAGGACGGCCTGAACATCCTGCGCCACTCCACCGCACACGTCATGGCCCAGGCCGTGCAGGAGATCTTCCCTGAGGCCAAGCTGGGCATCGGCCCGCCGGTCAAGGACGGCTTCTACTACGACTTCGACGTCGAGAAGCCGTTCACGCCCGAGGATCTCAAGGCCGTCGAGAAGAAGATGCAGGAGATCCAGAAGCGGGGCCAGAAGTTCTCCCGCCGTGTGGTCACCGACGAGGCCGCCCGCGAGGAGCTAGCCGCCGAGCCGTACAAGCTGGAACTGATCGGCCTCAAGGGCTCCGCCTCCTCCGAGGACGGCGCGGACGTCGAGGTCGGCGCCGGCGAGCTGACGATCTACGACAACCTGGACGCCAAGACCGGCGAGCTGTGCTGGAAGGACCTCTGCCGCGGTCCTCACCTGCCCTCCACCCGGCTGATCCCGGCGTTCAAGCTGATGCGCAACGCGGCCGCCTACTGGCGCGGCAGCGAGAAGAACCCGATGCTCCAGCGCATCTACGGCACCGCCTGGCCGTCCAAGGACGAGCTGAAGGCGTACCTCGACTTCCTCGCCGAGGCCGAGAAGCGCGACCACCGCAAGCTGGGCAACGAGCTCGACCTGTTCTCCATCCCGGAGCAGATCGGCTCCGGCCTGGCCGTCTTCCACCCCAAGGGCGGCATCGTCCGCCGTACGATGGAGGACTACTCGCGGCGCCGCCACGAGGAAGAGGGCTACGAGTTCGTCTACACCCCGCACGCGACCAAGGGGAAGCTCTTCGAGACGTCGGGCCACCTCGACTGGTACGCCGAGGGCATGTACCCGCCCATGCAGCTCGACGAGGGCGTGGACTACTACCTCAAGCCCATGAACTGCCCGATGCACAACCTGATCTTCGACGCGCGCGGCCGCTCGTACCGTGAACTGCCGCTGCGCCTCTTCGAGTTCGGGACCGTGTACCGGTACGAGAAGTCGGGCGTCGTGCACGGTCTGACCCGGGCCCGCGGCTTCACCCAGGACGACGCGCACATCTACTGCACCCGTGAGCAGATGTCGGACGAGCTCGACAAGACGCTCACCTTCGTCCTCGGCCTGCTCCGCGACTACGGCCTGACCGACTTCTACCTGGAGCTGTCCACCAAGGACCCGGAGAAGTTCGTCGGCTCCGACGAGGTCTGGGAGGAGGCCACCGAGACCCTCCGCCAGGTCGCCGAGAAGCAGGGCCTGCCGCTGGTCCCCGACCCGGGCGGCGCCGCCTTCTACGGCCCGAAGATCTCCGTCCAGGCCAAGGACGCGATCGGCCGCACCTGGCAGATGTCGACCATCCAGCTCGACTTCAACCTGCCGGAGCGCTTCGACCTGGAGTACACGGCCGCCGACGGCTCCAAGCAGCGTCCGGTCATGATCCACCGGGCCCTGTTCGGCTCGATCGAGCGCTTCTTCGCGGTGCTCCTGGAGCACTACGCCGGCGCCTTCCCGGCGTGGCTGGCCCCGGTCCAGGCGATCGGCATCCCGATCGGTGACGCGCACGTCGACTACCTGCGGAAGTTCGCCGCGGCGGCGAAGAAGCAGGGCCTGCGCGTGGAGGTGGACGCCTCCTCCGACCGTATGCAGAAGAAGATCCGCAACGCCCAGAAGCAGAAGGTGCCCTTCATGGTCATCGCGGGCGACGACGACATGGCGGCCGGCTCGGTCTCCTTCCGCTACCGCGACGGCTCGCAGGAGAACGGCATCCCGTTCGACGAGGCCATCGCCAAGATCGCGAAGGTGGTGCAGGACCGGACGCAGGTCTGACCCTGCTCGCCCCGGAGCCCCGGCGGATGGACGACATCCCCGGGGCCCTGCCCTTCCCCGTCCCGGGACGCCCCGGCGACACGCCACGAACGGGCGAAGCCATATGCTGCGTAGCATGACGAGTGAGCCGGAGCAGCAGATCGGAGTGGGGACGCAGGACGCGTTCCAGCGCCTGTGGACGCCCCACCGGATGGCCTACATCCAGGGCGAGAACAAGCCGAGCGGCCCGGGTGCCGACGACGGCTGCCCCTTCTGCTCGATCCCGGCCAAGTCCGACGAGGACGGTCTGATCGTCCGCCGTGGCGACCACGTCTACGCGGTGCTGAACCTCTACCCGTACAACGGCGGCCACCTGATGACGGTGCCGTACCGCCACGTCGCCGACTACACGGATCTGACCGGCCCGGAGACCGCCGAGCTGGCCGAGCTGACCAAGCAGGCCATGACGGCCCTGCGCACCGCCTCCGGCGCCCATGGCTTCAACATCGGTATGAACCAGGGCACCGTCGCCGGCGCGGGCATCGCGGCCCACCTCCACCAGCACATCGTCCCCCGCTGGGGCGGCGACACGAACTTCATGCCGGTGGTGGGCCACACCAAGGTGCTGCCGCAGCTGCTGGCCGACACGAGGAAGATGCTGGCGGAGTCCTGGCCGACGACGTGAGTGACGCTTCCGGCTCTTCGGCGGCCGACCGGTACATCGCGGCCCGGCCCGCACATCTCAGCCCGTCCGGCTTTTGAGGACGAGGCCGTCCAGGTCGAAGCGGGGGTCGGGGGGCGGCAGCCCCCAGGAGAGGGGAACCCCCACCCACCCGCACGGAACCCGGCCGAACCGCCGGAGGCCTACGCGTCGTAGAGGTCGGCCTTCTTCGGCGCCGGATCCTGTACAGCCGTGCTGAGAAACGCCGAGCGCGTGCCGAACTTCTCCGTGTCGACGCCGTTCTCCTCCAGTACCCGGATCGCCGCCGAGTGCACCACCCGCAGCACCGGCGTGGCCGCGCGCAGCGCATCGTCGGCCATGAAGCGGTGCCGCCACGGCCGGTCCGCCCACGCGTGGCGCAGACCGAACGGCTCGGGCAGGCCCAGCGAGCCGCCGAGCCAGTTGAGCAGCGGCGGATACCAGGTCAGCGGCGCCCGCGCGGCGAGCCGTACCACCTCGTCCGTGCCGACCAGCGGGAGCTTGATCGTCCGGTTCTCCCACGGCTTGAAGGACTTGGCGACCTCCTTGGTCGGCGCCGCGGGCTTCGTGGTGAACAGCGAGTGCACCGGCCCCAGCGCATGCCCGGTCACCTCGATGCGCAGCGTCTGGTGCAGCACGGTCACCGTGATCAGCATGGTGAGCACCAGCTGCCCGTCCCACAGCGTCCACTGCACGCCCAGGTAGTGCCGGTCGCCGCTGCCGAACTGCTGTTTGTTGCAGATGTCCTGTATCGCGTGGGTCTTGACCGAGTACGCCTCGACGTCCGTGCCCTCCGGCCGGGACACCGCTTCCGCGTTCTCGCCGATGGGCGTGACGATCCAGTGCTTGATGGACGGCTTGGGGAAGCCGCCGGTGTTCAGCGGGCCGCGCTCCAGCATGCGCAGCTGGTCGTGGATGGACCGTATGACGTCCCAGCTGCGGAACGGGTGGATCTCCCGGGTGGGATCGGCCGGCAGCAGGTCCTCGGCGAGCTGCCAGGAACCCCAGCGCGTGCCCATGCCGAGTATGCCCTTGGGTCCGGCGTAGAAGACGGAGTTGGACCGCTGCTCGGCGCTCAGCCGGGCGAGGGACTGGCGCAGTTGCTCGGCCGCGGTCTCACCGGGGCTGCTCGGCACCGTTTCGGGGATCTTCGCGCCGACGCTGCTGCCGGAGAGCAGGCCGTCCCAGCGTCCGCGCAGGTCCTGCGCCGTGCGCTCGCAGATCTGCTTGGCCCAGAACCAGCCCAGCACCGGGGCGACGACGCACCCGCGCGCGTACCAGGCCCAGAACCCGGTGAACGGCATGCGGACCAGGAAGATCGCGGCGACCGCGCCCACCGCGACGAGCAGCGTGGTGGCGAGCGCCCCGGCCCGCTTGTCGTCGCGCTTGGCGACGAACGTGCGGAGCTGGAAGACCAGCAGCCACAACAGCAGTCCGGGCAGGAACAGCAGGCCGCACAGCACCATGACGGTGCTCAGGCGGTTGTCACGCGCCTTGCGGATGTTGTTGGCCGCGAGGCTGTGCTCCACGACGACCTGGGGATCCATCCCGAAGGACTGGATGAGCGGCGCGCGGCCGGAACGGAGCATGCGGTCGACCACGGCCCGGGAGAAGGCCTCGCCCAGATTCGGCCGGAACAGCGCGATCCGGCCGGTCTTGACGGTCGACTTGTGCCATTCGTTGTCGGCCTTCTTGATCTCGTCGAACGGACTGTCCCGGTAGGCGGCCGAGGCCAGCGCGAAGGTGGCCGCCTGGCTCTCACCGCCGGAGATGGGCACCTGTGGCCCGTCCCACTCGGTTCCAATCGACATTCCCGCCCCCGATCGCCGCCGGTGTCGCTTCTGCGGCCTTCCCGACTTCCTTGCCCCGCACACCTGTTGAACAGGTCATCGTCCTGATCCGGCATGACGGGATCAGGTGATCAGCGTATCCGCAGGCACTGACATCCGTAGGCGGACGGCCAAAGCCGCCCGCCCGTACGGAGGATGACGTTCCGGAAGGATGTGCGGTGCCCTCCGGGATCTTCGACTACGAAGCCTCCTTGGCCTGTTCGCGGATCTTTTCGGCAACCTGGGGCGGCATCGGCTCGTGCCGCGCGTACGCGCGACTGAAGCGGGCGGTGCCGTGCGAGAGGGACCGCAGGTCGACGGCGTACCGGCCGATCTCGAACTCGGGCACCTCGGCCCGTACGAGCGTGCGCCCGGAGCCCACCTGCTCGGTGCCGAGCACCCGGCCGCGCCGGCCCGACAGGTCGCTCATCACGGCGCCCACGTAGTCGTCGCCGACCAGCACGCTCACCTCGGCCACCGGCTCCAGCAGATGGATCTTGGCGTCCGCCGCGGCCTCGCGCAGCGCGAGCGCGCCGGCCGTCTGGAAGGCGGCGTCGGAGGAGTCCACCGAGTGGGCCTTGCCGTCGAGCAGCGTGATCCGCACGTCGACCAGGGGATAGCCGGCCGCGACCCCCTTGGCCGCCTGGGCCCGTACCCCCTTCTCCACCGACGGGATGAACTGCCGGGGCACGGCTCCGCCCACCACCTTGTCCACGAACACGATGCCCGAGCCTCCGGGCAGCGGCTCGACCTCGATCTCGCAGATGGCGTACTGCCCGTGCCCGCCGGACTGCTTCACATGCCGTCCGCGTCCCGCGGACCTGCTCCCGAACGTCTCCCGGAGGGAAACCTTGTGCGGTACGACGTCGACCTGGACGCCGTAGCGGCTGCGCAGCCGTTCCAGGGCGACGTCCGCGTGGGCCTCGCCCAGGCACCACAGCACCACCTGGTGGGTGTCCTGGTTCTGTTCCAGGCGCATCGTCGGGTCCTCGGCGACCAGCCTGCTCAGCCCCTGCGAGAGCTTGTCCTCGTCCGGCTTGCTGTGCGCGTGGATGGCCAGCGGCAGCAGCGGGTCGGGCATCTGCCACGGCTCCATGAGCAGTGGGTCGTCCTTGGCCGAGAGCGTGTCCCCGGTCTCGGCACGGCTCAGCTTCGCCACGCACACAAGGTCGCCCGCGACGGCGTGCGTCACCGGCCGCTGCTGCTTGCCGAACGGCGTCGACAGGGCGCCGATCCGCTCGTCGACGTCGTGGTCCTCGTGCCCGCGGTCGGCGAGCCCGTGCCCGGAGACGTGCACCGTCTCGTCGGGGCGCAGCGTGCCGGAGAACAGCCGGACCAGGGAGACCCGGCCGACGTACGGGTCGGACGAGGTCTTCACGACCTCCGCGACCAGTGGCCCGCCCGGATCGCACGCCTTCAGCTCGCGCGACTTCCCGTCGACCGTGGCGACCCCGGGTGCCTCCCGTTCCAGCGGGGTCGGGAAGCCACGGTTGATCAGTTCGAGCAGCTCGACCGTGCCGATGCCCTGCTTGGCGCCCTCGGCCGCGGGGGCGGCGGCCAGGACCGGGAAGAAGGCCCCGCGGGCCACGGCCCGCTCCAGGTCCTCGATCAATGTCTTGATGTCGACCTGCTCCCCGCCGAGGTAGCGGTCCATGAGGGTCTCGTCCTCGCTCTCCGAGATGATCCCCTCGATGAGCCGGTTGCGCGCCTCCTCGATCTGCGGCAGCTGGTCCGGACCCGGTTCGGACTCCTTGCGTTCCCCGGAGGAGTAGTCGAACAGCTGCTGCGACAGCAGTCCGATCAGCCCGGTCACGGGCGCGTGCCCGTCGGGTGCCTGCGGGCCGTGCAGCGGCAGATAGAGCGGGAGTACGGCGTCGGGGTCGTCCGCGCCGAACGCCTGCGCGCACACCCGTGTCATCTCCTCGAAGTCCGCGCGGGCGGCCTCCAGGTGCGTGATGACGATGGCCCGCGGCATGCCGACCGCCGCGCACTCCTCCCACACCATCCGGGTCGAGCCGTCCACGCCGTCCGATGCCGAGACGACGAAGAGGGCCGCGTCCGCCGCTCGCAGACCGGCCCTCAGCTCTCCGACGAAGTCGGCGTATCCGGGGGTGTCCAGAAGATTGATCTTGAACCCGTCCCATTCGACGGGCACGAGAGAGAGCTGCACGGAGCGCTGCTGCCGGTGCTCGATCTCGTCGTAGTCCGAAACGGTGCCGCCGTCCTCCACACGGCCCGCCCGGTTCACGGCCCCCGCGGTCAGCGCGAGAGCCTCCACCAGAGTCGTCTTGCCCGAACCGGAGTGGCCGACCAGCACCACATTCCGTAGGGACGCGGGATGGTCGGCCGCCGTAGCCCTGCCGGCGGCCCCGGGGTGTGATTGTGCCTTGTCGCCCATGGCCTTGCCTCCCGTGCACGGTGAGGTCACTGTGGGCGCGGGCATGCCGGGCCGCGTGCGGTGGCGGCTCCGATGACGCCCGCGGTCCTTCGAGCTTTCCACTCCCGTCACGGTGCGTCCATACGACGGACGCCGATCGCGTGGCCCAGCGTCACTTGCGGGCCATCCGCCGGATCCGGAGACGGGCTCCGGGTGCCCGGCGGTCACCCGCACGCGCGCGTGACTACGATGGGCCAGCCGGCGACCATCAGGGACGCGCGGCGCCACCGACCGTCGGGAAGGCCATGCTGAACAAGTACGCGCGTGCATTTTTCACGCGTGTCCTCACGCCGTTCGCCGCGTTTCTCATCCGCAGGGGCGTCAGCCCCGACACGGTGACGCTCATCGGCACGGCCGGTGTGGTCGCGGGCGCGCTGGTCTTCTTTCCCAGGGGCGAGTTCTTCTGGGGCACGATCGTGATCACGCTGTTCGTCTTCTCGGACCTGGTCGACGGGAACATGGCCCGCCAGCTGGGCCGCTCCAGCCGCTGGGGAGCCTTTCTGGACTCCACCCTCGACCGGGTCGCCGACGGGGCGATCTTCGGCGGCTTCGCGCTGTGGTATGCCGGAAACGGCAACGACAACGTCCTGTGCGCCGTCTCGATCTTCTGCCTGGCCAGCGGTCAGGTGGTGTCGTACACCAAGGCCCGTGGCGAGTCGATCGGCCTGCCGGTCGCCGTCAACGGGCTCGTGGAGCGGGCCGAGCGGCTGGTGATCTCGCTGGTCGCCGCCGGTCTGGCCGGCCTGCACAAGTTCGGCGTTCCCGGTATCCAGGTGCTGCTGCCGATCGCCCTGTGGATCGTCGCCGTGGGCAGCCTGGTCACCCTGATCCAGCGGGTGGTCACGGTCCGCAGGGAGTCCGCCGAGGCGGAGGCGGCCGCGTCCGACGACAACGCCGACGCGTCCCAGGGGAGCGAGGCGGCGAAGTGAGCACCGCGGAGCGGCTGACCGACGCGCTGTACGGTTTCGGCTGGAGCACCGTCAAGAAGCTCCCCGAGCCGGTCGCCGTACGCCTCGGCCACGGCATCGCCGACCTCGCCTGGAAGCGGCGGGGCAAGGGTGTCCAGCGCCTGGAGAGCAACTACGCGCGCGTGGTACCCGACGCGACCCCCGAGCGTCTGGCCGAGCTCTCGCGCGCGGGCATGCGCTCGTACCTGCGCTACTGGATGGAGTCCTTCCGGCTGCCCTCCTGGAGCCCGGAGCGGATCAGGACCGGCTTCGAGTGCAAGGACGTCCACCACCTGACCGACGGTCTGGCCTCCGACCGGGGCGTGATCCTCGCGCTGCCGCACCTGGCCAACTGGGACCTCGCGGGCGCCTGGGTCACCACCAAGCTGGAGACGCCCTTCACGACGGTCGCCGAACGCCTCAAGCCGGAGACCCTGTACGACCGTTTCGTCGCCTATCGCGAGGGCCTCGGCATGGAGGTCCTGCCGCACAGCGGCGGCTCCGCGTTCGGCACGCTGGCCCGGCGGCTGCGTGACGGCGGCCTGATCTGCCTGGTCGCCGACCGTGATCTGTCCGCCTCCGGCGTGGAGGTCAAGTTCTTCGGCGAGGCGGCACGGATGCCCGCGGGCCCGGCCCTGCTCGCCCAGCAGACGGGCGCGCTGCTGCTGCCCGTCACCCTCTGGTACGACGACTCGCCCGTCATGCAGGGCCGGATCCATCCTCCGATCGAGGTACCCGAGACAGGTACGCGGGACGAGAAGACGTCTGTCATGACACAGGCGCTGGCCGACGCCTACGCCACGGGCATCGCCGAACATCCGGAGGACTGGCACATGCTCCAGCGGCTGTGGCTCGCCGATCTCGATCCCGCGAAGGGGACGCCGTGAGGATCGGCATCGTCTGCCCGTACTCCTGGGACGTGCCCGGTGGCGTCCAATTCCACATCCGCGACCTGGCGGAGTACTTCATCCGCCTCGGCCACGAGGTGTCCGTCCTCGCCCCGGCCGACGACGACACCCCGCTCCCGCCGTACGTCGTCTCGGCCGGCCGCGCGGTGCCCGTGCCGTACAACGGCTCGGTGGCCCGGCTGAACTTCGGTTTCCTCTCCGCGGCCCGGGTACGACGCTGGCTGCACGACGGCGAGTTCGACGTGGTCCACATCCACGAGCCGACGTCGCCCTCGCTGGGCCTGCTGACCTGCTGGGCGGCCCAGGGCCCCATCGTCGCGACGTTCCACACCTCCAACCCCCGGTCCCGGGCGATGATCGCCGCGTACTCGATCCTGCAGGCCGCGCTGGAGAAGATCAGCGCACGGATCGCGGTGAGCGAGTACGCCCGACGCACCCTGGTCGAACACCTGGGCGGAGACGCGGTGGTCATCCCCAACGGCGTCGACGTCGACTTCTTCGCCAAGGCGGAGCCGAATCCCGCCTGGCAGGGCGACACGATCGGCTTCATCGGCCGCATCGACGAGCCCCGCAAGGGCCTGCCCGTACTGATGAAGGCCCTCCCCAAGATCCTCGCCGCCCGCCCGCAGACCCGGCTCCTCGTAGCCGGTCGCGGCGACGAGGAGGAGGCGGTGGAGACCCTCCCCGCAGAACTCCGCTCCCGCGTCGAGTTCCTGGGCATGATCAGCGACGAGGACAAGGCACGCTTCCTGCGCAGCATCGACCTCTACGTGGCGCCCAACACCGGAGGCGAGAGCTTCGGCATCATCCTCGTCGAGGCGATGTCGGCGGGCGCGCCGGTCCTCGCCTCCGACCTGGACGCCTTCGCCCAGGTCCTGGACCAGGGCGCGGCCGGAGAACTCTTCACCAACGAGAACGCGGACGCCCTGGCCGACGCGGCCGTACGCCTCCTGGCCGACCCGGCCCGCCGCGCCGAACTGCGCGCCCACGGCAGCGTCCACGTACGCCGCTTCGACTGGTCCACGGTCGGCGCGGACATCCTCTCGGTCTACGAAACGGTCACGACGGGCGCGGCGGCAGTAGCCACGGACGAACGCTCGGGCCTGAGAGCCCGCCTGGGCCTGGCCCGGGACTGAGCCAGCACGGGTCCTGACGCCGAGGTCGGCGATATTCACGGCGACCGGACCGGCTTGGTCCTGATGCCCAGGTCGGTGAGATTCAGCCCGTCCGGCGTTTGAGGACGAGCCCGTTCGGGCCGATGCGGGAGCCCCTGGGCGGGCGTGAGAGCCGGGGTGGCGGTATCTATCGGGCGCGACCAGGAGCGTTGAGGTTGGCGTCACCGGTAGCCGGACCGCCTGGTCCTGATGCCGAGGCCGGTGAAATCAACCCCGTCCGGCGTTTGGGGACGACGCTGTTCAGGGCCTATGCGGGGTACACGGCCGGGAGCCGTGGGGTCGAAGTGACCGCCGACCGGACCGCTTGGTCCTGATGCCGAGGCCGGTGAGATTCAGCCCGTCCGGCGTTTGAGGACGAGGCCGCTCGGGCCGCGATGCAGGGGTCTGGGGGCGGGAGCCCCTGGGCGGGTGTGAGGGCCGGGGTGGCGGTATTGGGCGCGGCCGGGAGCGTTGAGGTTGGCGTCACCGGTAGCCGGACCGCCTGATGCCGAGGCCGGTGAGATTCAGCCCGTCCGGCGTTTGAGGACGAGGGCGTTCGGGCCGATGCGGGGGAGCGGGGGCGGCAGCCCCCGGGCGGCCACTGCGGCGTCGGCAACCGCAAGGCACTCGGCCAAGCCAGCGGAGCGCCCCGGTAGCCTTGCCGCCCGTGAGCGCAACCCTCATCTGGATCCTCGTCGCCCTTGTCGTGATCGGTCTCTACCTCAGCTGGACGGCCGGCCGCCTGGACCGTCTGCACGCCCGGATCGACGCCGCCCGTGCCGCCCTCGACGCCCAGCTGCTGCGCCGCGCGTCAGTGACCCAGGAGCTGGCGACCTCCGGCGTGCTGGATCCGGCCGCCTCGATCGTCCTGTACGAGGCCGCGCACGCGGCCCGGCAGGCCGAGGAGGAGCAGCGGGAGGTCGCCGAGAGCGAACTGAGCCAGGCGCTGCGCGCGGTCTTCGCGGAGTCCCAGCAGGTCGAGGCGGTCCGCGAGGCCCCTGGAGGGGAGGCGGCGGCCCGTGAGCTGACCGAGGCGGTGCGACGTGTCCCGATGGCCCGCCGCTTCCACAACGACGCCGTCGGCGCGGCCCGCCGGCTCCGCGAGCACCGCAAGGTGCGCTGGTTCCGGCTGGCCGGCCACGCCCCCTTCCCGCTGGCCTTCGAGATGGACGACGAGCCCCCGGCGGCGCTGGTGGACCGGGCCGTCTAGCTGCGATTTCTCGGGATCGTAGGCCAAAAGGATCCACCGCCTTCACATTGGCCCTTGCTGTGGCCTGGTCCACTCACGTTTCCTGCTCTGCAGCAGAAACTGTCTTTCACTTCAGTGAGGTCACCCGTGTCCAGCACCGAGAACCAGGCTCCCGAGACCGGCACCGCCCGCGTGAAGCGCGGCATGGCCGAGCAGCTCAAGGGCGGCGTGATCATGGACGTCGTCACGCCGGAGCAGGCGAAGATCGCCGAGGACGCGGGCGCTGTCGCCGTCATGGCCCTGGAGCGGGTCCCGGCCGACATCCGCAAGGACGGCGGCGTGGCCCGTATGTCCGACCCGGACATGATCGAGGGCATCATCAGCGCCGTCTCGATCCCGGTCATGGCCAAGTCCCGCATCGGTCACTTCGTCGAGGCCCAGGTCCTGCAGTCCCTCGGCGTCGACTACATCGACGAGTCCGAGGTCCTCACCCCGGCCGACGAGGTCAACCACTCCGACAAGTGGGCGTTCACGACCCCCTTCGTCTGCGGTGCCACCAACCTGGGCGAGGCCCTGCGCCGTATCGCCGAGGGTGCCGCGATGATCCGCTCCAAGGGCGAGGCCGGCACCGGCAACGTCGTCGAGGCGGTCCGTCACCTGCGCCAGATCAAGGGCGAGATCGCCAAGCTGCGCGGCTGCGACAACAACGAGATCTACGCCGCCGCCAAGGAGCTGCGCGCCCCGTTCGAGCTCGTCAAGGAGGTCGCCGAGCTCGGCAAGCTGCCGGTCGTGCTGTTCTCCGCCGGTGGCGTGGCCACCCCGGCCGACGCCGCGCTGATGCGCCAGCTCGGCGCCGAGGGCGTCTTCGTCGGCTCCGGCATCTTCAAGTCCGGCGACCCCGCCAAGCGCGCCGCCGCCATCGTGAAGGCCACCACCTTCTACGACGACCCGAAGATCATCGCGGACGCGTCCCGCAACCTCGGCGAGGCCATGGTCGGCATCAACTGCGACACCCTGCCCGAGGCCGAGCGCTACGCCAACCGCGGCTGGTAAGAGGCCCTGGTAGAGACCCCATGAGCACTCCTGTCATAGGCGTCCTGGCCCTCCAGGGCGACGTACGGGAGCACCTCATCGCCCTGGCCGCGGCGGACGCCGTGGCCAGGCAGGTGCGGCGCCCCGAAGAACTCGCCGAGGTCGACGGCCTCGTCATCCCCGGTGGCGAGTCCACCACCATCTCCAAGCTGGCCATCCTCTTCGGAGTGATGGAGCCCCTCCGCGCGCGCGTGCGGGACGGCATGCCGGTCTACGGCACCTGCGCGGGCATGATCATGCTCGCCGACAAGATCCTCGACCCGCGCTCGGGCCAGGAGACCGTCGGCGGCATCGACATGATCGTGCGCCGCAACGCCTTCGGACGGCAGAACGAGTCCTTCGAGGCGGCGGTCGACGTCCGTGGCGTCGAGGGTGATCCTGTAGAGGGCGTCTTCATCCGTGCCCCCTGGGTCGAGTCCGTGGGTGCCGAGGTCGAGGTGCTCGCCGAGCACGGCGGTCACATCGTGGCGGTCCGCCAGGGCAACGCGCTCGCCACGTCGTTCCATCCGGAACTGACCGGCGACCACCGCGTGCACGCCCTGTTCGTCGACATGGTGCGCGCCAACCGGACGCCGGAGTCCTTGTAGGATCTCTGGAGTTCGTTGCAGAGATGGGTTACGCGAAGGAGACAGGCAGATGTCCGGCCACTCTAAATGGGCCACGACGAAGCACAAGAAGGCCGTGATCGACGCCAAGCGCGGCAAGCTCTTCGCGAAGCTGATCAAGAACATCGAGGTCGCGGCGCGTATGGGCGGCGTCGACCTCGAAGGGAACCCGACCCTCTACGACGCCGTTCAGAAGGCCAAGAAGCAGTCGGTCCCGAACAAGAACATCGACTCCGCCATCAAGCGCGGCGGCGGTCTCGAAGCCGGTGGCGCCGACTACGAGACGATCATGTACGAGGGCTACGGCCCCAACGGTGTCGCGGTGCTCATCGAGTGCCTCACCGACAACCGCAACCGCGCCGCCTCCGACGTGCGCGTCGCCATGACCCGCAACGGCGGCAACATGGCCGACCCGGGCTCGGTGTCGTACATGTTCAGCCGCAAGGGCGTCGTCATCGTCCCCAAGGGCGAGCTGACCGAGGACGACGTCCTCGGTGCCGTCCTGGACGCGGGTGCCGAGGAGGTCAACGACCTCGGTGAGTCCTTCGAGGTCATCAGCGAGGCCACCGACCTGGTCGCGGTCCGCACCGCCCTCCAGGAGGCCGGCATCGACTACGACTCCGCCGAGTCCAGCTTCGTGCCGTCCGTCCAGGTCGAGCTGGACGAGGAGGGCGCCAAGAAGATCTTCAAGCTGATCGACGCCCTTGAGGACAGCGACGACGTGCAGAACGTCTTCGCCAACTTCGACGTCAGCGACGAGATCATGGAGAAGGTCGACGCGTAACGCCTTCGCCATCTCCACGGGCTCAACGGGCCGACGGGACACACCCCGTCGGCCCGTCGTCGTGTCGGCCGTTGTCAGTGGCACCCGATAGCCTGCACAAACAGGCGAGCGAGAGGGAGGGGCCGGTGCGCGTACTGGGGGTGGACCCGGGACTGACCCGATGCGGTGTCGGGGTGGTCGAAGGCGTGGCGGGACGCCCGCTCACCATGCTCGGCGTGGGCGTCGTCCGCACCCCGTCGGACGCCGACCTGGGACGCCGGCTGGTCGCCGTCGAGCAGGGCATCGAGCAGTGGCTGGACGAACACCGGCCCGAGTGCGTCGCCGTCGAGCGCGTCTTCAGCCAGCACAACGTCCGTACGGTCATGGGCACGGCCCAGGCCAGCGCCGTCGCCCTGCTCTGCGCCTCCCGGCGCGGCATCCCCGTCGCCCTGCACACCCCCAGCGAGGTCAAGGCCGCCGTCACCGGCAGCGGCCGCGCCGACAAGGCCCAGGTCGGCGCCATGGTCACCCGCCTGCTTCGGCTCAGCGCGCCACCCAAGCCCGCCGACGCGGCCGATGCCCTCGCCCTGGCCATCTGCCACATCTGGCGCGCCCCCGCCCAGAACCGACTGCAGCAGGCCGTCGCCCTGCACACAGCCCAAGCAACGAAAGGCCGTACGGCATGATCGCCTTCGTCAGCGGCACGGTCGCCGCACTCGCTCCCGACGCAGCGGTGATCGAGGTGGGTGGAGTCGGCATGGCCGTCCAGTGCACGCCGAACACGCTCTCCACGCTCCGCATGGGCCAGTCGGCCAAGCTCGCCACCTCCCTGGTCGTCCGCGAGGACTCGCTGACCCTGTACGGCTTCGTGGACGACGACGAGCGCCAGGTCTTCGAGCTGCTTCAGACCGCCAGCGGAGTCGGCCCACGCCTGGCCCAGTCGATGCTCGCCGTGCACACGCCGGACGCGCTGCGCAGGGCGGTCTCCACGGGGGACGAGAAGGCCCTCGTCGCCGTCCCGGGCATCGGTAAGAAGGGCGCCCAGAAGCTGTTGCTGGAACTGAAGGACCGCCTGGGCGAGCCCGTCGGCGCCCCCGCGATCGGCGCACCGGTCACCAGCGGCTGGCGCGACCAGTTGCACGCGGCCCTCATCGGCCTCGGCTACGCGACCCGCGAGGCCGACGAGGCCGTGTCCGCCGTGGCACCGCAGGCCGAGGCCGCCGGCGGCACGCCCCAGGTGGGCCAGCTGCTGAGGGCCGCCCTGCAGACCTTGAACCGCGCCCGCTGACCCGACTGCGCCACCCTCAGCTAGGAGACCTCAGTGAACTGGGACGACACGACCGACACCTCCGCCGCCGAGCGGCTGGTGGGCCCTGTCGCCGACCGTGAGGACCAGGCCGTCGAGGCCGCGCTGCGCCCCAAGGACCTGGGCGAGTTCATCGGCCAGGAGAAGGTCCGCGAGCAGCTCGACCTGGTCCTGCGCGCCGCACGTGCGCGTGGCGCCACCGCCGACCACGTGCTGCTCTCCGGCGCCCCCGGCCTCGGCAAGACCACCCTCTCGATGATCATCGCGGCAGAGATGGGCGCCCCCATCCGCATCACCAGCGGCCCCGCCATCCAGCACGCCGGCGACCTCGCGGCGATCCTCTCCTCCCTCCAGGAGGGCGAGGTCCTCTTCCTCGACGAGATCCACCGCATGTCCCGGCCCGCCGAGGAGATGCTCTACATGGCGATGGAGGACTTCCGCGTCGACGTCATCGTCGGCAAGGGCCCCGGCGCCACCGCCATCCCCCTCGAACTGCCCCCGTTCACCCTGGTCGGCGCCACCACCCGCGCGGGCCTGCTGCCGCCCCCGCTGCGCGACCGCTTCGGCTTCACCGCGCACATGGAGTTCTACGAGCCGCACGAACTGGAGCGCGTCGTCCACCGCTCGGCGGGCCTGCTCGACGTCGAGATCGGGTCCGACGGCGCCGCCGAGATCGCCGGCCGCTCCCGCGGCACGCCCCGTATCGCCAACCGCCTGCTGCGCCGGGTCCGCGACTATGCGCAGGTCAAGGCGGACGGGATCATCACGAAGGAGATCGCCGCGGCCGCCCTGCAGGTCTACGAGGTCGACGCCCGTGGCCTCGACCGCCTGGACCGCGCCGTCCTGCAGGCCCTGCTCAAGCTGTTCGGCGGCGGCCCGGTCGGCCTGTCGACGCTCGCCGTCGCGGTGGGCGAGGAGCGCGAGACCGTCGAGGAGGTCGCCGAGCCCTTCCTCGTCCGGGAGGGACTGCTCGCCCGGACCCCGCGCGGACGCGTCGCCACGCCCGCGGCATGGGCGCACCTCGGCCTCACCCCGCCCCGCTCGACGGCCTCGGGAACCGGACAACAGGACCTGTTCGGGGCGTGACGGCGAGCGCATTGGCCGGGGCAGGAACCCAGGTGCCATGCTGAGCGTTGTTCCATGCACGCGGACTCGCTTAGACTCCGCCGATGCCGCTCTTACCGGCGGCGCCGACCACACCCCCATCCACCAGGCCGCTCCCCGCCGCGGTCGTGCGAAGGAAATCCCGTCCCGTGAATACCTTGACCCTTCTCCCCTTCATCGTGCTCATCGCGGCCATGTTCCTGATGACGCGCTCGGCCAAGAAGAAGCAGCAGCAGGCCGCCAACATGCGGAACGAGATGCAGCCCGGATCCGGCGTCCGCACGATCGGGGGCATGTACGCGACGGTCAAGGAGGTCAACGAGGACACGGTCCTCCTTGACGCCGGCCCGGGTGTCGAGCTCCTCTTCGCGAAGAACGCCATCGGCGCCGTCCTCACCGACGACGAGTACAACCGCATCGTCCACGGCATCGAGCACGACCTGAAGTCCGACGTCGTCCCGGACGACGCCTCCTCCCTCACCGAGACCGACGCGTCCGTCGCCGACGCTGCCGCCGCCTCCGACGACAAGGCCGTCGACCTCGGTAAGAAGGACGAGGCCGACGAGCAGGCCGACCAGGCCGAGTCCGTCGAGGCGAAGGCCGACGACGACGAGCCGAAGAAGACCGACGGAGACTCCGACGCGAAGTAGTCACGTCCCGGGGAGCTGGGCGCGATCCGTTCGCGCCCAGCGCGCCCCGGGCGCGTCTGTTTCCCTGACGGGATCCCGACACCATGTCATGGCCGACCGCGCCGACCGGCGCGCAACGGCCCGAGAGGGAGTACAAGAAGGTGGCAGCACCTAAGAGGGGCCGGAGCGCGAGCGCCCAGAGCAAGCCGGGGCGCTCGCTGGCCCTCATCCTGATCGCCATCGCGGCGCTGACCGGCGGCATGTTCGCCACCGGGCACACCACCCCGCGTCTGGGCATCGACCTTGCCGGTGGCACGAGCATCACGCTCAAGGCGAAGGCCGACCAGGGGTCCGCGATCAACAAGGCCAACATGGACACCGCGGTCGACATCATGAACCGCCGTGTCAACGGCCTGGGCGTCTCCGAGGCGGAGGTGCAGACCCAGGGAACCGACAACATCATCGTCAACATCCCCAGGGGCACCAACTCCAAGGAGGCCCAGGAGCAGGTCGGCACCACCGCGAAGCTGTACTTCCGACCCGTCCTGGCCAGCGAGGCCAGCGTCCCGGCGTCGGCGAGCCCCTCGCCGAGCGCCTCCTCCAGCGGCAGCTCCTCACCGAGCCCGTCGAGCAGCGCGTCCTCGAACGAGAAGGCGTCCTCGTCCTCCTCCGCGTCCCCGACGGCCACCGCCACCTCGCAGGGCCGCGCGGTCACCGACGCCCTCAAGGACGACGCCACGCCGTCCTCCTCCCCGTCCGGGAGCGCCACGTCCTCCGCGAGCCCGTCCGCCTCCTCCAGCGGCGGCGCCGACGCCGCGGCGGCCGCGAAGCTCCAGGCCGAGTACGCCGCGCTGGACTGCTCCAAGCCCACCGTCCGTGCCACCGCCGGCAAGAAGGCCAAGCCCGGTGAGCCCACGGTGGCCTGCGGCGAGAACAACAAGGTCTGGTACAAGTACCTGCTCGGCCCGGCCGCCGTGGACGGCACCGAGGTCAAGAAGGCCCAGGCCGTGTACGACACGCAGGGCGCCTCCGGCTGGCAGGTCCAGATGAACTTCAACGGCAGCGGTGCCAAGAAGTTCGCGGACATCACCGACGAGCTGTCCAAGAAGCAGCAGCCGCAGAACGAGTTCGGCATCGTCCTCGACGGCGAGGTCGTCTCCAGCCCGTACGTCCAGCAGTCCATCACCGGCGGCCAGGCGGAGATCTCCGGCAGCTTCACGCAGCAGGAGGCCCAGAGCCTCGCCAACATGCTGTCGTACGGCGCGCTCCCGCTGTCCTTCCAGGAGCAGAGCGTCACCACCGTGACCGCCGCGCTCGGTGGCGACCAGCTGCACGCCGGTCTGCTCGCCGGCGCGATCGGCCTCGCGCTGGTCGTGATCTACCTGGTGGCCTACTACCGCGGTCTGTCGCTCGTCGCGATGGCCTCGCTGCTGGTCTCCGCCGTCCTCACCTACGTGCTCATGGCGCTGCTCGGCCCGGCCATCGGCTTCGCGCTGAACCTGCCCGCGGTCTGTGGTGCCATCGTGGCCATCGGTATCACCGCGGACTCGTTCATCGTGTACTTCGAACGCATCCGGGACGAGATCCGCGAGGGCCGCTCGCTGCGACCCGCCGTCGAGCGGGCCTGGCCGCGTGCCCGGCGCACCATCCTGGTCTCCGACTTCGTGTCGTTCCTCGCCGCCGCGGTGCTGTTCATCGTCACCGTCGGCAAGGTCCAGGGCTTCGCGTTCACACTGGGTCTGACCACCGTGCTCGACGTGGTCGTCGTCTTCTTCTTCACCAAGCCGCTGATGACGGTCCTCGCCCGCCGCAAGTTCTTCGCGAGCGGCCACAAGTGGTCCGGCCTCGACCCGAAGAGCCTGGGTGCCAAGGCCCCGCTGCGCCGCACCCGCCGTCCCGCCGGTCCTGCCGCCGGCCCTGTCGACCCGAAGGAAGCGTGAGATGTCGAAACTCGGCAACCTCGGCGCCCGACTGCACCGTGGTGAGGTCAGCTACGACTTCATCGGCCACCGCAAGCTCTGGTACGGCATCTCCATCCTGATCACCATCACGGCCATCGTCGGCCTGGCGGTGCGCGGTCTGAACATGGGCATCGAGTTCCAGGGCGGAGCGGTCTTCACGACGCCCAAGGGCATGAACGTCTCGGTGACCCAGGCGGAGGAGTACGCGAAGGACGCCTCCGGCCATCCGGCGATCGTGCAGAAGCTCGGCGACGGCAGCATGCGCATCCAGATCGCCGGCATCGAGACCAACAAGTCCGACCAGGTCAAGCAGACGCTGGCCAAGGACCTGAGCATCGACCCGGAGAAGCTCGCGGCCGACCTGGTCGGCCCCAGCTGGGGCGAGCAGATCGCCTCCAAGGCCTGGCAGGGCCTGGCGATCTTCATGGTGCTCGTCGTGATCTATCTGGCGATCGCCTTCGAGTGGCGCATGGCCATCGCGGCACTCGTCGCGCTGATCCACGACATCACGATCACGACCGGTATCTACGCCCTGGTCGGCTTCGAGGTCACCCCGGGTACGGTCATCGGTCTGCTGACGATCCTCGGTTACTCGCTCTACGACACGGTCGTCGTCTTCGACAGCCTCAAGGAGCAGACGAAGGACATCACCAAGCAGACCCGCTTCACCTACAGCGACATCGCCAATCAGTCGATCAACGGCACCCTGGTCCGCTCGATCAACACCACCGTGGTCGCGCTGCTGCCGGTGGCGGGCCTGCTGTTCATCGGTGGCGGCTTCCTCGGCGCCGGCACGCTCAACGACATCTCGCTGTCGCTGTTCGTCGGCCTCGCGGCAGGTGCGTACTCCTCGATCTTCATCGCCACGCCGCTCGTCGCCGACCTCAAGGAGCGCGAGCCGCAGATGAAGGCCCTCCGCAAGCGTGTCCTGGCCAAGCGGGCCCAGGCCGCCGCGGAGGAGGAACTCGCTGAGAACCGGTCCGTGGCCGCGGACGAGCCGGAGGACGCCGCGGCCGCCGTGGTCGGCCCCCGCGGCCAGTCCGCGTCCCGCAGCCGGGGCCGTGGGCGAGCCTCGGGGAAGCGCCGATGACGGGCATCGAGGAACTGCTGCTCAGCCGCATCCGCGATGTGGCCGACTACCCGGAGCCGGGGGTGATGTTCAAGGACATCACCCCGCTCCTGGCGGACCCGGCGGCGTTCACCGCGCTCACCGACGCGCTGGCGGAGGTCGCCGGGAACACCGGTGCCACCAAGATCGTCGGTCTGGAGGCCCGTGGCTTCATCCTCGGCGCCCCGGTCGCCGTCCGCGCGGGCCTCGGGTTCATCCCCGTGCGCAAGGCGGGCAAGCTTCCCGGTGCCACGCTGCGCCAGGCGTACGACCTGGAGTACGGCTCGGCGGAGATCGAGGTGCACGCGGAGGACCTCACGTCCGGCGACCGTGTCCTGATCGTCGACGACGTGCTGGCCACCGGCGGCACGGCCGAGGCCGCGATCCAGCTCATCCACCGGGCGGGTGCCGAGGTGGCGGGCGTCGCGGTCCTGATGGAACTCGGCTTCCTCGACGGCCGCGCCCGCCTGGAAGCGCCCCTGAACGGCGCTCCGCTGGAGGCTCTCCTCCAACTCTGAGCCCCACAGACCCAACCGAACGGCCGCCCCGGACCCCGGGACGGCCGTTCGGCGTTCGGCCACGCTGTCCCGCGGCAGCACCGTGGCACCCCCACCGGCAACCACGCGCACGCCCCCGTCGCCACCCCACGGGCAGCCCCCGCAAACCGTCCGCACCCCCAGGCCACCCGCCGACCACTCGCGAGCGGCCCGCGTGGGTCCGGCGACAGCCTGTCGTTACGCGTCGCCGGAGTCGGCTTCGCCCTCGATGAGACTGCCGCACGGCTTCCGCAACCCCAGTGCCCCCGGGACCGCTCGCGGGCGGCCCATGTGGGTCCGGCGACAGCCTGTCGTTCGTGCGTTCCGCGGAGTCGGTGTCGTTCCCGGGGGCGGTTGCCGCAAGCCTGCGTACAAGGCGCTTGCACCCCCCAGTCCGGCCGACCGTCCGAAGGTGGTGCGCGTGGGTCTGGTGGCAGCGTTTCGTGCGCGTGTCCGCGGAGTCGGTGTCGTTCCCGGGGGCGGTTGCCGCAAGGCTGTGCCCGCGGAGGTCGGGTTCGGTCCCGGGCGGCCGCTGCAAGGCGCTCGCAACCCCCAGGTCGGTCGACTGCCCGAAGGTGGCCCGGGTGGGTCCGGTGGTGGCCGTTCGTGCGCGTGTCAGTGGAGTCGGCGTCGTTCCCGGCTGTCGTAAGCCTGCGTCCGCGGAAGTCGGTCGGTCCCGGGCGGCCGCTGGAAGGTGGCGGCATCCCTCAGGCCGGCCGACCGCCCGGGGCGGCTGCCGTAAGCCCTGGTTCGTGGGAATCGGCTTCGCTCGCGGCGGCCGGCGCAAGGCTCTCGCAACCCCCGGGACACCCGCCGACCACCCGCACGCCGCCCCTGCGGAATCCGGCGGCAGCCTCTCGTGTTTCTCTGGTAGTCGGTCCTCACATCGGCCTGAAGGCGATGCTTGAGCTCAGGCTCGCTACCATGGGGTCTCCGGAGCCTGACCGGGGGACCCGGATCGCGCACGAGGAGTCCTCTTGCCAGACGAGGCCCAGCACCTGACCGCCGCCAAGCCCGAGTCCGCCTCGGCACCGGCGGCCAAGCCCGCGCCGCACGCGAAGAACGACACCCGCGGGACGGTCGAGCACGCCCAGTCCGCGCCCGCCGAGAAGCCTGCCTCGACCTCGCGCCCCAAGCCGGCCCCGCCCGAGCGCTCCGCGCAGCCCCCCGTGGCCCGTCCCTCCGCGGGCCAGCCCGCCCGCTCCGGCTCCTCCAACCGCGTCCGTGCCCGCCTCGCCCGCCTCGGCGTCCAGCGTGCGAACCCGTACAACCCGGTTCTCGAACCGCTGCTGCGGATAGTGCGCAGCAACGACCCCAAGATCGAGAACGCCACGCTCCGCCAGATCGAAAGCGCCTACCAGGTCGCCGAGCGCTGGCACCGCGGCCAGAAGCGCAAGAGCGGCGACCCGTACATCACCCACCCGCTCGCGGTGACCACGATCCTCGCCGAACTGGGCATGGACCCGGCCACCCTCATGGCGGGCCTGCTGCACGACACCGTCGAGGACACCGAGTACGGCCTCGACCAGCTCCGCCGTGACTTCGGCGACACCGTCGCCCTCCTCGTCGATGGCGTCACCAAGCTGGACAAGGTCAAGTTCGGCGAGGCCGCGCAGGCCGAGACCGTACGCAAGATGGTCGTCGCCATGGCCAAGGACCCGCGCGTCCTGGTCATCAAGCTCGCCGACCGCCTGCACAACATGCGCACCATGCGTTACCTCAAGCGCGAGAAGCAGGAGAAGAAGGCGCGCGAGACCCTTGAGATCTACGCGCCGCTCGCCCATCGCCTCGGCATGAACACCATCAAGTGGGAACTGGAGGACCTCGCGTTCGCGATCCTCTACCCCAAGATGTACGACGAGATCGTACGGCTGGTGGCCGAGCGGGCACCGAAACGTGACGAGTATCTGGCCATAGTGACCGACGAGGTCCAGGCCGACCTGCGCGCCGCCCGCATCAAGGCGACCGTCACCGGCCGCCCGAAGCACTACTACAGCGTCTACCAGAAGATGATCGTCCGCGGCCGGGACTTCGCGGAGATCTACGACCTGGTGGGGATTCGTGTACTCGTCGACACCGTCCGCGACTGCTACGCGGCCCTCGGCACCGTGCACGCGCGATGGAACCCGGTCCCCGGCCGGTTCAAGGACTACATCGCGATGCCCAAGTTCAACATGTACCAGTCGCTGCACACGACGGTGATCGGCCCCAACGGCAAGCCCGTCGAGCTCCAGATCCGCACGTTCGACATGCACCGCCGCGCCGAGTACGGCATCGCCGCGCACTGGAAGTACAAGCAGGAGGCCGTCGCCGGCGCCTCCAAGGTCCGTACGGACGCGCCCAGGTCGTCCGGCAAGGACAAGGACGCCATCAACGACATGGCGTGGCTGCGGCAGTTGCTGGACTGGCAGAAGGAGACGGAGGACCCCAGCGAGTTCCTGGAGTCGCTGCGCTTCGACCTGTCCCGCAACGAGGTCTTCGTCTTCACCCCCAAGGGCGATGTCATAGCGTTGCCGGCCGGGGCCACCCCGGTCGACTTCGCCTACGCGGTCCACACCGAGGTCGGCCACCGCACCATAGGAGCACGGGTCAACGGCCGGCTCGTACCGCTCGAATCCACCCTGGACAACGGCGATCTGGTGGAGGTCTTCACCTCCAAGGCACCCGGTGCCGGCCCGTCCCGCGACTGGCTCGGCTTCGTCAAGTCGCCGCGCGCCCGCAACAAGATCCGGGCCTGGTTCTCCAAGGAACGCCGCGACGAGGCGATCGAGCAGGGCAAGGACGCCATCGTCCGCGCGATGCGCAAGCAGAACCTGCCGATCCAGCGCATCCTCACCGGCGACTCGCTCGTGACGCTCGCCCACGAGATGCGCTACTCGGACATCTCCGCGCTGTACGCGGCGATCGGCGAGGGCCATGTCTCCGCGCAGAACATCGTGCAGAAGCTCGTCCAGGCCCTCGGCGGCGAGGAGGCCGCCACCGAGGAGATCGACGAGGCCGTACCGCCCACGCGCACCCGTGGCCGCAAGCGCCGCTCCAGTGCCGACCCCGGCGTCGTGGTCAAGGGCGTCGACGACGTGTGGGTCAAGCTGGCCCGCTGCTGTACGCCCGTACCCGGCGACCCGATCATCGGCTTCGTCACACGCGGTAGCGGCGTATCGGTTCACCGCAGCGACTGCGTCAACGTGGAGTCACTGTCCCGCGAACCCGAGCGCATCCTCGACGTCGAGTGGGCGCCCACCCAGTCCTCGGTCTTCCTGGTCGCCATCCAGGTCGAGGCGCTGGACCGCTCCCGGCTCCTGTCGGACGTCACGCGCGTCCTGTCGGACCAGCACGTCAACATCCTCTCCGCGGCCGTCCAGACCTCCCGCGACCGCGTCGCCACCTCCCGCTTCACCTTCGAGATGGGCGACCCGAAGCACCTCGGACACGTCCTGAAGGCCGTGCGGGGCGTGGAGGGCGTGTACGACGTCTACCGCGTGACCTCGGCGCGCAACCGGTCATGACCACCGCACCGCGGTAGTCATGACCACCGCACCGCGCCAGCGCGTCGCACAGGCGCACACCGCGTCTCGCACGGGCGCATACGACGAGAGGGCCCCGTACATCGCGTACGGGGCCCTCTCGCATGCGTAGGGCGTGGTCAGCGGCCTGTCAGCCGCCGAACTCCTGCAGACCCTTCAGAGCCTGGTCCAGGAGCGCCTGGCGGCCCTCCAGCTCCTTTTCGAGCTTGTCGGCCCTGGACGTGTTGCCCTGGGCGCGCGCCTGCTCGATCTGGCCCCTCAGCTTGTCCACGGCCGCCTGCAGCTGACCGGTCAGACCCTCGGCACGCGCGCGTGCCTCCGGGTTCGTCCGGCGCCACTCGGCCTCCTCGGCCTCCTGGATGGCCCGGTCGACCGTGTGCATCCGGCCCTCGATCTTCGGACGCGCGTCACGCGGCACATGGCCGATGGCCTCCCAGCGCTCGTTGATCGAGCGGAAGGCGGCCCGGGCGGACTTCAGGTCCGTGATCGGAAGGAGCTTCTCGGCCTCCTCGGCCAGCTCCTCCTTCAGCTTCAGGTTCTCCGACTGCTCCGCGTCCCGCTCGGCGAAGACCGAGCTGCGGGCGGCGAAGAAGACGTCCTGGGCGCCGCGGAAGCGGTTCCACAGATCGTCCTCGTGCTCGCGCTGGGCGCGGCCCGCTGCCTTCCACTCCGACATCAGCTCGCGGTAGCGGGCGGCCGTCGGACCCCAGTCCGTGGAGTCGGACAGCGACTCGGCCTCGGCGACCAGCCTCTCCTTGGCCTTCCGGGCGTCCTCGCGCTGCGCGTCGAGCTGCGCGAAGTGGGCCTTGCGGCGCTTGGAGAACGCCGAGCGGGCGTGCGAGAAGCGGTGCCACAGCTCGTCGTCGGACTTGCGGTCCAGCCGCGGCAGCCCCTTCCAGGTGTCCACCAGCGCGCGCAGCCGCTCGCCTGCCGCCCGCCACTGGTCGGACTGGGCCAGCTGCTCCGCCTCGGTGACCAGGTCCTCCTTGGCCTTGCGGGCCTCGTCGGACTGCTTCGCACGCTGCGCCTTGCGCTCCTCGCGGCGCGCATCGACGGTCGCCACCAGCTTGTCCAGCCGCGCCCGCAGCGCGTCCAGGTCGCCCACCGCGTGGTGCGCCTCGATCTGCTCCCGCAGGTGGCCGATGGCCGTCTGGGCGTCCTTCGCCGACAGGTCGGTGGTCTGCACTCGCTTTTCGAGGAGGCCGATCTCGACAACCAGGCCCTCGTACTTGCGCTCGAAGTAGGCCAGCGCCTCCTCGGGGGAGCCGGCCTGCCAGGAACCGACGACCTGCTCGCCGTCGGCCGTACGCACGTACACGGTCCCCGTCTCGTCGACGCGGCCCCACGGGTCGCTGCTCACAGCGCCTCCTCCACATGATGCCTGCGAGGGGCCTTCGCGCCCCCGGGCATCGTCCACAGTTTCGTCACGGCCAACATAGGCGACCGGCGGGTTGCCTGTCCGCATCCCGCGCGACGGAAATTCCGCAGCTGGCCGTCATGCTCGTCAGGATTTTGTGACCGTCGCCTTGTTGATGACGACCGTCGCGTTCGGGGCTCCGTCACCGGCGCCCGTGTTCTCGCCCGCGGTGGCGATCTTCTTCAGCACCTTCAGGCCCGCCGCGTCGACAGTACCGAACGGTGCGTAGCTGGGCGGCAACTGGGAGTCCGCGTACACCAGGAAGAACTGGCTGCCGCCGGTGTGCTTCTGGCCGGTGTTCGCCATCGCGACCGTGCCCGCCGGGTAGACGTTGCCCTTCAGGCTGGAGTCCTTCAGGTTCTCGTCCGGGATCGTGTAGCCGGGACCGCCGCTGCCGGTGCCCGTCGGGTCGCCGCACTGGAGCACGTAGATGCCGTTGGTGGTGAGCCGGTGGCACTTGGTGTGGTCGAAGTAGCCCTGGCCGGCGAGGAAGTTGAACGAGTTCACGGTGTGCGGCGCCGCGGACGCCTTCAGCGCGACGTCGATGTCACCGCACGTCGTCGCCAGCTTCATCGTGTACTTGGCCGACGTGTCGATCGTGACCGCCGGCTCCTTCTTCCAGCTGAGCTTCTTCACGGAGCCCGCGGCGGCCTTCTCGCACGGGTCCGGCGCCTTGCTGGGGGCCGAGGCGCTGGGTGTGACGTCCGCGCTCGCGTTGGTCTTGTCGTCGTCGTTCTTGAGTACCCCGGTCGTGTACAGGGCGACACTGCCGATGACGACAACGCCGAGCACCGACGCGATCACGGAGTTGCGCATGCGTGCCTTGCGCCGCGCGCTCGTGCGCCGCTGCTGCTGCCGCAAGAACTTCTCCCGGGCGAGCTGACGCTTCCGCTGTTCCTGGCTGACCACCGGGTTCTCTCCTCATGAGTGTCGTGTGTCGACCGGTACGCGTGCGCCCTGTGAGCCGACCGCAGCGTGTAGCCCCGTACCGTATATGGGTTCGCTGAGGAATCGGCAGCGCCGGTAGGCTCTGCAGCAGCATCAGCCTGCCCGTATCGACACAACGAAGGACGATCGTGCTCATTGCCGGGTTCCCCGCCGGGGCCTGGGGGACGAACTGTTATCTCGTCGCCCCCGCCGCCGGTGAGGAGTGCGTGATCATCGACCCGGGCCACCAGGCCGCCCAAGGAGTCGAGGAAGCGCTCAAGAAGCATCGGCTCAAGCCCGTCGCCGTCGTCCTCACCCATGGCCACATCGACCACGTGGCCTCGGTCGTCCCCGTGTGCGGCGCGCACGACGTGCCCGCGTGGATCCACCCCGAGGACCGGTACATGATGAGCGACCCCGCAAAGGCGCTCGGCCGTTCCATCGGCATGCCGCTCATCGGCGAGCTGACCGTGGGGGAGCCCGACGACGTCAAGGAGCTGACCGACGGCGCCCGGCTGGAACTGGCGGGTCTGGAACTCTCCGTCGCGCACGCGCCTGGCCATACCAAGGGGTCGGTGACCTTCCAGATGCCCGAGACCGCGGACATCCCGTCGGTCTTCTTCTCGGGCGATCTGCTCTTCGCCGGCTCCATCGGACGCACCGACCTGCCCGGCGGTGACATGGCCGAGATGCTCGACTCGCTGGCCCGCGTGTGCCTGCCGCTCGACGACTTGACCGTGGTGCTGTCCGGCCACGGCCCCCAGACGACCATCGGCCAGGAGCGCGCCACCAACCCGTATCTGCGGCAGGTGGCCGTCGGCCTGGGAGCGAATGTCGACGCTCCCCGACGAGGAATGTGACGAGACCTTCCGTGAGCACCTTCAAGGCCCCCAAGGGCACGTACGACCTGATCCCGCCGGATTCCGCCAAGTACCTCGCTGTGCGCGAGGCGATCGCCGCGCCCCTGCGCAACTCCGGCTACGGCTACATCGAGACGCCCGGTTTCGAGAGCGTCGAGCTCTTCGCGCGCGGTGTCGGTGAGTCGACCGACATCGTGACGAAGGAGATGTACGCCTTCGAGACCAAGGGCGGCGACCGGCTCGCCCTGCGCCCCGAGGGCACGGCCTCCGTCCTGCGCGCGGCGCTGGAGGCCAACCTGCACAAGGCGGGCAACCTCCCGGTCAAGCTCTGGTACTCGGGCTCGTACTACCGCTACGAGCGCCCCCAGAAGGGCCGCTACAGGCACTTCTCCCAGGTCGGTGCCGAGGCGATCGGCGCGGAGGACCCGGCGCTGGACGCCGAGCTGATCATCCTGGCCGACCAGGCGTACCGCTCGCTGGGGCTGCGGAACTTCCGCATCCTGCTGAACAGCCTGGGCGACAAGGAGTGCCGGCCGGTGTACCGAGCCGCGCTGGTGGACTTCCTGCGGGGTCTGGACCTGGACGAGGACACGCGCCGCCGCGTCGACATCAACCCGCTCCGGGTGCTCGACGACAAGCGTGAGTCGGTCCAGAAGCAGCTGGGGGACGCGCCGCTGCTGCGGGACTACCTCTGCGACGCCTGCAAGACGTACCACGAGGAGGTCCGTGAGCTGATCACGGCGGCGGGCGTGGCCTTCGAGGACGACCCGAAGCTGGTGCGCGGCCTGGACTACTACACCCGTACGACCTTCGAGTTCGTCCACGACGGTCTGGGCTCCCAGTCCGCGGTGGGCGGCGGCGGCCGCTACGACGGCCTGTCGGAGATGATCGGCGGCCCGGCGCTGCCGTCCGTGGGCTGGGCGCTGGGCGTGGACCGCACGGTCCTGGCCCTGGAGGCGGAGGGCGTCGAGCTCGATCTCCCGTCCTCGACCTCGGTCTTCGCGGTCCCGCTCAGCGAGGACGCCCGTCGGCTGCTGTTCGCGAAGGTCACGGAGCTGCGCAGGCTCGGTGTCGCGGCCGACTTCTCCTACGGCGTGAAGGGGCTCAAGGGCGCGATGAAGAGCGCCAACCGCAGCGGGGCGCGCTACGCGCTCATCGCCGGCGAACGCGACCTCGCCGAGGGTGTCGTCCAGCTCAAGGACATGGAGTCCGGCGAGCAGACGGCGATCGGCGTGAACGAGATCGTGGCGGAGCTGGAGTCGAGACTGGGCTAGTACGAGTCGAGACTGGGCTAGTACAAGGAGGGGCGCCGGGAATACGGCGCCCCTTCGCTCACTGGTCGAGCAGCCCGTGCCGCATCGCGCAGGTGACCGCCGCCGTCCGGTCGTCCACGCCCAACTTGCCAAAGACGCGCAGCAGATGCGTCTTCACAGTCGACTCCCCGATGAACAGACGTCTCCCGATCTCCGCGTTCGTGCAGCCCTCCGCCACCAGCCGCAGCACCGCCCTCTCCCGCTGCGACAGCCGAGGCCGTTCCGGCCTGGCGCGGAGCTGGTCCACCAGACGGGCCGCGACCGAGGGCGCCAGTACGGTCTCGCCCCGGGCCGCGGCCCGTACCGAGTCGGCGAGTTGGCCGCGGGGCAGGTCCTTCAGCAGATAGCCCGCCGCCCCCGCCTCAACGGCCCGCAGGATGTCGCGGTCGGTCTCGTACGTGGTGAGCACGATCACCCGGCACGGCAGCCCGGCCTCGCTCATCCGCACGATGGAGTCGACGCCGTCACCCCCCGGCATGCGCAGGTCCATCAGCACGATGTCGGGCCGGAGTTCGGCCGCCAGTGCCTCGGCCTGCGGGCCGCTGGCCGCGTCGGCCACCACTTCCAGGTCCGGCTCGGCGCTCAGCATGGCGCGCAGCCCCTCGCGGACGACGGGATGGTCGTCGGCCAGGACGATCCGGATCACGCGGGCTCACTCCTCACGGCGGCGGGGACGGGCAGTCGTACGGTCACGGTCGTACCGTCGCCGGGCGTGCTGCACACCGAGGCCGTCCCGCCCACCTCGGCGACCCGGGCGCGCAGCCCCGCCAGACCGTAGCCGCCGGACACCGTGACCGGGTCGAAGCCGCAGCCGTCGTCGCGCACGGAGACGGTCACCGTCTCGTCGGCGTACGACAGCCGGATGCCGACCGCCGCCGAACTCCCCGCGTGCTTGCGGGCGTTCGCCAGCGCCTCCTGGCAGGAGCGCAGCGCCACCACCTCCGGTGCGGCCGGCAGCGCCCGCACCGGACCGGTCACCTTCAGCGTCGCCGCGTGCCGCGCCGCCAGTCTGCCCAGCGCGTCGGGCAGGGAGGCGCCGTCGAGGTCGGCGGGCGTGCCGCCGGCCACCAGGGCGCGGGCCTCGGCGAGGTTCTGGCGGGCCGTCTCGTCCATCAGCGCCAGATGACGGCGGGCCTGCGGGAGATCGTCCTCCAGCTCGGCCTCGACCGCCTGCACCAGCATCAGCAGACTGGTGAAGCCCTGAGCGAGGGTGTCGTGTATCTCACGGGCCATGCGTTCGCGTTCGGCGAGTGCGCCGTGCGCGGCCGACAGCCGGGAGATCTCGTGCCGGCTCGCGTCCAGTTCCGCGATCAGCTCGGCCCGTTCCCCGCTCTGCTGGATGATCCGGATGATCCAGCTGCCGACCACCACCGAGAACACGAGCGTGACCACGGAGAACAGCGCGTTGGCGAACAGATCGGTGGCCTCGGGCCGCCACACCAGCGCCCAGCCCACCACCGGCACCAGGTTGATCACGGTCACCGCGGCCAGGGCCGCGCGCATGCGCAGGGCCATGAAGCACTGGGGGACGAGGGCGAACGCCATCAGCCGCGTCTCGCCGACCAGCACCGCCGACGGCAGGAACAGCGCGATGGCCCCCGAGAGATAGCGCAGCATCCGCCGCTCGCCCTGCTCATCCGTCAGGAGCAGGGGACGGCCCACCGCGGCGTACCACGGCACCAGCGGTACGAGCAGCGCGGCGGCGACGGCCCGGACGGTCCACCCCGGATGCGCCGCCGCGAGGACGAAGGCCAGGGTGGCCGCCCAGGCGACCGCGAAGTACGCGTCCCAGAGCCCGAACGTGCGGTCCCAGACGTCCGCGCCGCGCGCCGCGCTCCAGCGGGTCATCCCTCGCGTCGGTCCTTCCACCGGAAAGTGAGCAGACACAGCGCCAATCCTCCGACGCACCAGGCGGCCAGCACCAGCGCGATGCGCCCGAACTCCCAGCTCCCCGACTGTTCGAGGACGCGCGCGGAGTCGGGCAGGAACACCCCGCGCAGCCCCTGGCACAGCCACTTCAGCGGGAACAGGGCGCCGATGTCCAGCATCCAGTCGGGGATGGTGCCGATGGAGATGTAGACGCCGGAGATGAACTGGAGGACGAGGAAGGGCAGTACGACGACGGAGCTCGCGCTCCTGCCCGACTTGGGCACGGAACTGATGGCGATCCCGAGCAGCGCGCAGCCGGTCATGCCGAGCACGAAGATCCATGCGAAGTCGAACCAGCGGTCCGCGTCGGACGGCAGGTCGACGCCGTAGATCGTGGTGCTGACGAGCAGGAGGATCGCGGTCTCCAGCACGCCGGTGAACAGAACCAGCCAGATCTTCCCCAGGAAGTACGACGCCGGCGGCATCGGAGTGCCGCGCAGCCGGCGCAGCACCTTCTCGTCCCGCTCGACGGCGATCGAGATGCCCAGCGACTGGAAGCTGGTCGACATGATCCCCGAGGCCATCATCGCCGGGACGTACAGCTGGGAGGCGGTGACGCCGCTGCCGCGCACGTCGTCGTGGAAGATCGAGGCGAAGAGGAACAGGAAGACGACCGGGAAGGAGAAGGTGAAGACCACCTGCTCGCGCTGCCGGAAGAACTGCTTGATCTCCAGCGCGCCCCGGTGCAGTCCGAGGGCCCAGGCCCCGGGCAGGCGCACGGCGGCGGGTTCCGTCCGGGTGGGTGCGGCGGTCGTGGTCATCGCGCTGTCTCCTGTCCGGTCAGCCGCAGATAGACGTCCTCCAGCGTCGGGCGGCTCACCCTGAGGCCCGGTATCTCGCCGTCGAAGCGGTGCATGAGCCCGGCGACGGTCTTCGTCGGGGTGTCCGTGTGCTCCGCGCGCGTGGAGCCGTCGGGGTCCGTCCACTCGACGGTGACGCCGGTGCCGTAGCGCTCGCGGAGCCCGACGGGTTCGCCCTCGGCGACGACCCGGCCCCGGGCGACGATCGCCAGCCGGTCCGCGAGCGCCTCGGCCTCCTCCAGATAGTGCGTGGTCAGCAGGATCGTGGTGCCCTCGTCGGCCAGCATCCGGATCAGGTCCCAGAACTGCCGTCTGGCCGCCGGGTCGAAGCCGGTCGTCGGCTCGTCCAGGAGCAGCAGTTCGGGGTTGCCGATCACACCGAGCGCCACGTCCAGCCGGCGCCGCTGCCCGCCCGAGAGGGCCTTGATCCGGCTGTCCGCCTTCGCCTCCAGACCGACCAGTCCTATGACCTCCCGCGGATCGCGCGGCCTCGGGTAGTAGCGGGCGAAATGCCCTACGGTCTCGCGGACCGTCAACTGCGCGGGCGCCGATTCGTCCTGCCAGACGATTCCCACACGGGATCGCCACGCGCGCGTGCCCGTCGCCGGGTCCGCACCCAGGACCGAGACCTCTCCCGCGTCCCGCGCGCGGTTGCCCTGGAGGATCTCCACCGTGGTGCTCTTGCCCGCGCCATTGGGTCCCAGCAGGCCGAACACCTCGCCCCGCCGGATGCCGAGATCGATTCCGTCCACCGCGGTCACGTTCCCGTACTGCTTGCGCAGCCCTCGTACGTGCACCGCGTGTTCGTTCGCGTGTGCTGTCATGCCGTCGAGCTTCGGCCGGAACCGAACGTTCGGGGACGACCGTGCGTACCTCCTTATGTCCACCGAACGGTGGACAGACCTGCTCGTGCGGCACAATGGCCCCTGCCCAAGGAATGTCCAACTCTCAAGCAGACGGATCGGCGTGATGAGCAAGACGACAGTCAAAGACGTCTCGACGGACCCCGCGCCCGAGCGTGCCACCGCGCGCACGGAGGGCGGCAGCCGCGCCTTCGCCCTGCTGCTGATCATCACCGGCGCCGCCGGTCTGCTCGCCGCCTGGGTCATCACGATCGACAAGTTCAAGATCCTTGAGGCCAAGGTCGCGGGCAAGACCTTCACCCCCGGGTGCAGCCTCAACCCGGTCGTCTCCTGCGGCAGCGTCATGGAGAGCAAGCAGGCCGCCGCCTTCGGCTTCCCCAACCCGATGCTCGGCCTGGTGGCCTACGGCATCGTGATCTGCGTCGGCATGAGCCTGCTGGCCCGGGCCCGCTTCCCGCGCTGGTACTGGCTGACCTTCAACTTCGGCACGCTCTTCGGCGTCGGCTTCGTCACCTGGCTGCAGTTCCAGTCCCTGTACCGGATCAACGCGCTGTGCCTGTGGTGCTCGCTGGCCTGGGTCGCCACGATCTTCATGTTCTGGTACGTGACGTCGTTCAACGTCCGCAACGACTTCCTGCCGGCCCCGCGCTGGCTCAAGGGCTTCTTCGGCGAGTTCACCTGGGTGCTGCCGGTCCTGCACACCGGCGTCATCGGCATGCTGATCCTGACCCGCTGGTGGGACTTCTGGACGAGCTGACGGACCGGCCGACGGCCCGGACGGACCGGCCGACGGCCCTGACGGGATTGTCAGTGCCGTGTCTTAGGGTTTCAGCGTGGAACCCGACCTCTTCACCGCCGCGGCGGAAGAACGCCAGGAGAAGGACCCGGCAGGCAGCCCCCTGGCGGTGCGGATGCGCCCGCGCACCCTCGACGAGGTCGTGGGCCAGCAGCACCTCCTGAAGCCCGGCTCGCCCCTGCGCAGACTGGTCGGCGAGGGCAACGGCGGCCCGGCCGGACCGTCCTCGGTCATCCTCTGGGGCCCGCCCGGCACCGGCAAGACGACCCTCGCGTACGTCGTCTCCAAGGCCACCGACAAGCGGTTCGTGGAGCTGTCCGCGATCACGGCGGGCGTCAAGGAGGTCCGCGCGGTCATCGACGGCGCCCGCCGCGCCACCGGCGGATACGGCAAGGAGACCGTCCTCTTCCTCGACGAGATCCACCGCTTCAGCAAGGCACAGCAGGACTCCCTGCTCCCGGCGGTGGAGAACCGCTGGGTCACCCTGATCGCGGCGACCACCGAGAACCCGTACTTCTCGGTGATCTCCCCGCTGCTGTCCCGCTCTCTGCTGCTGACCCTCGAACCCCTCACCGACGACGACATACGCGGCCTGCTGCGCCGCGCACTGAGCGACGGGCGCGGTCTGAAGGACGCCGTCACCCTGCCCGAGGACACCGAGGACCACCTCCTGCGGATCGCCGGCGGCGACGCCCGCCGGGCCCTGACCGCCCTGGAGGCCGCCGCCGGGGCCGCGCTCGACAAGGGCGAGACGGAGCTCGCCCTGGCCACGCTGGAGGAGACGGTCGACCGGGCCGCGGTGAAGTACGACCGCGACGGCGACCAGCACTACGACGTCGCGAGCGCCCTCATCAAGTCGATCCGCGGCTCCGACGTCGACGCGGCCCTGCACTACCTGGCCCGCATGATCGAGGCGGGCGAGGACCCCCGCTTCATCGCCCGCCGCCTGATGATCTCCGCCAGCGAGGACATCGGCCTCGCCGACCCGAACGCGCTGCCGACGGCGGTCGCGGCCGCGCAGGCCGTGGCCATGATCGGCTTCCCCGAAGCCGCCCTCATCCTCAGCCACGCCACCATCGCCCTCGCCCTGGCCCCCAAGTCCAACTCCGCGACCACCGCGATCGGCGCCGCCCTGGAGGACGTACGCAAGGGACTGGCCGGTCAGGTGCCCCCGCATCTGCGCGACGGGCATTACAAGGGCGCCGCCAAGCTCGGCCATGCGCAGGGGTACGTCTATCCGCACGACCTGCCCGAGGGCATCGCCGAGCAGCAGTACGCCCCGGACCCGATCAAGGACCGCGAGTACTACGCCCCGACCCGGCACGGCGCCGAGGCGCGCTACGCGGACGCGGTCGAGTGGACCAGGAAGCACCTCGGTCGCAGACGGTCCTGAGCAGCCTGTAGAATTCCCGGAGCGCTGAGTCCCGCGCTGTCAGAGCGGGACAACCAGCCGGAGCCCGGTTCCTCGTGGACCGGCTCCAGGAGCGTCGCGCACCGTCGAAGGTGTCGCGGGCAGCCCACCACCACCCGGAGCTCCGGGAGCGGTCGGTGGGCCACTCGCGTGCTGCACGTATGTGCCCAGACCAGGGGAGCGGCTGCCCGGTAGGTCCCAGGTGGACCGGCGGGTTTCCCCGGCTGCGGATGCGACCTCCCTCAACCCTGACGAGCCGAATATCAGAAGGAAGAAAGAGACAGTGGCGAACCAGTCCCGCCCCAAGGTCAAGAAGTCGCGTGCCCTCGGCATCGCGCTGACCCCGAAGGCCGTCAAGTACTTCGAGGCCCGCCCCTACCCGCCGGGTGAGCACGGCCGTGGCCGCAAGCAGAACTCGGACTACAAGGTCCGTCTGCTGGAGAAGCAGCGTCTGCGCGCGCAGTACGACATCTCCGAGCGCCAGCTGGTCCGCGCCTACGAGCGCGCCTCCAAGGTTCAGGGCAAGACGGGTGAGGCCCTGATCGTCGAGCTGGAGCGCCGCCTCGACGCGCTGGTCCTGCGTTCGGGCATCGCCCGCACGATCTACCAGGCCCGCCAGATGGTCGTCCACGGCCACATCCAGGTCAACGGCCAGAAGGTCGACAAGCCGTCCTTCCGTGTCCGTCCGGACGACGTCGTCCAGGTCCGCGACCGCTCCAAGGACAAGACGCTCTTCCAGATCGCCCGTGAGGGTGGCTTCGCCCCCGACGGTGAGACCCCCCGCTACCTGCAGGTGAACCTCAAGGCCCTGGCGTTCCGCCTGGACCGCGAGCCGAACCGCAAGGAAGTTCCGGTCATCTGCGACGAGCAGCTCGTCGTCGAGTACTACGCCCGCTGATCACCAGCCGGACGTAGTACCTCAGCCCGCCGTCTCCCCGCCCTTCCGGGTGGGCGAGGCGGCGGGCTTTCGCATGCCCGACTCCTGCGCGGTGTGCCGCTCCGGTCCGCGCGGCGACGGCAGGGCGTCCAGCGGGCGCACGCCGTGCCGCCCCAGCGCCCGGGCCACCGCCGCCTCCCCGTCCAGCCCTGCTCCCTCCCGTGCGCACTCCTCGTACCGCTCGTCGCCCAGCGCTTCCCTGGCCGTCACCTCGCACAGCTCGTGCGGGGCGTTGAAGTGGGCCGAGCCGAACAGCGGCAACCCCACCGAAGGCCACAGCCGGGCCGCCGCGCCCTGCAGCACGGCCGCCTCACCGGGGTCGCCCAGCGTCGCCGTGACCAGGGCCAGCAGCTCGATCGACAGCACCGAGCCCAGCAGATCGCGGAACGAGTGCGCATGGTCAAGGCTGTCCGCCAGCAGGTCCCGGGCCCGCGCCGGATCGCCGTCCCGCCAGGCCGCGTACGCCAGCACGTACAGCGCGTACGACCGGGCCCACCGCTCCCCGTGGTCGTCGCACACTTGGCGCACGTCCTCGCACAGCCGCACCGCGTCCGGCAGTTGCCCGCGAAACGCCCGCGCCATCGCCAGCTCGACCTGGGCCATCAGCACGTTGCTGTTGAGCTCGCCGATCTCCCGGTAGTGGGCCAGCGCCGAGCGCAGCAGCGTTTCTGCGCGTGCCATGTCGTCCGTGACCAGGGCCAGACAGCCGCTGCGGTGTTCCGCGTACGCCACCGCCGTCGCGTTCGCGGCCCGATCCGCCTCTTCCCGGCACTCGTGCAGGGCGGCCAGCGCCGGAACCGGGTCGCCCTGCAGGATCGCGACATGAGCGAGCACCCACAGGGCCTTCAGCCGGGACTGCTCGTAGTCCGACTCCAGCTCCACGCTGCGCTCAAGCCAGCGCCGTCCCTCCGACAGCTGCCCGCAGCCGACCCAGTAGAACCACAGCGAACCCGCCAGGTACTGGCCCAGATGTGTGTCGTCGGACCCGGACAGACAGTGCTCCAGGGCGATCCGCAGATTCGGCAGCTCGGCCTCGACGCGCGCGGCCACCTCGGCCTGCCGCGGCGAGAACCAGTCCAGTTCGCACCAGGTCGCCAGGCCCATGTACCAGTCGCGATGGCGCCGGCGCAGCCGCTTTGCGTCCCCCGTCGCCGCCAGCCAGTCGGCGCCGTAGGCACGGACCGTGTCCAGCATGCGGTAGCGCACGCCCGCCGGGCTCTCCTCGCGCGAGACGACCGACTGCGTGAGCAGCTCCGACAGCACGTCGAGGACGTCGGCGGCGGGCAGTCCGGCACCGCTGCACACATACTCGGCCGCCTCCAGGTCGAACGTCTGGGCGAACACCGAGAGCCGCGCCCACAGCAGCCGCTCCGCGGGTGTGCACAGCTCGTGGCTCCAGCCGATGGTCGTGCGCAGCGTCCGATGGCGGGGGAGGGCGTCCCGGCTCCCGCCGGTCAGCAGCCCGAACCGGTCGTCGAGCCGCTCCAGCAGCCGGCCGGGCGGCAGGACCCGTAACCGCCCCGCGGCCAGCTCGACCGCCAGCGGGATCCCGTCCAGACGGCGGCACAGCTCCCGCAGGTCCGCATCGTCCCGCGCCTCCACCCCCTGCCGGGCCGCCCGGTCCAGGAGCAGCTCCACCGCCTCGTCCACACCGAGCGGAGCCAGCGGGAACAGCCGCTCACCCGCCACCGCCAGCGGCCGCCGGCCCACGGCGAGCACCCGCAGCCCCGGCACCCGCCGCAGCAGTTCGGTCACCAGCGCGGCGCACGCGTCCACCAGATGCTCGAACCCGTCCAGAACCAGCAGGAGTTGGCGATGGGCGAGATGCTCGAGCAGCGCCCGGAGCGGCGGCCGCGTGGTGTGGTCCGTCAGCCCCAGCGCCGCCACGACCGCGTAGTCCACGAAGTCCGGATCGTGCACCGGTGCCAGCTCCACGCGCCACACGCCGTCCCGCGGCGCCGATTCCGCCGCCGCCCGCGCCGCGAGCCGCGACTTGCCGACCCCGCCCGCACCGGTCACCGTCACCAGCCGCCCGGCCCGGAGTGCCCGGCCCAGCCCGGCGAGTTCGGCCGACCGTCCCACGAAGGAGTCGAGCTCCAGGGGCAGATTGCCGTCCGTCGAGGGACCCGGGCGTTGAGGAGCTCGCATGGGACACGGAGCGTACTGAAGCGTGTTCGGTCCGTACAATCGCTTCGCGCAAGTCCGCCGCTCGCGGAAGGTAATCCGGTACGGAGCCGCATGCCCGGCGCGATAGGCTCGGTGCACTGCTTTTTTCATGGTTCCGATCTTCAGAGCACGTTTCAGAGAGCGGGTGCGCACGGTGTCCGGTGGAGAGGTGGCCGGGATCCTG
The DNA here is from genome assembly GCF_040654755.1 of Streptomyces sp. NPDC050625. NCBI lineage: Bacteria > Bacillati > Actinomycetota > Actinomycetes > Kitasatosporales > Streptomycetaceae > Streptomyces > Streptomyces sp. NPDC050625. Next base: position 361,663 of record NZ_JBFAIQ010000006.1, read on the forward strand.
GTGGCCGTCTTCTGGGCGATCCTGGTCTCCTTCCTCGCCGTCGCGCTGGCGAGGCTGGCCCAGACGCTCAAGGCGACCACCAAGCTCGTCGCGGACGTGACCGACCAGGCCGTCCCGCTGCTCGCCGACGCCTCGACGGCCGTGCGCTCGGCGCAGACGCAGATCGACCGGGTCGACGCGATCGCCTCCGACGTCCAGGAGGTCACCTCGAACGCCTCCGCGCTGTCGACCACCGTCGCCTCCACCTTCGGCGGCCCCCTGGTCAAGGTCGCGGCCTTCGGCTACGGCGTGCGCCGGGCGCTGGGCGGCCGCAGGGCGGACGTGCCCGTCAAGGAACCCAGGCGTACCGTGATCGTGGGCCGGACGGTCCCGGCCGCGCGGCGGGCGAAGCGGAAGAAGGACTGAGACCTAGCGATGTTCCGCCGTACGTTCTGGTTCACCACGGGTGTCGCCGCCGGTGTGTGGGCCACCACGAAGGTCAACCGCAAGCTCAAGCAGCTGACCCCCGAGAACCTCGCCGCGTCCGCCGCGAACAAGGCGCTCGAAACGGGTCAGCGCCTCAAGGACCGCGCGGTCGGTTTCGCGCTCGACGTCCGCGACAACATGGCGCAGCGGGAGGCCGAGCTGGAGGAGGCCCTGGGCATCGACCAGAGCCCCCAACTTCCCGCGCCCCGGCGGTATAACGCCATCGAGAACAACCGCAGCAACCCGAAGTACATCGAGAACACGACGTACTCGTACAACCGGAATGAGGACCACTGATGGAGTCGGCCGAGATTCGCCGCCGCTGGCTGAGCTTCTTCGAGGAGCGCGGGCACACCGTCGTCCCTTCGGCGTCGCTCATCGCGGACGACCCGACTCTGCTCCTCGTTCCCGCCGGCATGGTGCCCTTCAAGCCCTACTTCCTGGGTGAGGTCAAGCCGCCGTACCCGCGCGCCACCAGCGTGCAGAAGTGCGTGCGCACGCCCGACATCGAAGAGGTCGGCAAGACCACCCGCCACGGCACGTTCTTCCAGATGTGCGGCAACTTCTCCTTCGGCGACTACTTCAAGGAAGGCGCCATCAAGCTCGCCTGGGAGCTGCTCACCGACCCCCAGGACAAGGGCGGTTACGGCCTCGACCCCGAGCGTCTGTGGATCACCGTCTACAAGGACGACGACGAGGCCGAGCGCATCTGGCACGAGGTCGTCGGCGTGCCCAAGGAGCGCATCCAGCGCCTCGGCATGAAGGACAACTACTGGTCCATGGGCGTCCCCGGACCCTGTGGCCCCTGTTCCGAGATCAACTACGACCGCGGCCCCGAGTTCGGCGTCGAGGGCGGCCCGGCCGTCAACGACGAGCGGTACGTGGAGATCTGGAACCTCGTCTTCATGCAGTACGAGCGCGGCGAGGGCACCGGCAAGGACAACTTCGAGATCCTCGGCGAGCTCCCGAGCAAGAACATCGACACGGGCCTCGGCCTGGAGCGTCTCGCCATGATTCTGCAGGGCGTGCAGAACATGTACGAGATCGACACCTCGATGGCCGTGATCAACAGGGCCACCGAGCTGACCGGTGTCGCCTACGGTGACGCCCACGACTCGGACGTGTCCCTGCGTGTGGTCACCGACCACATGCGCACCGCCACCATGCTCATCGGCGACGGCGTCACCCCCGGCAACGAGGGCCGTGGCTACGTCCTGCGCCGCATCATGCGCCGCGCCATCCGCAACATGCGGCTGCTGGGCGCCACCGGCCCCGTCGTCAAGGACCTGATCGAGGTCGTGATCGGCATGATGGGCCAGCAGTACCCGGAGCTGGTCACCGACCGCGAGCGCATCGAGAAGGTCGCCCTCGCCGAGGAGAACGCCTTCCTCAAGACGCTGAAGGCCGGCACCAACATCCTCGACACCGCCGTCACCGAGACGAAGCAGGCCGGCGGCACGGTCCTGGCCGGCGACAAGGCCTTCCTGCTCCACGACACCTGGGGCTTCCCGATCGACCTCACCCTCGAGATGGCCGCCGAGCAGGGCCTGTCGGTGGACGAGGAGGGCTTCCGCCGCCTGATGAAGGAGCAGCGGGAGCGCGCCAAGGCCGACGCCCAGGCCAAGAAGACCGGCCACGCCGACATGGGCGCCTACCGTGAGATCGCCGACAAGGCCGGTGCCACCGACTTCATCGGCTACTCGGACACCGAGGGCGAGACCACCGTCGTCGGCATCCTGGTCGACGGCGTCTCCTCCCCGGCCGCCACCGAGGGCGACGAGGTCGAGATCGTCCTCGACCGCACCCCGTTCTACGCCGAGGGCGGCGGTCAGATCGGTGACACCGGCCGTATCAAGGTGGACTCCGGTGCCGTCATCGAGGTCCGCGACACCCAGAAGCCGGTCCCGGGCGTGTACGTCCACAAGGGCGTCGTCCAGGTCGGCGAGGTGACCGTCGGCGCCAAGGCCCACGCCTCGATCGACCAGCGTCGCCGCAAGGCCATCGCCCGCGCCCACTCGGCCACCCACCTCACCCACCAGGCGCTGCGCGACGCCCTCGGCCCGACGGCCGCCCAGGCCGGTTCCGAGAACCAGCCCGGCCGCTTCCGCTTCGACTTCGGCTCCCCGTCCGCCGTTCCGACGGCCGTGATGACCGACGTCGAGCAGAAGATCAACGAGGTGCTCGCCCGCGACCTCGATGTGCACGCCGAGGTCATGGGCATCGACGAGGCCAAGAAGCAGGGCGCCATCGCCGAGTTCGGCGAGAAGTACGGCGAGCGCGTCCGCGTCGTGACCATCGGGGACTTCTCCAAGGAGCTGTGCGGCGGCACGCATGTGCACAACACCGCCCAACTGGGTCTGGTGAAGCTGCTGGGCGAGTCGTCCATCGGCTCGGGTGTACGCCGTATCGAGGCCCTCGTCGGTGTCGACGCCTACAACTTCCTCGCCCGCGAGCACACGGTCGTCGCCCAGCTCCAGGAGCTGATCAAGGGCCGCTCGGAGGAGCTTCCGGAGAAGGTCTCCGCCATGCTCGGCAAGCTGAAGGACGCCGAGAAGGAGATCGAGAAGTTCCGCGCCGAGAAGGTGCTGCAGGCCGCCGCCGGTCTCGTCGAGTCCGCCAGGGACATCAACGGCGTCGCCGTGGTCACCGGCCGGGTCCCGGACGGCACCACGCCGGACGACCTGCGCAAGCTGGTCCTCGACGTGCGCGGTCGCATCCAGGGCGGCCGGGCCGCCGTGGTCGCCCTGTTCACGGTGAACAACGGCAAGCCGCTCACGGTCATCGCCACCAACGAGGCCGCCCGTGAGCGCGGTCTCAAGGCCGGTGACCTGGTCCGTACGGCCGCCAAGACCCTCGGCGGCGGCGGTGGCGGCAAGCCGGACGTCGCCCAGGGCGGCGGTCAGAACCCGGGCGCCGTCGGTGAGGCCGTGGACGCCGTCGAGCGTCTCGTCGCCGACACCGCCAAGTAAGGAAACGGTCAGAAATGCGCAGAGGGCGTCGACTCGCGATCGACGTCGGGGATGCCCGGATCGGGGTCGCCTCGTGCGACCCCGACGGGATCCTCGCCACTCCGGTGGAGACCGTTCCCGGGCGGGACATTCCGGCAGCTCACCGCAGGCTCAGACAACTGGTCGAGGAGTACGAGCCGATCGAGGTCGTCGTCGGTCTGCCTCGCTCCCTCAAGGGGGGCGAGGGACCGGCCGCGATCAAGGTCCGCGCCTTCGCCCAGGAACTCGCCAAGGGCGTCAAGCCGGTGCCGGTCCGCCTGGTCGACGAGCGGATGACGACGGTGACGGCCAGTCAGGGACTGCGCGCCTCCGGGGTGAAATCCAAGAAGGGCCGCTCCGTCATCGACCAGGCGGCCGCCGTGATCATCCTGCAGCAGGCCCTGGAATCCGAACGGGTGTCAGGTAAACCACCCGGCGAGGGCGTCGAAGTGGTCATCTGATCGCGATACGGTAACGTTCCGCGCGATGCGATGGTGTTCGAACAGCCACCGCACAGCAAGAGGCGGAACGGATACCGGCCCCCCGGGCCGTGTGTCGCCGCCGCCTCGCGGCTCTAGGGGATCGATGACTGAGTATGGCCGGGGCCCAGGCTCCGAACCGTGGCATCCGGAGGACCCGTTGTACGGGGACGTCGGATGGGAAGGGCAGCAGCAGGCCCACGTGGGCCAGCAGCCTGCCTACGGCGGCCAGCCGCAGCACTATCCGCAGCAGCCGCAGCAGGGTGGCTGGGGCCAGGCCCAGGGACAGCAGGGCGGATACGGCCAGCAGCAGAACCAGTACTACGACGCTCAGGGTCGGCCCTACGGCCAGCAGCAGTACGCCGGTCAGCCACAGCAGCAGTACGCCGCGCAGGCCCAGCCGCAGTACCAGCAGGGCGGCTGGGACGCGACCGGCACCCATGGACACGTCCCCTACGCCGCCGACCCGGGCGACCCTTACGGCCAGCAGCCCGTGGCGTACGGCGCGCAGCAGCCCGATCTCTACGGCACACCGGACGCGTATCCGCCGCCGGAGCCGCCCGGCCGCAGGCGTCCCGAACCGGAGCCGGAGACCGACTGGGACCCGGGGCCCGACCAGGGCGAGCACGCCTTCTTCTCGGACGACGATGACGAGGACGACTTCGACGACGACCCGAAGGGCCGGCGCGGGCGCGGTGACGCGAAGGGCAAGGCGGCCAACGGCGGCAAGGGCGGCAAGAAGAAACGGCGCAACGGCTGCGCCTTCATGTTCGTCGTCCTGGTGTTCGGCGGCGGTCTCGGCGGGGTCGGCTACTACGGCTATCACTTCTACCAAAATCGTTTCGGCCCGGCCCCGGACTATGCGGGCAGCGGGAACGGCGAGCAGGTCGTGGTCGTCATCCCGAAGGGCGCCGGCGGCTGGGCGATCGGCCAGAAGCTGCAAGAGGCGGGCGTCGTCGAGAGCGCGGCCGCGTTCGTCTCCGCACAGCAGGCCAACCCCAAGAGCAAGTACCTCCAGGACGGCGTCTACACGCTGGAGAAGCACATGTCCGCCGCGAGCGCGGTGGAACTGATGCTCAGCCCGAAGAGCCGCAGCAACATGATCATCGCCGAGGGGCGGCGCAACTCGGCGGTCTACAGCGAGATCGACCAGCGCCTCGGAGTGAAGGCGGGCACCACGGCCGCCGTCGCGAAGAAGGAGTACAAGCACCTCGGTCTGCCCGCCTGGGCGCTGAACCAGCCGAACCTCAAGGACCCGCTGGAAGGATTCCTCTACCCCTCCAGCTACGCGGTCGCAAAGGGTCAGAAGCCCGAGGCCGTCCTCAAGAGCATGGTGTCCCAGGCCACCGCCACGTACCGGGAACTGGGCGTGGAGAAGAAGGCCAAGGCGCTCGGCCTCGACAGTCCCTGGCAGCTGCTCACCGTGGCGAGCCTGGTGCAGGCCGAGGGCACGAGCCACGACGACTTCCGCAAGATGGCCGAGGTCGTCTACAACCGCCTCAAGCCGGACAACCCGCAGACCTACGGGCGGCTGGAGTTCGACTCCACATACAACTACGTGAAGAACCAGAGCAAGATCGACCTGAGCATCGCCGAGCTGCGCAGGTACAACAACCCGTACAACACCTACTACGCCAAGGGTCTGCCGCCGGGCCCGATCGACAACCCCGGCGAGGAGGCGCTCAGGGGCGCGCTCGCCCCGACGCACGACGGCTGGTACTACTTCATCTCGATGGACGGCAAGACCAGCAAGTTCACCAAGACGCTCGCGGAGCACGAGAAGCTGGTCAACCAGTGGAACGAGGCGCGGAAGAAGAGCTGACCGTCTGCGTATGATCCGTGCATACCGTCAGACAGCAGCTCTTCGGTCGATGAGTGGCGATGTCCCGATATCCGAGGTTCCCATGACGTCAAGGGCAGTTGACGCCCGCCGGGCCGCCGTGCTCGGTTCGCCCATCGCCCACTCGCTCTCCCCGGTGCTGCACCGGGCCGCGTACGACGCTTTGGGCCTGACCGGGTGGTCGTACGACCGCTTCGAGGTCGACGAGGCCGGGCTGCCCGGTTTCCTGGAGGGGCTGGGCCCTGAGTGGGCGGGGCTGTCGCTGACCATGCCGCTGAAGCGGGCGGTCATCCCGCTGGTCGACGAGGTCAGTGAGACGGCCGCCTCCGTCGACGCGGTCAACACGGTCGTCTTCACCGAGGACGGCCGGCGCCTGGGGGACAACACCGATATCCCGGGCATCGTGGCCGCCCTTCGTGAGCACGGCATCGAGCAGGTCGACTCGGCGGCCATCCTCGGCGCGGGCGCCACCGCCTCCTCCGCCCTGGCCGCCCTGGCCCGCATCTGCACCGGCGAGGTCGTCGCATACGTCCGCAGCGAGACCCGGGCCGCCGAGATGCGGCAGTGGGGCGAGCGGCTCGACGTCGAGGTCCGTACGGCCGACTGGGACGACGCGGCACAGGCGCTGCACGCGCCCCTCGTGATCGCCACCACCCCCGCCGGCGCCACCGACGCGCTGGCCAGCGCCGTACCCGAGCGGCCCACCACCCTCTTCGACGTGCTCTACAACCCCTGGCCCACCGACCTCGCCGCCCGCTGGTCCATGTTCGGCGGGGCCGTCGTCAGCGGCCTCGACCTGCTGGTGCACCAGGCCGTGCTCCAGGTCGAGCGGATGACCGGCCGCGCGCCGGCCCCGCTGGACGCCATGCGCCGGGCCGGGGAGAAGGCGCTCGCCGAGCGCTGACTTCCCGTTTCCTTCCCGACGCGCGTCCGCTTGCTGGACCGGCGGCCGGACCGCGCCTCGGACGTGGGAGGATCGGAGGTGGCGGACCGGGGCCGCGCACCCGGTCGAGCCGTCGCCGTACGCGAGGTCGCGCGTACGCAGGGCAGTAACCAGGGCGCGAGCACTGAGGAGCATCGTTGAGCAGGCTGCGTTGGCTGACCGCGGGGGAGTCCCACGGTCCCGCACTTGTCGCGACGCTGGAGGGCCTTCCCGCCGGCGTGCCGATCACCACCGAGATGGTCGCCGACCACCTCGCGCGGCGGCGGCTCGGCTATGGGCGCGGTGCGCGGATGAAGTTCGAGCGCGACGAGGTCACCTTCCTCGGCGGCGTCCGCCACGGCCTCACCCTCGGCTCCCCGGTCGCGATCATGGTCGGCAACAGTGAGTGGCCCAAGTGGGAGCAGGTCATGGCGGCCGACCCGGTGGACCCGGAGGTCCTCGCCGGGCTCGCCCGCAACGCCCCGCTGACCCGTCCGCGTCCCGGTCACGCTGACCTCGCCGGCATGCAGAAGTACGGCTTCGACGATGCCCGGCCGATCCTGGAGCGTGCCTCGGCGCGTGAGACGGCGGCCCGTGTGGCACTCGGCGCGGTCGCCCGGTCGTATCTGAAGGAGACGGCGGGCGTCGAGATCGTCTCGCACGTCGTGGAGCTGTGCTCCGTGAAGGCTCCGCAGGGTGTGTACCCGACACCGGCCGACGTCGAGAAGCTGGACGCCGACCCGCTGCGCTGCCTGGACGCGGACGCGTCGAAGGCGATGGTCGCGGAGGTCGATCAGGCCCACAAGGACGGCGACACGCTCGGCGGCGTGGTCGAGGTGCTCGCGTACGGCGTTCCGGTGGGCCTCGGTTCGCATGTGCACTGGGACCGCAAGCTGGACGCCCGGCTGGCCGGTGCCCTGATGGGCATTCAGGCGATCAAGGGCGTCGAGCTCGGCGACGGCTTCGAGCTGGCCCGGGTCCCGGGTTCGAAGGCGCACGACGAGATCGTCAACACGCCCGAAGGCATCCGCCGTGTCTCCGGCCGCTCCGGCGGCACCGAGGGCGGGCTGACCACCGGTGAGCTGCTACGGGTGCGGGCCGCGATGAAGCCGATCGCGACCGTGCCGCGGGCGCTGCAGACCGTGGATGTGTCGACCGGCGAAGCCACCCAGGCCCACCACCAGCGCTCCGACGTCTCCGCCGTGCCGGCCGCCGGCATCGTCGCCGAGGCGATGGTCGCCCTGGTCCTCGCGGACGCGGTGGCGGAGAAGTTCGGCGGTGACTCGGTCACCGAGACCCGCCGCAACGTCCAGTCGTACCTCGACAACCTGGCGATCCGGTGAGCGCCTTGCCCGCGGTCGTGCTCGTCGGCCCGATGGGTGTCGGCAAGTCCACGGTCGGGCAGCTGCTCGCCGAGCGGCTGGGCGTCGGCTACCGGGACACCGACGAGGACATCGTGGCCGCCGAGGGCCGGACCATCGCCGACATCTTCGTGGAGGACGGCGAGCCCGCCTTCCGCGCGATCGAGAAGCGGGCGGTGCACACCGCGCTCGCCGAGCACAACGGCGTCCTCGCGCTCGGCGGCGGCGCCATCCTCGACGAGGACACCCGCGCGCTGCTCGCCGGGAACCGCGTGGTCTACCTCTCGATGGACGTCGAGGAGGCCGTCAGGCGCACCGGTCTGAACGTGGCCCGGCCGCTGCTCGCGGTCAACCCGCGCAAGCAGTGGCGCGAGCTGATGGAGGCGCGGCGGCACCTGTACGAGGGGGTCGCCACGGCGGTCGTGTCCACGGACGGCCGTACGCCCGAAGAGGTCACCCAAGCAGCGCTGGACGCACTGGAGTTGAAACAAGCATGAGCGAGGCAGTGACGCGGATCCAGGTCGGCGGCACGGCGGGCACCGAGCCGTACGAGGTCCTGGTGGGCCGTCAACTCCTGGGTGACCTGGCCGGGTTGATCGGTGACCGGGTCAAGCGGGTCGCGGTGATCCACCCCGAGGCCCTCGCGGAGACGGGCGACGCCCTGCGGGCCGACCTGGCCGGACAGGGCTACGAGGCCGTCGCCATCCAGGTGCCCAACGCCGAGGAGGCCAAGACCGCCGAGGTCGCCGCCTACTGCTGGAAGGCGCTCGGCCAGTCCGGCTTCACCCGCAGCGACGTCATCGTCGGCGTGGGCGGCGGCGCGACCACCGACCTCGCCGGATTCGTGGCCGCGACCTGGCTGCGCGGGGTCCGCTGGATCGCGGTCCCGACGACCGTGCTGGCCATGGTCGACGCGGCCGTCGGCGGCAAGACCGGCATCAACACGGCCGAGGGCAAGAACCTAGTCGGTGCCTTCCACCCGCCCACGGGCGTGCTGTGCGACCTGGCCGCGCTGGAGTCGCTGTCCGTCAACGACTACGTCTCCGGGCTCGCCGAGATCATCAAGGCCGGTTTCATCGCCGACCCGGTGATCCTGGAGCTCATCGAGTCCGACCCCGAGGCGGCGCGCACCCCGGCGGGCCCGCACACGGCCGAGCTGATCGAGCGGTCGATCCGGGTCAAGGCGGAGGTCGTCTCCTCCGACCTGAAGGAGTCGGGCCTGCGCGAGATCCTCAACTACGGTCACACGCTCGGCCACGCGATCGAGAAGAACGAGCGCTACAAGTGGCGGCACGGCGCCGCGGTCGCGGTCGGTATGCACTTCGCCGCCGAACTCGGCCGTCTCGCGGGCCGGTTGGACGACGCGACGGCCGACCGCCACCGCACGGTCCTGGAGGCCGTCGGGCTGCCGCTGCACTACCGCCACGACCAGTGGCCCAAGCTGCTGGAGACGATGAAGGTCGACAAGAAGTCCCGCGGCGACCTGCTGCGCTTCATCGTTCTCGACGGTCTCGCCAAGCCGACCGTCCTGGAGGGGCCCGACCCGGCCGTACTTCTCGCCGCGTACGGAGAAGTGGGCCAGTAAGTCCCCCGACGTTCCTTCTGCCCGAATCGCCTTCGCAGGCGGGCACTTTGCACCGCCCCCGGTCGTTTCACCAAACGACGGCCGGGGGCGGTACCGTTCGGACGGGGGCCGCTCCCACGCCCTTTAGGCTGTGGGGGAGAGCGGGTCCACGCCCGCTGCCAGCACCAATTGCCCGCGGCGAGTGGTGGACCGAGCAAGAAGAACGAGACGGAGTGGCACCGGATGCAGCACGCAGTGGGATCTCCGCTGCCGCAGCCCCCTCAGCCGGGGCAGGGACCGGCCGCCGGCTGGTCGCCGGCCGCACACCACCCGGGTCCGCACCACCCGGGAGCCCACCAGGGTCCCGCACCCGTGCCTCCACCGCCACCGGCGCCGGGCTTCACCGGCGCCGGAATCCCGTCCGGACCGATGCCGCCCGCACCCCCGCAGCCTCCGGTCCCGCAGCACGCTCCCGCTCCCTCGACACCCGACACCACCGGCCATGTGCCACTGCCGCCCGGCGGCCCCGTCGCCATGCCCAGCGCGCCGCCCGCCGCGGTCGCGCCCGACCCGACGGCCACGACGCTGGCCGTGCTGCTGATCGGCCCGGCGGGCGCGGGCAAGACGAGCGTGGCCAAGTACTGGGCGGACCACCGCCGGGTCCCCACCGCCCACATCAGCCTCGACGACGTGCGCGAATGGGTCCGCTCGGGCTTCGCCGACCCCCAGTCCGGCTGGAACGACCACTCCGAGGCGCAGTACCGCCTGGCCCGCCGCACCTGTGGCTTCGCCGCCCGGAACTTCCTGGCCAACGGCATCTCGTGCATCCTCGACGACGCGGTCTTCCCGGACCGCCCGGTCGTCGGCCTCGGCGGCTGGAAGCGCCATGTGGGCCCCGGCCTGCTCCCCGTCGTCCTGCTGCCCGGCCTGGACATCGTCCTGGAGCGCAATGCCGAGCGCACCGGCAACCGCCGCCTCACCGACGAGGAGGTCGCCCGCATCCACGGCCGCATGGCCGGCTGGTACGGCTCGGGCCTCCCGATCATCGACAACTCCCAGCTCGACGTCCCGGCCACGGCACGGGTCCTGGACGACGTCCTGGCCAGGGCGATGGCCAGCCCCCCGAACTGGTAGCCAGGGGGCGCCGCCGCACCCGGCACTTCGCGGCCGAACCCACCCCGTCCCCCGACCGCACCCTCCCAACCGGCACAATCCGCCCACCGCTCCTACGCTCGTGTCATGTCAGAGGTGTACGCGGCCCGCCGAGCAAGGCTCAAAGAACGCTGCAACGCCGGCGGCAGCCCCGCCGCGCTGGTGTCATGCCCCGCCAACGTGCGGTACCTCGCGGGCGCGTCCCCGCATGGCGCCGTGCTGCTGCTCGGCAGACGCGAGGATCTCCTGGTGTGCGCCGACCCGCCCGACGACCGCCCCTGCGAAGGGCGGCCGGACGAGAACCTGAGGGTGCACATCCTGTCCGGCAGGGGAGGCGACCCGGCGGTCGCGGCGGCCGGGCTCGCCACGGCCCAGGACGCCGACTCCATGGCCGTCGAGGAACACCACCTCACGGTCAGCCGCCACCGGGCGCTCGCCGCGACCGCCCCCGAGCTGCGCCTCGCCGACCTCGGCGGAGCCGTCGAGCAGCTCAGGGTCGTCAAGGACGAGGAGGAGATCTCCTGCCTGCGGATCGGCGCGGAGATCGCCGACCAGGCGCTGGGCGAACTCCTGGAGTCCATCCTGGTCGGCCGCACCGAACGGCACCTCGCCCTGGAACTGGAGCGGCGGCTCGTCGACCACGGCGCCGACGGCCCCGGCTTCCCCACCTCCGTGGCCACCGGGCCGAACTCCGGCCGCCGCGGCCACCGCCCCACCGACCGGCGCGTCGAGGAGGGCGACTTCCTCTCCGTCTGTCTGGGCGCCACCTATCGCGGCTATCGCTGCGAGATCGGCCGTACCTTCGTCATCGGTACGTCCCCGGCCGACTGGCAGATCGAGTTGTACGACCTTGTCTTCGCCGCTCAGCGGGCAGGCCGGGAGGCCCTGGCACCGGGTGCGGCCTACCGTGACGTGGACCGGGCCGCACGGCAGATACTGGATTCGGCAGGGTACGGAGAAGGCCTGCAGCCGCTCACGGGACATGGGGTAGGACTCGAAATCGACGAGGACCCGCAGTTGGCTCCCGCAGCCATGGGTAAACTGGACGCTTGCGTGCCGGTCACCGTCGAACCGGGGGTCCACCTCCCGGGCCGGGGCGGTGTCCGGATCGATGACACGCTCGTCGTACGCCCCGAGGCGGACGGCGGACCCGAGCTACTCACCATCACGACCAAGGAGCTGCTCGCCCTCTAGGCAGGTGCGTGCCCCGGGGTCGTCCACGTCAGTCCAGGAGATTCCGCAACCGTGGCTTCCACGAACGACCTCAAGAACGGCCTGGTGCTCAAGCTCGAAGGCGGCCAGCTCTGGTCCGTCGTCGAGTTCCAGCACGTCAAGCCCGGCAAGGGCCCCGCTTTCGTGCGCACCAAGCTCAAGAACGTGCTGTCCGGCAAGGTGGTCGACAAGACCTTCAACGCCGGCGTCAAGGTCGAGACGGCCACTGTCGACAAGCGCGACATGCAGTTCTCGTACATGGACGGCGAGTACTTCGTCTTCATGGACATGGACACGTACGACCAGCTGCACATCGACCGGAAGACCGTCGGCGACGCCGCGAACTTCCTGATCGAGGGCTTCACGGCCGTCGTCGCCCAGCACGAAGGCGAGGTGCTCTTCGTCGAGCTCCCGGCCGCCGTCGAGCTGACCATCCAGGAGACCGAGCCGGGCGTCCAGGGCGACCGCTCCACCGGTGGCACCAAGCCCGCCACCCTGGAGACCGGTCACCAGATCCAGGTCCCGCTCTTCATCACCACCGGTGAGAAGATCAAGGTCGACACCCGTACGAGCGACTACCTCGGCCGGGTGAACAGCTAACCGTGGCTGCCCGTAACACGGCCCGCAAGCGCGCCTTCCAGATCCTCTTCGAGGGCGATCAGCGCGGGGCCGATGTCCTGACGGTTCTCGCGGACTGGATCCGGCTCTCCCGGACCGACGACCGGCAGCCGCCGGTGAGCGAGTACACGATGCAGCTGGTCGAGGGCTACGCGAAGCACGTGCGGCGCATCGACGAGCTGATCGCGCAGTACGCGGTCGGCTGGACGCTCGACCGCATGCCGGTCGTCGACCGCAACATCCTGCGGCTGGGTGCGTACGAGCTGATCTGGGTCGACGAGACCCCGGACGCCGTCGTCCTCGACGAGATGGTGCAGCTGGCGAAGGAGTTCTCCACGGACGAGTCGCCCTCGTTCGTCAACGGCCTGCTCGGGCGGCTGAAGGAGCTCAAGCCCTCGCTGCGCCGGGACGAGGCGTAAGCCGGAACGAGGCCCAAGAGGCATCGAAGGCCTCAGCGGTGCAGACGTCACAGGGCCCGCAGCGCGACTGCTGCGGGCCCTCTGGCGTATTCGTACGTGTGAGCCCTGTGAGGCCCGCAGAAAGCCGCCGGGGTGGCCGGAACCGTGAAGTTCCGGCCACCCCGGCGGCACGTTTCTGCTCAAGTGCTGAGCGGACTCAGCTCTCCTCGTGGGTGGCCACGGCACGGCGCGCGTCCGCGTCCAGGACACCCCAGCTGATCAGCTGCTCGGTCAGGACCGAGGGCGACTGGTCGTAGATGACGGCGAGTGTGCGGAGGTCGTCCTGCCGGATCGACAGCACCTTGCCGTTGTAGTCGCCGCGCTGGGACTGGATCGTCGCCGCGTACCGCTGCAGGGGGCCGGCCTTCTCGGCCGGGACCGTGGCGAGCCGCTCCAGGTCCAGGACCAGCTTCGGCGGCGGCTCGGCCGCGCCGCCCGGGGTGGTGCCCGGAAGCAGCTCCTGCACCGGCACACCATAGAAATCGGCCAGTTCCGCAAGGCGCTGCACGGTTACGGCGCGGTCGCCGCGCTCGTACGAACCGACCACGACCGCCTTCCAGCGTCCCTGGGACTTCTCCTCGACACCGTGGAGGGAAAGGCCCTGCTGGGTGCGGATGGCCCGGAGCTTGGCCCCGAGCTGTTTGGCGTATTCGCTGGACATATGGCTCCCCGGACACTGTGTCGACGCGGCCGGCTGTGGTTCCGAGCCGCGCGGCTGGTAACTCACTGTGAGGTTACGCAGCGTGACACCCGCGCGTCAAGCCGAATGGTCCACACCGACTCTTCCGTGGTAGCGGTGGCCCATTACGCCATGGGGGTGATCAGGGGCGTCGCCGCGACCTGCTACCGTGGATGGCGCAAATCCGACGTCCTTTAAGGTCCGTCCCGTGAGGCGGAGAAGGAGGTCCGTTTCGTATGGACAAGCAGGACATTCAAGCGTCCGATGCACGGCCCGTTCTCGAAGGGCCCGACATCGCACGGGTGTTGACCCGTATCGCCCACGAGATCGTCGAGCGCGCCAAGGGCGCCGACGACGTGGTGCTCCTCGGCATTCCGACCCGGGGCGTCTTCCTCGCCCAGCGGCTCGCCGCCAAGCTCGAAGAGGTCACCGACCGCAAGATCCCGGTCGGCTCCCTCGACATCACCATGTACCGCGACGACCTGCGCATGCACCCGCCGCGTGCGCTGGCCCGCACCGACATCCCCGGTGACGGCATCGACGGCAGGCTGGTCGTCCTCGTCGACGACGTGCTCTTCTCCGGCCGCACGATCCGCGCCGCCCTCGACGCCCTGAACGACATCGGGCGCCCCCGGGCGGTCCAGCTCGCGGTCCTCGTCGACCGCGGCCACCGCGAACTGCCCATCCGCGCCGACTACGTCGGCAAGAACCTCCCCACGTCGCTGCGGGAGACGGTCAAGGTCCAGCTCGCCGAGGAGGACGGTCGCGACACCGTGCTGCTCGGTGCGAAGCCGGCCGCCCCGGGCGAGCAGCAGTAGCGCAGCTGCGTACGGCACCCGCCGTGCGCCCCGCACCCGCGCCTCCGCCTGCCCGGAATCTCCCAAAACCTGAACTGCCTTACGGAGCCTGACAGATGCAGCGTCATCTCATCTCGGCCGCCGACCTCACCCGCGACGACGCCGTCCTGATCCTCGACACCGCCGAGGAGATGGCCCGGGTCGCCGACCGGCCGATCAAAAAGCTGCCGACCCTGCGCGGCCGCACGATCGTCAACCTCTTCTTCGAGGACTCCACGCGGACCCGGATCTCCTTCGAAGCCGCGGAGAAGCGTCTGTCCGCGGACGTCATCAACTTCTCCGCCAAGGGGTCCAGCGTCTCCAAGGGCGAGTCCCTCAAGGACACCGCCCAGACCCTGGAGGCGATGGGCGTCGACGCCGTCGTCATCCGGCACGGCGCCTCCGGAGCCCCCTACCGGCTGGCCAACTCCGGCTGGATCGACGCGGCGGTCATCAACGCCGGCGACGGCACCCACCAGCACCCCACCCAGGCCCTGCTCGACGCCTTCACCATGCGCCGCCGGCTGATCGGCCGGGACTCCGGGCTCGGCCAGGACCTCGCCGGCAAGCGCATCACCATCGTCGGGGACGTGCTGCACAGCCGCGTCGCCCGCTCCAACGTCGACCTGCTGCACACCCTCGGCGCCGAGGTCACCCTGGTCGCCCCGCCCACGCTGGTGCCGGTCGGCGTCGGGAACTGGCCCTGCGAGGTGTCGTACGACCTCGACAGCACCCTGCCGAAGTCCGACGCCGTGATGATGCTCCGCGTGCAGCGCGAGCGTATGAACGCCGCCTTCTTCCCGACCGAGCGCGAGTACTCGCGGCGCTACGGCCTCGACGGCGACCGCATGGCCAAGATGCCCGAGCACGCCATCGTGATGCACCCCGGCCCGATGGTCCGCGGCATGGAGATCACCGCCGAGGTCGCCGACTCCGAGCGCTGCACCGTCGTCGAGCAGGTGGCCAACGGAGTCTCCATCCGGATGGCCGTTCTGTATCTGCTGCTGGGCGGCAACGAACCCGCCGTCACCCACGCCCGCACCCTTGAGGAGAAGTAGGACCGATGAGCAAGCTGGGCAAGATCCTGATCCGTGGTGCGAAGGTGCTCGGCGGCGAGCCGCAGGACGTGCTGATCGACGGCGAGACGATCGCCGAGGTCGGCGTCGGACTGAGCGCCGACGGCGCGGAGGTGATCGAGGCCGCCGGCAAGGTGCTGCTGCCGGGCCTGGTCGACCTGCACACCCATCTGCGCGAGCCGGGCCGCGAGGACTCCGAGACCGTGCTGACCGGCACGCGCGCCGCCGCCAGCGGCGGTTACACGGCCGTGTTCGCCATGGCCAACACCTTCCCGGTCGCCGACACCGCCGGTGTCGTCGAGCAGGTCTACCGGCTCGGCCAGGAGCACGGCTACTGCGATGTGCAGCCCATCGGCGCCGTCACCGTCGGCCTGGAGGGCAAGAAGCTCGCCGAACTGGGCGCGATGCACGAGTCGGCGGCGGGCGTGACCGTCTTCTCCGACGACGGCAAGTGCGTCGACGACGCCGTGATCATGCGCCGCGCACTGGAGTACGTGAAGGCCTTCGGCGGCGTCGTCGCCCAGCACGCGCAGGAGCCGCGGCTGACCGAGGGCGCCCAGATGAACGAGGGCGTCGTCTCCGCCGAACTCGGCCTTGGCGGCTGGCCGGCCGTCGCCGAGGAGTCGGTCATCGCCCGCGACGTCCTGCTCGCCGAGCACGTCGGCTCCCGCGTCCACATCTGCCATCTGTCGACCGCCGGGTCCGTCGAGATCGTCCGCTGGGCCAAGTCCCGCGGCATCGACGTCACCGCCGAGGTGACCCCGCACCACCTCCTCCTGACGGAAGAGATGGTGCGCAGCTACAACCCGGTGTACAAGGTCAACCCGCCGCTGCGCACCGAGCGCGACGTCATGGCCCTGCGCGAGGCGCTCGCCGACGGCACGATCGACATCGTCGCCACCGACCACGCCCCGCACCCGCACGAGGACAAGGACTGCGAGTGGGCCGCGGCCGCCATGGGCATGGTGGGCCTGGAGACCGCGCTGTCGGTGGTCCAGGAGACCATGGTCGACACGGGCCTGCTGGACTGGGCCGGCGTCGCCGACCGCATGTCCGTCAAGCCCGCGCGGATCGGACGGGCCGAGGGCCACGGCCGTCCCGTCTCGGCAGGCGAGCCCGCCAACCTCACGCTCGTCGACACCGCATACCGTGGCCAGGTGGACCCCGCGGGCTTCGCCTCGCGCAGCCGCAACACCCCGTACGAGGGACGTGAGCTGCCGGGACGTGTCACCCACACGTGGCTGCGGGGCAAGGCGACGCTCGTCGACGGGAAGCTCACGTGACACCTGTAATCCTGCTGGCCGCCGACCTGGCCGAGAAGAAGTCGGCCGAGGTCACCGACTGGGCCGCCCGGGCCGGCTGGCTCGTCGGACTCGTCCTGTTCGTCGCGCTCGTCTACTGGCTGATGCGCGAGGGCTGGAAGTGGCGGGGCACCCTCCAGGGTGACGTCCCGGAGCTGCCCAGCGCGCCGGACGACCTCGGCCCGGCCAGACTGAGCATGAGCGGCCGCTACCACGGCTCCACCACCGCCGGGCAGTGGCTGGACCGCATCGTGGCCCACGGCCTGGGCACCCGCAGCCGGGCCGAGCTCACCCTGACGGACGCGGGCCTCGACGTCGTACGCCCCGGAGCGGCCGACTTCTTCGTCCCCGCCGCCGCGCTGCGCGAGGCCCGGCTCGACAAGGGCATCGCGGGCAAGGTCCTCACCGAGGGCGGCCTGCTCGTGGTCACCTGGGCTCACGGGGACCGGCTGATCGACTCCGGCTTCCGCTCCGACCGCGCGGCCGAGCACAACGAGTGGGTCGACGCCATCAACTCCATGATCAAGACCAACAGCACGGAAGGCGCCGAACGATGACGACCTCCATCAAGGGAGCCGCCTCACAGAGGCACAAGGCAGCTCCCGCCGTACTCGTCCTGGAGGACGGCCGGATCTTCCGCGGCCGCGCCTACGGGGCCGCGGGGGTGACCTTCGGCGAAGCCGTGTTCTCCACCGGCATGACCGGCTACCAGGAGACCCTCACCGACCCGTCGTACCACCGCCAGGTCGTCGTGATGACCGCCCCGCACGTCGGCAACACCGGCGTCAACGACGAGGACCCCGAGTCCAAGCGGATCTGGGTCGCCGGTTACGTCGTGCGCGACCCCGCGCGCGTGCCCTCCAACTGGCGCGCCAAGCGCTCGCTGGACGAGGAACTGCGCCACCAGGGCATCGTCGGCATCAGCTGCATCGACACCCGCGCGCTCACCCGCCATCTGCGCGAGCGCGGCGCCATGCGCGTCGGCATCTTCTCCGGAAACGCGCTGCCCGACGAGGGCACGATGCTGGCCGAGGTGCGCCAGGCCCCCGAGATGGAGGGCGCCGACCTCTCCGCCGAGGTCGCCACCAAGGAGACGTACGTCGTCCCCGCGATCGGGGAGAAGAAGTACACCGTCGCCGCCGTCGACCTCGGCATCAAGGGCATGACCCCGCACCGCATGGCCGAGCGCGGCATCGAGGTGCACGTGCTGCCCGCCACGGCGACCGCCGAGGACGTCTACGCCGTCAACCCCGACGGTGTGTTCTTCTCCAACGGCCCCGGCGACCCGGCAACCGCCGACCACGCGGTCTCCGTCATGCGGGCGGTCCTGGAGCGCGGCACCCCGCTCTTCGGCATCTGCTTCGGCAACCAGATCCTCGGCCGCGCGCTCGGCTTCGGCACCTACAAGCTGAAGTACGGCCACCGGGGCATCAACCAGCCGGTGCAGGACCGCACGACCGGCAAGGTCGAGGTCACCGCGCACAACCACGGCTTCGCCGTGGACGCCCCGCTCGACCAGGTCTCCGACACCCCCTTCGGCCGCGTCGAGGTCTCCCACGTCTGCCTCAACGACAACGTGGTGGAGGGCCTCCGGCTCCTCGACAAGCCGGCCTTCAGCGTCCAGTACCACCCCGAAGCGGCCGCCGGTCCGCACGACGCCGCCTACCTGTTCGACCGCTTCACGTCTTTGATGGACACAGTCCTGATGGAGGGCCAGCGTGCCTAAGCGCACCGATATCCAGTCCGTCCTGGTCATCGGCTCCGGCCCGATCGTCATCGGCCAGGCCGCCGAGTTCGACTACTCCGGCACCCAGGCGTGCCGCGTCCTGCGCGCCGAGGGCCTGCGCGTCGTCCTCGTGAACTCCAACCCGGCGACGATCATGACCGACCCGGAGATCGCCGACGCCACCTATGTCGAGCCGATCACCCCGGACTTCGTCGAGAAGATCATCGCCAAGGAGCGGCCGGACGCGCTGCTGCCCACTCTGGGCGGCCAGACGGCCCTCAACACCGCCATCTCGCTGCACGAGAACGGCGTCCTGGACAAGTACGGCGTCGAACTGATCGGCGCCAACGTCGAGGCCATCCACAAGGGCGAGGACCGCGACCAGTTCAAGCTGGTCGTCGAGGCGGTCCGGCAGAAGACCGGCCACGGCGAGTCCGCCCGCTCGGTCATCTGCCACTCCATGGAGGACGTCCTCGCGGGCGTCGAGCAGCTCGGCGGCTACCCGGTCGTCGTCCGCCCGTCCTTCACGATGGGCGGCGCCGGCTCCGGCTTCGCCCACGACGAGGACGAGCTGCGCCGCATCGCGGGCCAGGGCCTGACCCTCTCACCGACCACCGAGGTGCTCCTGGAGGAGTCCATCCTCGGCTGGAAGGAGTACGAGCTGGAGCTGATGCGCGACAAGCACGACAACGTCGTGGTCGTCTGCTCCATCGAGAACTTCGACCCCATGGGCGTGCACACCGGTGACTCGATCACCGTCGCCCCGGCGATGACGCTCACCGACCGCGAGTACCAGATCCTGCGGGACATCGGCATCGCCGTCATCCGCGAGGTAGGCGTCGACACCGGCGGCTGCAACATCCAGTTCGCGGTGAACCCCGAGGACGGCCGGGTCATCGTCATCGAGATGAACCCGCGCGTGTCGCGCTCCTCGGCCCTCGCGTCCAAGGCGACCGGCTTCCCGATCGCCAAGATCGCGGCCAAGCTCGCCGTCGGCTACACCCTCGACGAGATCCCGAACGACATCACGCGGGAGACCCCGGCCTCCTTCGAGCCGACCCTCGACTACGTCGTCGTGAAGGCCCCGCGGTTCGCCTTCGAGAAGTTCCCGCAGGCCGACTCCACCCTCACCACCACCATGAAGTCGGTCGGCGAGGCCATGGCCATCGGCCGCAACTTCACCGAGGCCTTCCAGAAGGCGCTGCGCTCGCTGGAGAAGAAGGGCAGCCAGTTCACCTTCGTCGGCGAGGCGGGCGAGAAGGACGAACTGCTGCGCGAGGCCGTACGGCCCACCGACGGCCGGATCAACACGGTCATGCAGGCCATCCGCGCGGGCGCCACCCAGGAGGAGGTGTTCGAGGCCACGAAGATCGACCCGTGGTTCGTCGACCAGCTTTTCCTCATCAAGGAGATCGCCGACGAGCTGGCCGAGGCCGCCGAGCTCACCCCGGAGCTGCTGGCCGAGGCCAAGCGGCACGGCTTCTCCGACCAGCAGATCGGCGAGATCCGCGGGCTGCGCGAGGACGTCGTGCGCGAGGTCCGCCACGCGCTCGGGATCCGGCCCGTCTACAAGACGGTGGACACCTGCGCCGCCGAGTTCGCGGCGCGGACGCCGTACTTCTACTCCTCCTACGACGAGGAGACCGAGGTCGCGCCGCGCGAGAAGCCCGCGGTCATCATCCTCGGCTCCGGTCCGAACCGGATCGGGCAGGGCATCGAGTTCGACTACTCGTGCGTCCACGCCTCCTTCGCGCTCAGCGACGCCGGGTACGAGACCGTGATGGTCAACTGCAACCCGGAGACCGTCTCCACGGACTACGACACCTCCGACCGCCTGTACTTCGAGCCGCTGACCCTCGAGGACGTGCTGGAGATCGTCCACGCGGAGCGTCAGGCCGGTCCGGTCGCCGGTGTGGTGGTCCAGCTGGGCGGCCAGACGCCGCTGGGTCTGTCGCAGGCGCTCAAGGACAACGGCGTGCCGATCGTGGGCACGTCCCCCGAGGCCATCCACGCGGCGGAGGACCGGGGTGCCTTCGGGCGGGTGCTGGCCGAGGCGGGCCTCCCGGCCCCCAAGCACGGCACCGCCACGACCTTCGCCGAGGCCAAGGCCATCGCCGACGAGATCGGCTACCCGGTGCTCGTCCGCCCGTCGTACGTCCTCGGCGGACGCGGCATGGAGATCGTGTACGACGAGACCCGGCTGTCCTCCTACATCGCGGAGTCGACGGAGATCAGCCCCTCGCGCCCGGTGCTGGTCGACCGGTTCCTCGACGACGCGATCGAGATCGACGTCGACGCCCTCTACGACGGCCACGAGCTCTACCTCGGCGGCGTCATGGAGCACATCGAGGAGGCCGGCATCCACTCCGGCGACTCGGCCTGTGCGCTGCCCCCGATCACGCTGGGCGGCTTCGACATCAAGCGGCTGCGCGCCTCGACCGAGGCCATCGCCGAGGGCGTGGGCGTGCGGGGCCTGATCAACATCCAGTTCGCGATGGCGGGCGACATCCTCTACGTCCTGGAGGCCAACCCGCGCGCGTCCCGAACCGTCCCCTTCACCTCGAAGGCGACCGCGGTCCCGCTGGCCAAGGCCGCCGCCCGGATCTCCCTGGGCGCGACCATCGCCGAGCTGCGCGCCGAGGGGCTGCTGCCGGCCACCGGCGACGGCGGCGAGCTGCCGTTCGACGCGCCGATCTCCGTCAAGGAGGCGGTCATGCCGTGGTCGCGGTTCCGTGACATCCACGGCCGCGGCGTGGACACCGTCCTCGGCCCGGAGATGCGCTCCACCGGCGAGGTCATGGGCATCGACTCCGTCTTCGGCACCGCCTACGCCAAGTCCCAGGCGGGTGCCTACGGCCCGCTGCCGACGAAGGGCCGGGCTTTCATCTCGGTCGCCAACCGGGACAAGCGCTCGATGATCTTCCCGGCCCGTGAACTGGTCGCGCACGGCTTCGAGCTGCTGGCCACGTCCGGCACGGCCGAGGTCCTCAAGCGCAACGGCATCCACGCCACCATCGTGCGCAAGCAGTCGGAGGGCGTCGGACCGAACGGTGAGCGGACGATCGTCCAGCTCATCCACGACGGCGAGGTCGACCTGATCGTCAACACCCCGTACGGCACCGGCGGCCGCCTCGACGGCTACGAGATCCGTACGGCGGCCGTGGCGCGGTCCGTGCCCTGCCTGACGACGGTGCAGGCGCTCGCCGCCGCGGTCCAGGGCATCGACGCCCTCAACCACGGCGACGTGGGCGTGCGTTCGCTCCAGGAACACGCGGAACACCTGACCGCGGCCCGCGACTAGCAGCCCTGAGGGGGACACCGGAAAACGGTGTCCCCCTCTTCATGAGGACACCGACATGTACAAGCTTTTCTTCCGTCTGGTTTTCAAACGGATGGACCCGGAGCAGGCCCACCACCTGGCCTTCCGCTGGATCCGCCTCGCCGTCCGCGTCCCGGTGCTGCGCACCTTCCTCGCGGCCGCCCTCGCGCCCCGCTACAAGGAGCTGCGGACGGAGGCGCTCGGGCTGCGGATGCACGGCCCCTTCGGCCTCGCCGCCGGCTTCGACAAGAACGCCGTCGCCGTCGACGGAATGGCGATGCTGGGCTTCGACCACGTCGAGATCGGCACGGTGACGGGCGAGCGGCAGCCCGGAAATCCCAGGAAGCGGCTGTTCCGCCTCGTCCCGGACCGTGCGTTGATCAACCGCATGGGCTTCAACAACGACGGCTCCCTCGCCGTCGCGGCCCGCCTCGCGACCCGTGAGCCGGTCTTCCCGACCGTCGTGGGCGTGAACATCGGCAAGACCAAGGTCGTCCCGGAGGCGGAGGCCGTGGGCGACTACGTGAAGTCCGCCCAGCGGCTCGCGCCGTACGCCGACTACCTGGTGGTCAACGTCTCCTCGCCGAACACGCCCGGGCTGCGCAACCTGCAGGCGACCGAGGCGCTGCGCCCGCTGCTGACCGCCGTGCGCGAGGCCGCCGACCGCGCGGTGTCCCACCGCCGGGTCCCGCTGCTGGTGAAGATCGCGCCGGACCTCGCGGACGAGGACGTGGACGCCGTGGCCGACCTGGCCGTCGAGCTCGGCCTGGACGGGATCATCGCCACGAACACCACCATCGCGCGCGAGGGCCTCGCTCTGAAGTCGGACCCGTCCCTCGTCAAGGAGACCGGCGGGCTGTCCGGCGCCCCGCTGAAGGCGCGCTCCCTGGAGGTCCTGCGCCGGCTGTACGCGCGCGTGGGCGACCGGATCACCCTGGTGGGCGTGGGCGGCATCGAGAACGCCGAGGACGCCTGGCAACGGATCCTGGCGGGCGCCACGCTGGTCCAGGGCTACAGCGCCTTCATCTACGAGGGGCCCTTCTGGGGCCGCGCGATCCACAAGGGGCTCGCCGCCCGGCTCCGTACGAGCCCGTACGCGACCCTCGCCGACGCGGTCGGCGCCGATGTCAGGAAGGCAGGAAAGACGGTATGACCGCCCTGGAACCCTTCGGCGCACGCCTGCGCCGGGCCATGGACGAGCGCGGCCCGCTGTGCGTCGGCATCGACCCGCACGCGTCGCTGCTCACGGAGTGGGGACTGAACGACGACATCGCCGGCCTGGAGCGGTTCAGCCGCACGGTCGTCGAGGCGATGGCCGACCGGGTGGCCGTGCTCAAGCCGCAGAGCGCGTTCTTCGAGCGCTTCGGCTCGCGGGGCGTCGCCGTCCTGGAACGGACCGTCGAGGAGGCACGCGCGGCCGGTGCGCTGGTCGTCATGGACGCCAAGCGCGGCGACATCGGCTCGACCATGGCCGCCTACGCCGAGGCCTTCCTGCACAAGGACGCCCCGCTGTTCTCGGACGCCCTGACCGTCTCGCCGTACCTCGGCTACGGCTCGCTGAGCCCGGCGATCGCGCTGGCACGGGAGAGCGGCGCGGGTCTGTTCGTGCTGGCGCTGACCTCCAACCCGGAGGGCGGCGAGGTGCAGCACGCGGTGCGGGCCGGCGGCCGGAACATCGGTGCGACGATGCTGGCCCACCTGGCGGCCGAGAACGCGGGGGAGGAGCCCCTGGGCTCCTTCGGGGCGGTCGTGGGCGCCACGCTCGGCGACCTGTCGTCGTACGACCTCGACATCAACGGTCCGCTCCTCGCCCCCGGCATCGGCGCCCAGGGGGCGACCCCGGCCGATCTTCCCGGGGTCTTCGGGGCGGCGGTGCGCAATGTCGTGCCGAACGTCAGCCGGGGTGTTCTGCGTCACGGTCCCGAGGTCGGAGCGCTGCGCTCGGCCGCGGACCGCTTCGCGGAGGAGATCAGGGCGGCCGTGACGGCCGTCTGAGTCCTCCGATGAGTCTCCGTCGGGGCTTGGGTATGTGTCCGAAGGGTGTTCCGGTGAGGGACGCCTGGACGTCTTGAGTCTGAATACATCCTCAAATCCGGGGCAGTATGTCTGAAATGTCCGGCCTGACGGAGGCTGACCAGGACTTTTCCGCTGTTCTCGCTGACTCTGGCGGTCTCGACCGCTAGTCTCCGAGCAGAGTCAACGGGCAGGCGTGTTGCTCGTGGCTCCCCAGGTGTGGGGCGACTAGGTTCCTCACCGGTCCGTATCCGACAGTTCGACATCCGAGGTGACGTAGGCGTGGCTCTTCCGCCCCTTACCCCTGAACAGCGCGCAGCCGCGCTCGAAAAGGCCGCCGCGGCTCGCCGGGAGCGGGCCGAGGTCAAGAATCGACTCAAGCACTCCGGCGCCTCTCTTCACGAGGTCATCAAGCAGGGCCAGGAGAACGACGTCATCGGCAAGATGAAGGTCTCCGCCCTGCTCGAGTCCCTGCCGGGCGTGGGCAAGGTCCGCGCCAAGCAGATCATGGAGCGACTCGGTATCTCCGAGAGCCGCCGCGTGCGCGGCCTCGGTTCCAACCAGATCGCCTCCCTGGAGCGCGAGTTCGGCAGCACCGGTTCCTGAGTACTGGGCAGTCCGGGACCGGCGTCCCGGGCAACCCGGGATTGCTGGAATAATCGCTGCATGGCTGCAACATTCCGGGGGACGACCCCCGAGCCCCCGGACGTACGTCCGCGGCTGACCGTGCTCTCCGGCCCCTCCGGGGTCGGCAAGAGCACGGTCGTCGCCCATATGCGCAAGGAACACCCCGAGGTCTGGCTCTCGGTGTCGGCGACCACCCGTCAGCCCCGCCCCGGCGAGAAGCACGGTGTCCACTACTTCTTCGTCACCGACGAGGAGATGGACAAGCTGATCGCCAACAGCGAGCTGCTGGAGTGGGCCGAATTCGCCGGCAACCGCTACGGCACGCCGCGTGCGGCCGTGCTGGAGCACCTGGAGGCCGGTGTGCCGGTTCTCCTGGAGATCGACCTCCAGGGCGCCCGGCAGGTCCGTGACTCCATGGCGGAGGCCCAGCTGGTGTTCCTGGCTCCTCCCTCCTGGGAGGAGCTCGTGCGCAGGCTCACGGGCCGGGGCACCGAGCCGCCCGAGGTGATCGAGCGCCGCCTGGAGGCGGCCAGGATCGAGCTGGCGGCCGAGCCGGAGTTCGACGTGACCTTGGTCAACACCTCTGTCCAGGACGTGGCCCGCGAGCTGCTAGCCTTGATGGACGTTGTGTGATCGTGTCTGATCTTTTCCCATCTTTCGGAAGGTAGAGCGTGTCCTCTTCCATCACCGCGCCCGAGGGCATCATCAACCCGCCGATCGACGAGCTCCTCGAGGCCACCGACTCGAAGTACAGCCTCGTGATCTATGCGGCCAAGCGGGCCCGCCAGATCAACGCGTACTACTCGCAGCTCGGCGAGGGCCTCCTCGAGTACGTCGGTCCGCTCGTCGACACCCACGTCCACGAGAAGCCGCTCTCGATCGCCCTGCGGGAGATCAACGCCGGTCTGCTGACGTCCGAGGCCATCGAGGGCCCGGCGCAGTAGTACTTTCAGATTGCGGTTGGCTTTATCCACAGGCCCGGCAGCACGACTGCCGGGCCTGTGGTGTGCTCGGGGGTGCGGGGGTCGTTCCCGGCCCGTGATGCAGCATTGAGTCGTACGTTGTCGAGATCGCGTTTCGTACGTTGTCGAGTTCGGGGAGCCACGGTGGACAAGCCAAGGGTCGTTCTGGGGGTCAGCGGCGGCATCGCCGCGTACAAGGCCTGTGAGCTGCTGCGGAGGCTGACGGAGTCCGGTCATGACGTCCGCGTGGTCCCGACCGCCTCCGCGCTGCACTTCGTCGGCGCGGCCACCTGGTCCGCCCTGTCCGGCAACCCCGTCTCCACCGAGGTCTGGGACGGCGTCCACGAGGTCCCGCACGTCCGCATCGGCCAGCACGCCGACCTGGTGGTGGTGGCTCCGGCCACGGCCGACATGCTCGCCAAGGCCGCCCACGGCCTCGCCGACGACCTCCTCACCAACACGCTCCTCACCGCCCGCTGTCCGGTCGTCTTCGCCCCGGCCATGCACACCGAGATGTGGGAGCACCCGGCCACCCAGGAGAACGTGGCGACGCTGCGCCGCCGCGGCGCCGTCGTGATCGAGCCGGCGGTCGGCCGCCTCACCGGCGTCGACACCGGCAAGGGCCGGCTGCCCGACCCCGCCGAGATATTCGAGGTCTGCCGCCGGGTGCTGGCCCGGGGCGTCACCGAGCCGGACCTGAAGGGCCGGCATGTCGTGGTCAGCGCCGGCGGCACCCGTGAGCCCCTCGACCCGGTCCGCTTCCTCGGCAACCGCTCCTCCGGCAAGCAGGGCTACGCCCTGGCGCGTACGGCCGCCGCGCGGGGCGCCCGGGTGACGCTGATCGCGGCGAACACCGGCCTGCCGGACCCGGCCGGCGTGGACGTCGTCCCGGTCGGCACGGCCGTGCAGTTGCGCGAGGCGGTGCTGAAGGCGGCCGCGGACGCCGACGCGGTGGTGATGGCCGCAGCCGTCGCGGACTTCCGGCCCGCGAACTACGCCTCGGGGAAGATCAAGAAGAAGGACGGCCAGGACCCGGAGCCGGTCGTGCTGGTGCGGAATCCGGACATCCTCGCGGAGATCTCAGCCGACCGGGCGCGCCCCGGACAGGTGATTGTCGGTTTCGCCGCCGAGACGGACGACGTCCTCGCCAACGGCCGGGCGAAGCTGGCACGCAAGGGATGCGACCTCCTCGTGGTGAACGAGGTGGGGGAGCGCAAGACCTTCGGTGCCGAGGAGAACGAGGCCGTCGTGCTGGGCGCGGACGGCAGTGAGACGCCCGTACCGCACGGCCCGAAGGAGGCGCTGGCCGACATCGTCTGGGACCTGGTCGGGCCCCGTCTGGCCTGAGTCGTTTCGGCCGTGCGGCGGCGCCTTCCCCGGTGACATTGTCGCGTGGCGACACTGGCCAATGGCGCTCGGCATTGGGCAGAATGCGCGTGCCGCAGGTCACAGCGCTCCCGAGAGGCGAGACGGGTGGGCCGGTGGCGGAGCACGACCGATAAACTGTTCTCGGACGACGCCGGGCGCAGCCCCCGTGTCGTCCGACAATGATCAGCCAGCAGCCGCTGCAACCCCAGGGAGCGTTGTGTCCCGTCGACTGTTCACCTCGGAGTCTGTGACCGAGGGTCACCCCGACAAGATCGCTGACCAGATCAGCGACACCATTCTCGACGCGCTTCTGCGCGAGGACCCGACCTCCCGGGTCGCCGTGGAGACACTGATCACCACGGGCCTGGTGCACGTGGCCGGTGAGGTCACGACCAAGACGTACGCGGACATCGCGACGCTGGTCCGTAACACGATCCTGGAGATCGGCTACGACTCCTCCAAGAAGGGCTTCGACGGCGCCTCCTGCGGTGTGTCGGTGTCCATCGGCGCGCAGTCGCCGGACATCGCCCAGGGTGTGGACAAGGCGTACGAGACCCGGGTCGAGGGTGACGACGACGAGCTCGACAAGCAGGGCGCGGGCGACCAGGGCCTGATGTTCGGCTACGCGACGGACGAGACGCCGACGCTGATGCCGCTCCCGATCTTCCTGGCGCACCGCCTGTCCAAGCGTCTCTCGGACGTCCGCAAGAACGGCACGATCCCCTACCTGCGCCCGGACGGCAAGACGCAGGTCACCATCGAGTACGACGGCGACAAGGCGGTCCGCCTCGACACGGTGGTCGTCTCCTCGCAGCACGCGAGCGACATCGACCTGGAGTCGCTGCTCGCCCCCGACATCCGTGAGTTCGTCGTGGAGCCGGAGCTGAAGGCGCTCCTGGACGAGGGCATCAAGCTGGACACCGAGGGCTACCGCCTGCTGGTCAACCCGACCGGCCGCTTCGAGATCGGCGGCCCGATGGGCGACGCGGGTCTGACCGGCCGAAAGATCATCATCGACACGTACGGCGGCATGGCCCGCCACGGCGGCGGCGCGTTCTCCGGCAAGGACCCGTCCAAGGTGGACCGCTCGGCGGCGTACGCGATGCGCTGGGTCGCCAAGAACGTCGTCGCCGCGGGCCTGGCCTCGCGCTGCGAGGTCCAGGTCGCCTACGCGATCGGCAAGGCCGAGCCCGTCGGTCTCTTCGTCGAGACCTTCGGCACCCACAAGGTCGAGCCCGAGAAGATCGAGAAGGCGATCGACGAGGTCTTCGACCTCCGCCCGGCCGCCATCATCCGCGACCTCGACCTGCTCCGCCCGATCTACGCCCAGACCGCGGCGTACGGCCACTTCGGCCGCGAGCTTCCCGACTTCACCTGGGAGCGCACGGACCGCGTGGACGCCCTGCGCAACGCCGCGGGGCTGTAAGTCCCGAGTGCCGCCTTCCCGCCGTGGCCCGGCTTCCCTTCGGGGGCCGGGCCTCGGCGTTTCACAACCCGGCGCACTCCACCGAAGCAAACGACGCCACCCGGTGCGAGGGGCACGGGTACTTCAACTTCCGGAATGATTTCCACGCAGGTTCGAATCCTGCTGCCGGTCCTGGACCGGTATGGCCGAGTGGCCCAAGGCAGAAGTCAGCGCCTGACGGCGGCCGTGGCAGGGTTGGTCTCGGGCGGGCGTCGGTTGTCAGTGGCTTTTGGTAAAAATGCAAGCGTGAGCAGCGAGAACGGGCAGGGGGACGGCGGGGCCGAAGTGGCGCCGCCGGAGCAGCTCGCGCTCATCCGGGAGAGCGTGCGGGGCGCCAAGGTGCCCCGGGCCAAGCCCCGGACCTGGCGCGGGGCCGCGCTCGCCAAGGAGCTGCCCGTCGCACGGGTGCTGGTCGACAAGGGCGTGCTCCACCTCGACCGGTACTTCGACTACGCCGTGCCCGAGGAACTGGACGCCGAGGCCCAGCCCGGGGTGCGGGTGCGGGTGCGGTTCGGGGCCGGCAGGCACCGCGTGCGGGACGGGCGCCGCGAGGGCGGCGGACTCATCGACGGCTTCCTGGTGGAGCGGCGGGCCGAGTCCGACTACTCGGGGCCGCTGGCCGCGCTGGCCCAGGTGGTGTCGCCCGAACCCGTGCTGAGCGCGGAACTCCTCGGCCTGGCCAGGGCCGTCGCCGACCGGTACGCGGGCAGCCTCGCCGATGTGCTGCAACTGGCCGTGCCACCGCGCAGCGCGCGAGCCGAACAGCGCCCCTCGCCCCCGCCACTGCCACCGCCGCCGGCTCCCGACGCCGGGTCCTGGTCCCGGTACGAGCACGGGCCGGCCTTCGTCGAGTCGCTGGCCTCGGGCGGCGCGCCCCGTGCCGTGTGGAACGCGCTGCCCGGACCGGAGTGGAGCGAGGAACTCGCGCGGGCCGTCGCGGCGACCCTCGCCTCGGGACGCGGCGCGCTCGTCGTCGTACCGGACGGACGGGCCGCCGCCCGGGTCGACACGGCGCTGACCGCGCTGCTCGGCGAGGGACGCCACGCGCTGCTCACCGCCGATGCCGGGCCCGAGAAGCGATACGCACAGTGGCTCGCCGTGCGGCGGGGTTCCGTACGGGCCGTCGTCGGCACGCGGGCCGCCATGTTCGCGCCCGTGCAGGACCTCGGACTCGTCGCCATCTGGGACGACGGGGACGACAGCCACAGCGAGCAGCACGCGCCGCAGCCGCACGCCCGGGACGTGCTCCTGCTGCGCGCGGCCCTGGACAGGTGCGGCTTCCTGCTGGGCGGCTGGAGCTGCACCGTGGAGGCCGCGCAGCTCGTGGAGAACGGCTGGGCGCGTCCCCTGATCGCGGGCCGGGAGCAGGTGCGGCTGGCCGCGCCCCTGGTGCGGACGGTGGGGGACGGCGACCTCGCCCGGGACGAGGCCGCGCGTGCCGCCCGGCTGCCGACGCTTGCCTGGCAGACGGTCCGGGAGGGACTCAAGCACGGGCCGGTCCTCGTGCAGGTGCCCCGGCGGGGCTATGTGCCGCGCATGGCCTGTGCCCAGTGCCGGGCGCCCGCGCGGTGCCGGCACTGCTCCGGGCCGTTGGAGGCGCAGGGCGCGGGGGCGCTGCGGTGCGGGTGGTGCGGTCGCGAGGAAGGTGCCTGGCACTGTCCGGAGTGCGGCGGCTTCCGGCTGCGGGCCCAGGTCGTGGGGGCGCGGCGGACCGCCGAGGAAATGGGGCGGGCCTTTCCCGCCGTACCGGTGCGCACCTCGGGGCGGGAGCACGTGCTGGACACGGTGCCGGGGACTCCCGCGCTGGTCGTGAGCACACCCGGGGCCGAACCCGTCGCCGAGGGCGGCTATGCGGCGGCCCTGCTGCTGGACGGCTGGGCCATGCTGAGCCGTCCCGACCTGCGGGCCGGAGAGGACGCGCTGCGCCGGTGGATCGGTGCCTGTGCGCTCGTGCGGCCGCAGGGGGACCGGGGCACCGTGGTGGTCGTCGCCGAGCCGACGCTGCGACCGGTACAGGCGCTGGTGCGCTGGGACCCCGTCGGACACGCGGTGCGGGAGCTCTCCGAGCGAGCGGAGCTGGGATTTCCGCCGGTGTCCCGGATGGCCGCGGTGTCGGGCACGGCGGAGGCGGTCGCGGAGTTCCTGCAAACGGTCGAACTGCCGTCGGATGCCGAGGTGTTGGGGCCCGTGCCGATGCCGCTCACCCTTCCGGGGCGGCCGAGACGGACCGGGGCGCCACCGCCCGGGGAGCACTGGGAGCGCGCGCTAGTGCGGGTGCCGCCGGGAAGCGGGGCGGCGCTGGCATCCGCGCTGAAGTCGGCGCAGGCCGCGCGGATGGCGCGGGGGAGCGGGGAGGCCGTACGGGTGCGGATCGATCCGCCGGACATCGGGTGAGGTACGCGGAGGCCGGGTGGGGTGCGCGCTCGTCGGGTGAGACCCGCGGCCATCGGATGGGCCCCGCGGCCATCCAGTCAGGCTCACGGCCATCGGGTGAGACCTGCGGAGGTCGGGTGGGGCCCGCAGCGATCGGGTCGGGCTCACGGCCATCGGATGGGGCCCGGCGGAGGTCGGGTGGGGCCCGGCGGAGGTCGGGTGGGGCCCTGCGGAGGTCGGGTGGGGCCCGCGGCCATCGGGTGGGGCCCGGCGGAGGTCGGGTGGGGCCCGCGGCCGTCCGGTCAGGCTCACGGCCATCGGGTGGGGCCCTGCGGAGGTCGGGTGGGGCCCGCAGCGATCGGGTCGGGCTCACGGCCATCGGATGGGGCCGGGCGGAGGTCGGGTGGGGCCCGCGGCCATCGGATGGGGCCCGGCGGAGGTCGGGTGGGGCCCGCGGCCATCGGATGGGGCCCGGCGGAGGTCGGGTAGGGCCCGCAGCGATCGGGTCGGGCCCGCGGCCATCGGATGGGGCCGGGCGGAGGTCGGGTGGCGCCCGCAGCCATCGGCTCGGGCCCGCGGGCATCGGGGGAGACCCGCGGCCGTCGACTCGGGCCCGCGGCCATCGGGTCAGGCTCACGGTCGTCGGGGGAGACCCGCAGCCATTGGCTCGGGCCCGCGGCCATCGGAGGGGACCCACGGAAGTCGGGGCAGGCCCACCAAAGTCGGGGCACGTCCACGGACATCGGGTCAGGTCCACTGATGTCGGTGAAGCCCTCGGCGGCGAGGTGAGGCCGGGCATGCGGCTGCCCTCCCGGATGCCTGCCGGGAGGGCGGCGTGAGAATGCGTCAGCCGTTGCGCGGGCTGGGGAAGGCCGTGGGCCTGGCCTCGTCGCGGAGCGTGGGGCTGCCCGCTGTGGGCTGGGTCGGCATGGAGCGGGCCGCGGGGACCGTGGGGACCGAGGGGAGGCCGGTGTTCACATTGAGCGTGCGGGTCCCGGACGGCTCCGTGGTGTGCTCGGTCTCGGCGGCAGCCTGGGCGGCGGCGCGCCGGGCGCCGTAACGGCGGTGCACCGCCTGCTTGGTGACGCCGAGTGCGGAGCCCACCGCGTCCCACGAGAAGCCGAGCGAGCGGTCGAAGTCCACGGCGGCCGTGACCAGGGTCTCGACGCTGTCCCGGAGTTCCTGCGCGAGACGCACGGTCGGGGCGGGGGCGCGTCCGTAGACGACGAAGCCCGTGGAGGGGCCGGAGCGGCGCGGGCGGTAGACGTTGCCCAACTGGGCGGTGAGCGTGCGCAGTGCGTCCACCTGGCGGCGGACCCGCTCGATGTCCCGCACCAGCAAGTGCAGGCTGGCCCGGGCCTGGGCGTCGTGGGTTGCGTGGTCGGCCATGAACAAGCCTCTCGAACCGGCGTTGAAAGGAATTGGGCCGCCGAATGCGGCCCTTTGTGGTCAACTCTTTCTTGACCAACGCGTGTGCGCTCCGCTGGTCACGGTGTGGGGGCGTACGGGCATATGCGTACGCCGGTTTGCCCACCCGTGCACCACCTGTCTCCAGTCAGGTGAAAACCGGTGCATGCCGTGGACGTTGCTCGCCGTCGGCGGATTGCGTGCGTGGTCATAGACTTGGGGGCTGCCCGCCGTCGCCACCGCCCGAGAGGCCCGAACCCTTCCATGAAGCTCGTCTTCGCCGGTACCCCCGAGGTCGCCGTTCCCGCCCTGGACGCTCTCATCGCCTCCGGGCGGCACGAGGTGGCCGCCGTCGTCACGCGGCCCGACGCGCCGGCCGGGCGCGGGCGCAGGCTGGTCGCGTCACCCGTGGCCGAGCGGGCGGAGGAGGCCGGGATCGAGGTGCTGAAGCCGCTCAAGCCGCGGGACCCCGAGTTCCTGGAGCGGCTCGCGCAGATCGCCCCGGACTGCTGCCCCGTGGTCGCCTACGGCGCCCTGCTGCCCCGCGTCGCCCTCGACATCCCCGCCCACGGCTGGGTCAATCTGCACTTCTCGCTGCTGCCCGCCTGGCGCGGGGCGGCGCCCGTGCAGCACTCCATCATGGCGGGGGACGAGATCACGGGCGCCTCCACCTTCCTCATCGAGGAGGGGCTGGACTCGGGACCGGTGTACGGGACCGTCACCGAGGAGATCCGGCCCACCGACACCAGCGGCGACCTGCTCACCCGGCTCGCCTTCGCCGGCGCCGGGCTGCTCGCCGCGACCATGGACGGCATCGAGGACGGCTCGCTCAAGGCCGTGCCGCAGCCGGCCGAAGGCATCACCCTGGCGCCGAAGATCACCGTCGAGGACGCCCGGATCGACTGGACCGTCCCGGCCCTGCACGTCGACCGGGTGGTGCGCGGCTGCACCCCGGCCCCCGGCGCCTGGACCACCTTCCGCGGCGAGCGGCTCAAGCTCGTCCAGGCCACGCCCGTACCGGAGCGGACCGATCTGCTGCCGGGGCAGCTGGCCGTCGGCAAGAACAGCGTGCACGTGGGCACCGGGTCCTACGCCGTGGAGCTGCTGTGGGTGCAGGCCCAGGGCAAGAAGCCGATGCGGGCGGCGGACTGGGCACGTGGAGTGCGGATCGCGGCGGGCGAGACGCTGGGCGGCTGAAGCACGGCCCCGGCTCCTCCCGTCGGCGGACTTCCCGGTGTACGCGGCGGCACCGCCCAGGCCCCCGGGACGTACGCTGGCATCGGTACCCATCCCACATCCGGAGCACCTTTTTCGTGAGTGAGCAGTCCCGGCGGCCTCGCAAGCCCGCCAAGCCCTACCGCCGTCCCCAGAAGGACCCCGTCCGCATCCTCGCGTTCGAGGCCCTGCGCGCCGTGGACGAGCGGGACGCGTACGCCAACCTCGTCCTGCCGCCGCTGCTGCGGAAGGCGCGGGAGAAGGAGGGCCCCGACAAGTTCGACGGCCGGGACGCCGCCCTCGCCACCGAGCTGGTGTACGGGACGCTGCGCCGGCAGGGCACGTACGACGCGGTGATCGCCGCCTGCGTCGACCGGCCGCTGCGGGAGGTCGACCCGCCGGTGCTCGACGTGCTCAGCCTCGGTGCGCACCAGCTGCTCGGCACCCGCATCCCGACGCACGCCGCCGTGTCCGCCTCCGTCGAGCTCGCGCGCGTCGTCCTCGGCGACGGGCGGGCCAAGTTCGTCAACGCCGTGCTCCGCAAGGTCGCCCAGCACGACCTCGACGGGTGGCTGGAGCGGGTCGCGCCGCCCTACGACGAGGATCCCGAGGACCATCTCGCCGTCGTGCACTCGCACCCCCGCTGGGTCGTCTCCGCGCTGTGGGACTCGCTCGGCGGCGGGCGGGCCGGGATCGAGGACCTGCTGGAGGCCGACAACGAGCGGCCCGAGGTGACCCTCGTCGCCCGTCCCGGGCGGGCCACGGCCGAGGAGCTGCTCCGCGAGGAGGCCGCCGTGCCGGGGCGCTGGTCGCCCTATGCCGTGCGGCTCGCCGAGGGCGGGGAGCCGGGCGCCGTCGAGGCGGTCCGGGAGGGCCGGGCCGGTGTGCAGGACGAGGGCAGCCAGCTGGTCGCGCTCGCACTCGCCAACGCGCCGCTGGAGGGCCCGGACGAGAAGTGGCTCGACGGATGCGCGGGGCCCGGCGGCAAGGCCGCGCTGCTGGCCGCGCTCGCCGCCGAACGCGGGGCCGCGCTGCTCGCCTCCGAGAAGCAGCCGCACCGCGCCGGCCTGGTGGCGAAGGCCCTGGCCGGCAACCCGGGGCCGTACCAGGTCATCGCCGCCGACGGGACCCGGCCGCCGTGGCGGCCCGGCACCTTCGACCGGGTGCTGATGGACGTGCCGTGCACCGGTCTGGGCGCCCTGCGCAGACGGCCCGAGGCCAGGTGGCGCCGCCGCCCGGAGGACCTCGACAACTTCGCGCCGCTGCAGCGCGCCCTGCTGCGCACCGCGCTCGACTCGGTGCGGGTCGGCGGGGTCGTCGGCTACGCCACCTGCTCGCCGCACCTCGCCGAGACCCGTGCCGTGGTCCAGGACCTGCTCAAGCAGCGCCCGGACACCGAACTCGTCGACGCCCGCCCGCTGCTGCCCGGCGTACCGGCCCTCGGCGAGGGCCCCGACGTACAGCTGTGGCCGCATCTGCACGGCACCGACGCCATGTATCTGGCGCTCATC
Organism: Streptomyces sp. NPDC050625; assembly: GCF_040654755.1. Lineage (NCBI taxonomy): Bacteria > Bacillati > Actinomycetota > Actinomycetes > Kitasatosporales > Streptomycetaceae > Streptomyces > Streptomyces sp. NPDC050625. The sequence goes on from NZ_JBFAIQ010000006.1 coordinate 396,599, forward strand.
CGCCGGACCGGCTGACCTCGGACTCGCGCACGACCGGGACCGCACCGTCCTCGTGCGCGAGCCGGTGCGGCCACCACACCTTCCGGCCGGCGTCCAGAAACAGCGCCGTGACCAGCACCGACCGTACGACGAAGGTGTCCAGCAGGACGCCGAGGGCGACGGCGAAGCCGATCTCCGCGAAGGCCACCATGGGCAGGGTGCCGAGCGCGGCGAACGTCCCGGCCAGGACCAGGCCCGCGGACGTGATGACCGCGCCGGTCGCCGCCAGGCCCGTCACCACGCCGGGGCGGGTGCCCTGGCGGGTGGCCTCCTCGCGGATGCGGGTGGTCAGGAAGATGTTGTAGTCGATGCCCAGGGCCACCAGGAACACGAAGACGAACAGCGGGAAGTCCGTCTGCTCACCCGCGTAGTCGAAGACGTGCCGGAAGGCGAGGGCGCTGGCGCCGAGGGCCGCCGCGAAGGACAGCACCACCGTGCCGATCAGCAGCAGCGGCGCCACCAGTGACCGCAGCAGCGCGCCCAGGATCAGCAGCACGACCAGCAGGACCGCCGGGATGATCAGCACGTTGTCGTGCGTGGTCGCCCGCTCCATGTCCAGCAGGGCCGCGGTGCCGCCGCCCACCTGCGCGTCGGCGCCCGGCAGCGCGTGGACGGCGTCGCGCACACGCTCGACGGTGTGCTTGGCCGCCTCGCTGTCGGACGGGTCGGTCAGGGTCGCCTCGAACAGGACCTTGCCGTCGTACGAGGGTTTCGTCCCGGGCGGGACGGTGACGCTGTCCGGCGCGACACCGCGCGTACCGGCGACCGCCTGCCGCACCTGGTCGCCCTGCGCCCTCTCCGCCACGACCACCAGCGGGTCGCCGCTGCCCGCCGGGAAGTACCGCTGCGACACCTTCTGCCCGGTGATCGAGTCGGGGGTGCCGGTGAAGGCGTCCGCGTTGCCGATGCCGTCGGCGCGGAGCTGGAGGAGGCCCAGCGAGAGGACGGCCAGTGCCAGGGCGGTGGCGCCCCAGACGACCCGGGGTCGGCGGCTGATGCCGCGGCCCATACGGGCCCAGACGCCCCGCTCGGTCGGGTCGGACGAGCCGAAGTGCGGGACGACCGGCCAGAAGATCCAGCGGCCGAAGAGCAGGAGCAGGGCCGGAAAGAGCGTGAGCATGGCCAGCAGCGCGACCGCCACGCCGATCGCGGCGACCGGGCCCAGTCCGCGGGTGGAGTTCATCTCGGCGGCCAGCAGCACCAGCATGCTCAGCACCACGGTGGCGCCCGAGGCGAGCACCGCAGGGCCCGCGCGGTGCAGGGCCAGCGCCATGGCCTCGTGCCGGTCCTCGTGGCGGCGCAGCTCCTCCCGGTAGCGGGCGACGAGGAGCAGCGCGTAGTCGGTCCCGGCTCCGAAGACCAGCACCGTGAGGATGCCCGCGCTCTGGCCGTTGACGGTCAGGCCCGCGTGCCGGGCCAGGAGATAGATCAGCGCCTGCGACGTGAACAGGGCGACGACCACCGCGACGAGGGGCACGAAGATCAGGACCGGGCTGCGGTAGGTCAGCAGCAGCATGACGATCACGACGCCCATCGCCGAGAGCAGCAGCGTGGAGTCGATGCCCTCGAAGGCCTTGGAGAAGTCGGCGGAGGTGCCGCCCGGCCCGGTGATGTGGACGGCGAGCCCGTCCGAGCTCCTGCCCACCTGGTCGCGCAGCGTGTCGACGGCCGGGGCGAGCTCGGACCAGCCCTTGGCGTCCATCGTGATGGGCACGTAGATCTGGGCGGCCTTCGGCGCGGAAGCGCTGTCGTAGACGGGTCCGCGGGTCTCGGCGCCGCGGATGCCGTGCGCGGTCAGCCCCTTGATCTCCTGGACGTCCCGCCCGATCTGCTGCTTGTCCCGCGCCGTGAGTCCGCCGTCGCGGGCGAACACGACGACCGCCGGTATCTGCTCGGGCCGGAAGTGGTTGGAGGTGTCGAGCACCTGGGTGGATTCCGCGGACCCGGGCAGCCAGGAGGCGGCGTCGTTGTCCTGGGCGTCCGTGAGCTTCTGGGCGAGCGGGCCCGCGAGCACGAGCGCCAGCAGCCAGAGGGCCACTATCAGCCACTTGCTGCGACGTCCGGTCAGGAATTTGATGAGCCCCTGGCGCACATGACGCCCATGATCGTCCGATCCCGCGTCCCTCATAGCGCCCCCCTAGGGCCCTGCCGTCACCTTCTCGCCTGCGCGGCGGGGCCTGGTGCGCCCGCCCTCCGGGCGGACGACGTGAAGGTGACGACAGGGCCCAGCCGCACATCGAGCCAGTGGGCCGCCCAGCATGGCACGGCCCCGTCCGTGGGGCACCTGATTTGCAGAATGGTCTGTACCGTCGTGATCCAGCCGGGGACCGAGGCGAACATCCGTGCCCGGACATGGCAGGCTTGGGTCATGGCCGTGCAGATCAACCCCAGCATCCTGTCCGCCGATTTCGCCCGCCTCGCGGAGGAGGCGAAGGCGGTGGAGGGAGCCGACTGGCTCCACGTCGACGTGATGGACAACCACTTCGTCCCGAACCTCACGCTCGGCGTGCCGGTCGTAGAGTCCCTGGCGCGGGCGACGGACACGCCGCTGGACTGCCATCTGATGATCGAGGACGCCGATCGGTGGGCACCCCAGTACGTCGAAGCGGGTGCCTCGTCCGTCACCTTCCACGTCGAGGCGGCCGCCGCCCCGGTGCGGCTGGCCCGCGAGATCCGCGCCAAGGGTGCGCGTGCCTCCATGGCGCTCAAGCCCGCGACGCCCATCGAGCCGTACGAGGACCTGCTCCCCGAGCTCGACATGCTGCTGATCATGACGGTCGAGCCGGGCTTCGGCGGTCAGGCGTTCCTGGACATCATGCTTCCGAAGATCCGCCGCACGCGTCAGCTGATCGAGAAGCACGGTCTCGAACTCTGGCTGCAGGTCGACGGAGGAGTCTCCGCGTCCACGATCGAGCGGTGTGCGGACGCGGGCGCCGACGTCTTCGTCGCCGGTTCGGCGGTGTACGGGGCGAACGACCCGGCAGATGCGGTACGTGCACTGCGCGCACAGGCGGAGACGGCCACCGCCAAGGCGTCCTGGGCATGCGACCACTGAGCCACAACGACGTGAACAGCTAAGGGAACGGCGCCCATCAGGGCGGATCAGTCGCGCCGGATCTGCAAGGATGAACGGCGAATCCAGAGTGTGAACAGCAGTGAGGAGATCGCCGTGTCGGGTATGTCGGCGGGCCGGTCAGCCATGCGGATGGGACCCGCTGAGCTGGTGCAGGCGGCGGCCATGGCCCGCCGCTTCTACCTCGAGGGCAAGTCCAAGATCCAGATCGCGGAGGAGTTCGGCGTCAGCCGCTTCAAAGTGGCCCGGGTTCTGGAGACTGCCCTCGAACGGGATCTCGTACGCATCGAGATCCGCGTGCCGGCCGAGCTGGACGCCGAGCGCTCCGACGCGCTCCGCGCCCGCTACGGCCTGAGGCACGCCGTCGTGGTCGAATCCCCGGCCGAGGCCGAGGAGACCCCCGACCCCGAGAACCTCGGCGAGGTGGCGGCCGACCTGCTCGGCGAGCTCGTCAACGAGGGGGACGTCCTCGGACTGGCCTGGGGCCGCTCCACCATCCACATGGCGGCGGCCCTCGACCGGCTGCCACCGTGCACGGTGGTGCAGCTGACGGGCGTGTACGACGCCGGGACCGCCGAGCGCGGCTCCGTCGAGGCCGTCCGCCGCGCCGCCCAGGTGTCCGGCGGCGACGCGCACCCCATCTACGCGCCGATGCTGCTGCCGGACGCGGCCACCGCGGCCGCGCTGCGCCACCAGACCGGGATCGCCCGGGCCTTCGAGTACTTCGACAAGGTCACGGTCGCCTGTGTCTCCATCGGCTCCTGGGAGCCGGGCATCTCGACGGTGCACGACATGCTCAGCGACGAGGAGCGGGCGCACTACGCCTCGCTCGGTGTCGCCGCCGAGATGTCCGCGCATCTCTTCGACGCCGAGGGCCGGCGCGTCGGCCGGGACCTGGGGGAGCGGTGCATCACGGTCAAGGCCGACCAGCTCCGCCGTATCCCCGAGGTCGTGGCGATCGCCGGCGGCCAGCGCAAGGCGTCCGCGATCGACGCGGTGCTGCGGTCGGGTCTGGTCACCAGCCTGGTGACGGACACGTCGGCGGCGGACTATCTGATGACCGCGGGGCCCACGCCGAAGCCCGCCCTGAACCGGGCGGACCCGGACGGCGCCTGAGGGCGGCCCGCGGCAGGTCATGAGGGGACGGCCGTGACAGCACCGACGGCGTGCTGCTGCGGTTCGTCCCCCGCGTGCTTTCCGATGATCATTACGACACGTTCAGGACGGTGCTGAGATGACGAGCCGGCGGGTGGTGACGCTGGACCTCGGCGGGGTCGCCGACAAGGCCGCGTTCATGGACCGCTTCGCGCGGACCCTGTCCCTGCCCGACTGGTCCGGCCGCAACTGGGACGCGCTCGCCGACAGCCTCGGCGACCCCTCGTTCTGGCCGCCGGACGCGGCCGAGAACGGGCTGCTCCTCGTCGTCGGCGGCTGGCTGGAGTACGCGGCGGCCCGGCCCGACGAGTGGGCGGTGGCACTGGAGGTGTTCACCGAGGCGTCCGGCCGCGGACCCCTGCTGACGGTGGCGCTCGCGCTGGGTTGACCGGGGCCGGTTCGGCAGATCCTCCGAACGCCCTGTGACCTGCCTGGATGATTCGACCGGGCATCGCATTCCGGCCGTCATGGGACAATGAAGTACGTGCTTCTCCCCCGGGCTGACCTGTCCGGGGGTCACCTCTGATCGACTGGGATGTGCGGCACGTGCGTTTCCTCAATGACATCCAGCCCGCGTACGACCTGACGTACGACGACGTCTTCATGGTGCCGAGCCGCTCCGCGGTCGGCTCGCGTCAGGGCGTGGACCTCAGCTCCCCGGACGGCACGGGCACCACGATCCCGCTGGTCGTCGCCAACATGACCGCGATCGCGGGCCGCCGGATGGCGGAGACCGTGGCCCGGCGCGGCGGCCTGGTGGTGATCCCGCAGGACATCCCGATCGACGTCGTCACCGATGTCGTCTCCTGGGTCAAGAGCCGCCATCTGGTCCTCGACACGCCGATCGTGCTGGCCCCGCACCAGACCGTCGCCGACGCTCTGGGTCTGCTGTCCAAGCGGGCGCACAACGCCGGTGTGGTCGTCGACGAGGACGGCCGCCCGATCGGTGTGGTCACCGACCGGGACCTGACCGGCGTCGACCGCTTCACCCAGCTCACCGAGATCATGTCGACGGACCTGCTGCTGCTCGACGCCGACATCGCGCCGCGCGAGGCCTTCAACATCCTCGACGGGCACAACCGCCGCTACGCCCCGGCCGTGGACAAGGACGGCAGGCTCGCCGGCATCCTCACCCGCAAGGGCGCCCTGCGCGCCACGCTCTACACCCCGGCCACCGACGCCGAAGGCAGGCTGCGCATCGCCGCCGCCGTCGGTATCAACGGTGATGTGGCGGGCAAGGCCAAGCAGCTGCTCGACGCGGGCGTCGACACGCTCGTCATCGACACCGCGCACGGCCACCAGGAGTCGATGATCAGCGCCATCAAGCTGGTCCGCGACCTCGACCCGCAGGTGCCGATCGTGGCGGGCAACATCGTCTCCGCCGAGGGCGTCAAGGACCTGATCGACGCAGGGGCGGACATCATCAAGGTCGGTGTCGGCCCCGGCGCCATGTGCACCACCCGGATGATGACCGGTGTCGGCCGGCCGCAGTTCTCCGCGGTCCTGGAGTGCGCCGCCGAGGCGAAGAAGTACGGCAAGCACGTGTGGGCCGACGGCGGTGTCCGGCACCCGCGCGACGTCGCGATGGCGCTCGCGGCCGGTGCGTCCAATGTGATGGTCGGCTCGTGGTTCGCGGGCACCTACGAGTCGCCGGGTGATCTGCAGCAGGACGCCGACGGCCGCCTGTACAAGGAGTCGTACGGCATGGCGTCCGCGCGCGCGGTGCGCAACCGCACGTCGGAGGAGTCGGCCTACGACCGCGCCCGCAAGGCGCTGTTCGAGGAGGGCATCTCCACCTCCCGGATGTTCCTCGACCCGGTCCGTCCGGGCGTCGAGGACCTGATCGACTCGATCATCGCGGGCGTCCGTTCCTCGTGCACCTACTCCGGCGCGGCCTCCCTGGAGGAGTTCGCCGAGAAGGCCATCGTCGGCATCCAGAGCGCGGCGGGCTACGCCGAGGGCGAGCCGCTGCACGTCAGCTGGAGCTGAGCCGGCGCCCTGTTTCCAAGCGGCCCCCGTCCTCCCGGCACCCGGGAGGACGGGGGCCGTCGGCGTCTGTGTGAACCGTGCCTGCGAAGCCTGTGCGCAACGCTCGAAAGCCATGGCGCAACGAATGGACACGCTCCCGGGATGAACGCAATGATCTTACGGGTATGCGCAAGGTTGCTGCATTACGCCCGTAAAGCCCTGGCTCATAGGGTGCTGCGCTGTACGTGGTGTGGCGGGGACCCCGCTCGGTGGGTTCCTGCCCTCGCAGGGACGCCGCCGGTCCCCTCCGCCCTCAGTGGCAGCGATAAGGAGCCAGCGCGTGCTCGACCAAGGCGCACCCCCGCAGAACCGTAGAGAGACCGCATCAGCGTCCCCGGGCGTTGCCGCGGGCCTCATGCGTCGCAAGCCCGTGGAAAGCCTGGTCGCGGAGAGCGGCCAGGGCGAAGGAGGCACGCTCCGGCGCTCCCTCGGCCTGTGGCAGCTGACGATGATCAGCATCGGTGCCACGCTCGGCACCGGCATCTTCGTCGTCCTCGGCAACGCCGTTCCGGAGGCCGGTCCCGCGGTCACCCTGGCCTTTGTGATCGCCGGTCTTACGGCACTGTTCTCGGCCCTGTCGTACGCCGAGCTGGCGGGCAGCATCCCGGTCGCCGGCTCCTCCTACTCATATGCGTACGCAACGATGGGTGAGCTGGTCGCCTGGGTCTGCGGCTGGTGCCTCGTGCTGGAGTACGGCGTGTCGGTGGCCGCGGTCGCCGTCGGCTGGGGCGAGTACCTGAACGAGCTGCTGAACGGCACCATCGGCGTCACCATCCCGGCCGCCCTGTCCTCGGCGCCCGGCGAGGGCAACGGCATCATCAACCTGCCCGCCCTGATCGTCGTTCTCCTGGCGATGGTGTTCCTGCTCGGTGGCGCACGTGAGTCCGCCCGGGCCAACACGATCATGGTGTGTGTGAAGATCGCCGCCCTGGTGCTCTTCTGCTCCATCGGTTTCATGGGCTTCAAGTCCGGCAACTACGCCGACTTCATGCCGCTCGGCATGGCCGGGGTCAGCGCCGCCGGTGCCACGCTGTTCTTCTCGTACATCGGCTTCGACGCCGCCTCCACCGCCGGTGAGGAGGCGAAGAACCCCAAGCGGGACCTGCCGCGGGCGATCATGCTGTCCCTGATCATCGTGACCGCGCTGTACGTGCTCGTCGCGGCCGTCGCCGTCGGCGCCTGGAACTGGAAGAAGTTCGACGGCTCGGAGGCCACCCTCGCCGCGATCATGAACGATGTCAGTGGCCAGACCTTCTGGGGCACGCTGCTCGCCCTGGGCGCGGTCATCTCCATCGCGAGCGTGGTGCTCACCGTGCTCTACGGTCAGACCCGCATCCTGTTCGCGATGTCCCGCGACGGTCTGGTGCCCAAGGCGCTCGGCAAGGTCCACCCGAAGACCGGTGCCCCCCGCCTCAACACGGTGATCGTGTCCCTGTTCTGCGGTGTGCTCGCCGCGCTCATCCCGCTGGGCAAGCTCGTCGACGCCACCAGCATCGGCACGCTGTTCGCCTTCGGGCTGGTCAACATAGCGGTCGTCATCCTGCGGTACCGGCGGCCGGAGCTGGAGCGCACGTTCAAGGTGCCGTTCGGACCGGTTCTGCCGGTGCTGGGCTTCCTGTTCTGCGCGTACAACATGTTCAGCCTCGACACCGTCACATGGGTCGTCTTCGGGTGCTGGATGGCCGCCGGACTCGTGTTCTACTTCCTGTACGGCTACCGCCGTTCCCGACTCGCAACACCTGAGAGCTGATCAACCCACTGTGCTGAACGATCTCGACGAACGCATCGTGCACGCCCTCGCCGAGGACGCCCGCCGCTCCTACGCGGACATCGGGCAGCTGGTCGGCCTGTCCGCGCCCGCCGTCAAGCGGCGCGTGGACCGGCTGCGGGCCACCGGAGCCATCACCGGTTTCACCGTACGGGTCGACCCGGCGGCGCTCGGCTGGGAGACCGAGGGGTTCGTCGAGATCTACTGCCGGCGCAACACCTCGCCGGAGACCATCCAGCGGGGACTGGAGCGCTACCAGGAGGTCGTGGCCGCCTCCACCGTCACCGGTGAGGCGGACGCGGTCGCCCAGGTCTTCGCCTCCGACATGCGCCACTTCGAGCGCGTGCTGGAGCGGATCGCGGGGGAGCCGTTCGTGGAACGAACCAAGTCCGTCCTGGTGCTCTCGCCACTGCTGCGGAGATTCTCCTCGGGTTCGCCCACCTGAGCCGCGCTATGCGCAGCGGCGGCCGACCCGGGGCCGGCCGCGTCCAGGCGGATGACCAGGGCGTAGGCCGCGATGCGATGGCGTCCGGCGAGGACCAGCCACCCGTCCGGGCGCGCGGAGATCACCCGGAACCCGGCGAACACCGTGCCCTCGGCCGGCGGTGCCGGCGCTCTTGCCACTGCGACGCTCGCCTTGGTTTCGCCGACCTGAGCCGCGCCACGTGTGGCGGCTGGCGGCCTTGGTTTCGCCGACCTGTGAGCCGCGCTATGCGCAGCGGCGGCCGACCGAGGTGAGCAGGCGGCGTACGGCGAGGGCGTGGGTGCCGGTGTCGATGACGGCGAGCCGGTAGAGGGTGCCGAGGGGGCCGGGGAACCGGGCCCGGGTCTCGGCTCGTAGCAGGGTGTGGCCGGGGCCGGCCGCGTCCAGGTGGAAGAGCAGGGCGTAGGTCGAGAAGCGGTGGCGTCCGGCGAGAACCAGTTCGCGGCCCGGTTGCGCGGAGATCACCCGGAACCCGGCGAACACCGTGCCCTCGGCCGGTGGGCGGCGTGGTCCGGACGCCGTGTCGTCGGCGGCGCCGACCAGGCGTGCGTAGCCGGTTGCGCGCGGGCTGGTGAACGAGTGGTCCAGGACGTCGCCGAGACCGCGCCAGACGGCGTCGGGCCGTGCCGGGACGAGGGTCGTGTGCTCGTCGACGAACGGCAGTGCGGCGATCGCGGCGGGCTTCATACGGGTTCCCCTCAGTCGGCCGTCTTGCGGGCCAGGGCGTTGCTCCCGATCGAATTGTGCACACTGAAGCTCACGGCGTCCGAGCGGTAGCGGTCGTCCGACCACTCCACCGGGCGCCCCTCACGGGTCGTCGTCACCCTGCGGACCCGCAGCAGGGGGCTGGTGCGGCGGATGCCGAGCAGCTCGGCGTCCTGGGCGCCCGCCGCCACCGCGTCGATGACGTGCTCACCGTAGGCGAAGACCAGGCCCGTGTCCTCGAAGAGCCGCTGGGTGACGGACGGGCAGTCCGGCTCGATGGCCTCGACGGCCGGGGCGATCCAGTCGGCGTACACGGTGCGCTCCAGCAGGACCGGCTCGCCGTCCAGACCGCGCACCCGCAGGACGTGCAACACGGGCGTCCCCGCGCGCAGTTGGAGGCGGACGGCGTCCTCCTTGGTCGCCGGGCGGTACTCCTGCGCCACGACATGACCCGTCGCCTCCCGGCCCATCGCCCGCGCCCACTGCGCGAAGCTGCGCAGTTCCTCGAAGCTCTGGCTGCGACGGCTGGCCAGCACCACCCTGCGGGCGCCCTGGCGGGAACCGATCAGTCCCTCGGTGGTGAGGGTCGCGACGGCCTGGCGCAGGGTGCCGCGTGAGACGCCGTACTGCGCGGCGAGTTCCGTCTCCGAGGGCAGCCGACTGCCGACTGTGTACTCCTCGCGGTCGATCGCCCGCCGCAGTTCATCGGCGATCTCCTCGTGTCGCGCGGTCATGCTTCCCCTCTGAGTGGATCGCTGTGCACAGCGTGACCAGCCTAATCGAGACCTGAGCGTGATCTGGAACGGTCTGGATTGTGCACACAACAAGCGGTCAAAGTTTCTCCGTGGTTTACAGACAGGACACCCGGAGCGGGCGTACTGTGACCCAACTTGTTCAGACAAGTTGTCGTCGTCTCACCTCCCCGCTCGTGTGCACCCCTGGAGTGACCGTGACAGTGTTCCTGCCGCGAACCGCCGTACTCACCGGTGGCCTCGCCGTAGCCGCCGCACTCGCCCTGAGCGCCTGCGGCGCCGCCCCCGACAACGCGTCGACCACCGCCGACGGCAAGAACGCCGCAACCGCCACCTCCGCCGCCGACCTCGGCGGCATGGACGCGCTGGTCAAGGCGGCCAAGAAGGAGGGCACGCTGCACATCATCGCGGTGCCCCGCGACTGGGCGAACTACGGCGCCATCGTCGACGGCTTCCAGAAGAAGTACGGCATCAAGATCGAGGACGAGAGCCCCGACGGCTCCAGCCAGGACGAGATCAACGCCGTGACCTCCCGCAAGGGCCAGGACCGCGCCCCCGACGTGCTCGACCTCGGCAGCTCCTTCGCGCTCAGCGCCGCCCAGCAGGGCCTGCTCGCGCCGTACAAGGTGGCCTCCTACGGCGACATCCCGGCCGCCCAGAAGGACGCGCAGGCCCGCTGGTACAACGACTACGGCGGCTACATCTCCATCGGCTGCGACGCCAAGCGCGTCAAGAACTGCCCGACCACCTTCAAGGACCTGCTCAAGCCGGAGTACAAGGGCCAGGTCGCCCTCAATGGCAACCCCACCAAGTCGGGTTCGGCCTTCGGCGGCGTCTACGCGGCCGCCCTCGCGAACGGCGGCTCGTTCGACGACATCCAGCCCGGCCTCGACTTCTTCGGCAAGCTCAAGAAGAACGGCAACTACACGCCCGTCGAGTCGACCCCGGCCACCGTCGAGAAGGGCGAGACGCCGATCAGCATCGACTGGGACTACCTGAACGCCGGTTACGCCGACGAGTTCAAGTCCAAGGGCGTGGACTGGAAGGTCGCGGTGCCCACCGACGGCCAGTTCTCCCAGTACTACTCCCAGGCCATCAACAAGGACGCCCCGCACCCGGCGGCCGCCCGCCTGTGGCAGGAGTACCTCTACAGCGCCGAGGGCCAGAACCTCTGGCTCAAGGGCTACGCCCGCCCGGCCCTGATGACCTCCCTGGACAAGGCCGGCACCCTCGACAAGACGGCCGCCGCCAAGCTCCCGAAGGTCTCCGGTACGCCCGCCTTCCCGACCGAGGCCCAGCAGAGCAAGGCCAAGACGGTCATCGCGCAGGGCTGGTCGAAGGCCGTCGCCGGATGACCACCGCTCTCACGAGGGTGGACACGGCGCCGCTCGCTTCACGGAAGCGGCGGCGCCGTGCCCCCGGCTGGCTCGCCGTCGTCCCGCTGCTCGTGTTCACCGCGATCGCCTTCGGGATCCCCGCCCTCGCCATGCTGAACGGCGCCTTCACCGTCAAGGACCAGACGACGGGCGCCAGTTCGTACACCGCCGAGAACCTGACCACCTCGCTGCAGGGGCCGTACCTCACCGCCCTGGCCGGCAGCGTCAAGCTGTCCGCCGTCTCCGCCGCCCTCGCCACGCTGCTCGGGCTGCCGCTCGCCCAGGCCGTCGTGACCTCGCGGTCGCGCGCGCTGCGCGAGTCCGTGCTCACCGCCTCCGGCGTCCTCGCCAACTTCGGCGGCGTTCCGCTGGCCTTCGCCTTCGTCGCCACCCTCGGCAACGCCGGTGTGCTGACCGTGCACCTGGGCCTCGCGGACAAGGGCTGGGACCTCTACAGCTTCTGGGGCCTGGTGCTGGTCTACCTCTACTTCCTGATCCCGCTGATGGTCCTGACCATCACCCCGGCCCTGGACGGCCTGCGCTCCCAGTGGCGCGAGGCCGCCCGGAACAACGGCGCCACCACCGTCCAGTACTGGCGGCACGTCGCCCTGCCGGTGCTCGCGCCCTCCCTGCTCGGCGGCCTCGTCCTGCTCTTCGGCAGCGCCTTCGCCGCCTACGCCACCGCCGCCGCGATGGTCGGCAGCGCGGTCCCGCTGGTCACCCTGCAGATCGCCGACGCCATCTCCGGCAACGTGCTGGTCGGGCAGGAGAACGTGGCACTCGCCCTCAGCCTCGACATGGTCCTGGTCGCGGGTGTGGTGATGGCCGTGTATCTGCCCCTGCAACGACGGAGCGCCCGATGGCTCGACGCCTGACCCCCTGGCGGTGGGCCGTCCTCGGCCTGGCCGCGCTCTACTTCCTGGTCCCGCTGGGCGCCTCCGTGATCTTCACGGTGGACGTGCCCGGGCAGGGTGTCACCTTCGACGCCTACACGCAGATCGTGTCCGCCGACGGGTTCGTCTCCAGCCTGCTGCTCTCGCTGGAGCTGGCCGCGGCCACCATCGCCGTCGTCCTGCTGCTGATGGTGCCCGCCGTGGTCGCGCTGCGGCTCGGCGCGCCCCGGCTGCGGCCGGTCGTCGAGGTGGTGTGCTCGCTGCCGCTGGTCGTGCCGCCGATCGCGTTCGTCGCCGGGATCGCGACCGTCCTGAAGTGGGGCCCCGACCATCTGTCCCGGACCCCGCTGTTCCAGACGTTCGTGGCGATCCAGAACCCGAGCTTCCCGGTCGTGCTGGTCCTCGCCTACGTCGTGATGGCGCTGCCCTTCGTGTACCGGGCGCTGGACTCCGGGCTGCGCGCGATCGACGTCCGCACCCTCGTCGAGGCCGCCCGCAGCTGCGGCGCCTCCTGGCCGCAGGCCCTGGTCCGGGCCGTCCTGCCCAATCTGCGCGGGGCGCTGCTGAACGCCTCCTTCCTCACGCTGGCGCTGGTGCTCGGCGAGTTCACCGTGGCCCGGCTGCTGGGCTTCGAGCCCTTCGCCGTGTGGATCTACAACGTCGGCGGCTCGCAGGCCCAGATGTCCGTCGCCGTGTCCGTGCTGAGCCTGCTCGTCACATGGGCCCTGCTCCTCGCGCTCGCCGGTGCCGGCGGGCGTACCCGAACCGCTTCGTCCCGGGGATGAACCAATGACCGCCACCACGCTCGACACGACCGTCACGGAGAAGGCCGCCACGGTCGAATTCCGCGGCCTTCGCCGGGAGTTCGGGTCCACCGTCGCCCTCGACGGACTCGACCTCGCCGTGCGACCGGGCGAGTTCCTCGCGCTGCTCGGCCCGTCCGGCTGCGGCAAGACCACCGCGCTGCGCATGCTCGCCGGGTTCGAACACCCGGACTCGGGCGCCGTGTTGGTGGACGGCGAGGACGTCACCCACGTCCCGGCCCACCGCCGTGACGCCGGGATGGTCTTCCAGTCGTACAGCCTCTTCCCGCATCTCAACGCGGTCGACAACGTCGCCTTCGGGCTGCGCATGCGCAAGGTGCGGACGGCCGAACGGCGTTCGCGTGCCGCCGAGTTGCTGGAGCTGGTCGGCCTGGGCGACAAGGGGGAGCGGTTCCCGCACCAGCTCTCCGGCGGCCAGCAGCAGCGCATCGCGCTGGCCCGCGCGCTCGCCCTGCGCCCGCGCGTGCTGCTGCTCGACGAGCCGCTGTCGGCGCTCGACGCCAAGGTACGGCTGACCCTGCGCGAGGAGATCCGCAGGCTCCAGCAGGAACTCGGCATCACCACGCTCTTCGTGACGCACGATCAGGAGGAGGCGCTGTCCGTCGCCGACCGGGTAGCCGTCATGCGCGCCGGACGGCTCGAACAGTGCGCCGCCCCCGCCGAGCTGTACGGGCGGCCCGCCACCGCCTTCGTCGCCGAGTTCGTCGGCACGATGAGCCGCATCCCGGGCGCCTTGAAGGACGGCTCGGTCGAGGTGCTCGGACAGCGGCTGCCGGTCGACGGCGAGGGGCCTGCCGCGACCGAGGTCGACGTGCTGGTGCGGCCCGAGGCCGTCCGGGTGGCCGCGGACGACGAGGGCACCGCGCGTGTCGTCGCCACGGCCTTCCTGGGCGCGGTCGTCCGGGTGACCGTCAGGCTCGCCGACGGCACCGAGGCCAAGGCCGACCTGCCCGCGCACGAGGCGGCCGGACTCGGCGCCGGAGCCGCGGTGAGCGTGTCGCTGCCGGAGCGCCCGGTGCTCGTGGCCGAGCGAAGCGACCGGTAGCGGACGCACCGGCCGGTGGCGGACGCCCCGACCGGTAGTGATGCACCGAGCGGTGGCGGACGCCCCGACCGGTCAGCGCAGTTGTCAGTCTGTCAGTGAAGAAAGAGAGAAACGTGACCCCCCACCCCCGACTCCCGCTCCAGGCCGTTCTGTTCGACATGGACGGCACGCTCGTCGACACCGAGCGACTGTGGTGGGAGGCGGTGGAGCAGGTCGCCGGACGCCCACTGACCGAGGCGGACCAGCCGGAGGTGCTCGGCCGTGCCGTCGAGGACACCGCCGAATGGCTCGGCGCGGCCACCGGCAGACCGGCCGACGGCATCGCGCGGGAGCTGCACCGGGAGTTCGTCGCCCGGGTCCGCACCGGCATCGTGCCGCGCCCCGGCGCACTCGACCTGCTGGACGCCCTCGCCCGCGACGGCGTGCCCACCGCCCTGGTGACCGCGTCCCCACGCGCGGTCGCCGACACCGTGCTCGAAGCCCTCGGCGCCGGCCGCTTCGCCGCCTCCGTCACCGCCGACGACACCGGCCGCACCAAGCCCGCCCCCGATCCGTACCTCGCCGCCTGCCACGCCCTCGGTGTCGACCCGGCGGCCTGCGTGGCGGTCGAGGACACCGGTACCGGCGTCAGTTCGGCGGAGGCGGCCGGGTGCGCCGTCCTCGCCGTGCCGTCCCTCGCGCCGATCGAGGCGGCGCCCGGCCGGACCGTACGCGACAGCCTCGTCGCAGTCACCCCGGAGGACCTGCGAGACATGGTCGGATACGAACTGCGCGTCATGACCTGGAACCTGTGGCTCGGCGGCAGCCCGGTCGACGACCACCGTGCCAAGCAGCTCAAGGTGATCCTGGAGAGCGGCGTCGACGTGGTGGGCCTCCAGGAGACCGGCGGCACCGCGGCCCAGGAGCTCGCCGACGCCCTGGGCTGGCACCACCACCGGGCCGGGGAGAACCTGGGCGTCATCAGCCGCCACCCGGTCACCGCCCGCTTCGGCGACCCGGACGTCGGCTTCTACGGCGCCGCCGGGGTCCGGATCGAGATCGCCCCGGGCCGCGAGGTCGACGTCTGGACCGCCCACCTCCACTACACGCCGTACGGTCCTTACGAGTCCGCCTTCGACGCTCTCCCCTCGGACGTGCTCATCGCCCACGAGGAGGTCCGGCTCACGCAGATGCAAGACGCCCTGGACCGGATCGCCGAGTCGAACGGCGACGGCGTGCCCGTCGTCCTCGTCGGCGACTTCAACTGCCCCTCCCACCTGGACTGGCCCGACGTCGAGTGGCCGGTGACGAAGGCGGCGGAGCGGGCGGGGCTGCGCGACTCCTACCGGGAGGCCCACCCGGACCCGGACACGGCCCCCGGTCACACCTGGTCCCCGATCCATCCGGTGCACGAGGACGGCAGCGGCCGGCCCGAGCCGCAGGACCGCATCGACTACGTCCTGCACCGGGGTCTGACGGTGCTCGACTCCCGGACGCTGGTCAGCGGAATCCCGCGCCCCTGGCCCGACGTCGCGGGCAACGACTGGCCCTCGGACCACGCCGCGGTGGTCACCAGGTTCTCGGTGCCCGGGAACTGACCGGGGGTTACCCGGGGCAACCATTGCGGTGCAGGTGGCGATCCCGTAGGTTGTGCCGGACTTTCTACTGACTGGTAACACCGGCAGGTATTCATGCGCTGGCCCGTCGGCCGTCCCACCACCGTCCGCACCCGGATCGTGGCACTCGCACTCGCTCCGGTCATGGCCCTGATGGCACTGTGGAGCTTCGCCATGGTGTCCGTCACCGGCGAACTGCGTGCGCTGATCCGGCTCCAGGGGGTGTACGAGGACTTCGGCACCCCCGTTGACACGGCCATCGGCCAGATCCAGATCGAACGGCGGCTCTCGGCCACCTACCTGGGCGCGGGCCACGACACGGCCGCCGCCGGGAACCTGCTGGCCCAGCAGCGCCGCACCGACCGCGCCGTGAGCGCCATGCGCGACGCGATCCGGGACGGCGACCGCAGCCGGCTCAGCGACCGGCAGCGGGAGACGCTCGACGCGATGCTCCACGCCACCGACGGACTGGACGAGCTGCGCGACCGCGTGCTGTCCCGGCGGATCTCCTGGGACCGGGCCGTCACCGAGTACGGCGCGCTCGTCGAGCCCGGCTTCGACGTCCAGTCCACGCTCACCGCCCTGCAGGCCGGGCAGCTCGCCCGGGAGGCGCAGGTCGTCATCGAGCTTGTGCGGGTGCGGGAGTTCGTCTCCCGCGAGGACGCCCTGGTCGCCGGGGCACGGGCGGCGGGGACGCTGTCCGACCGGCAGTACGACACCCTGACCGCGACGATCGAGGACCGGCGGGTCTTCGAGCGGACGTATGTGCCGGACCTGCCGTCCGACTCGCGCGCCCTGTTCGAGGAGTTCCAGCGCGGCGACCTGCACCGCTCGCTGGTGCGGGGCGAGGACGCGCTGCTGCGGGCCGGCCCGGCACACGCCGGGGAGGCCGTCGCGGCCGGCACCTGGCGGACGACCAGCGACCGGGCCGTCAAGCGCTATATGCAGCTGTGCACCCGCTCCGCCGAGAACTCGGCCGCGCGCGGGCGGGCGTTCGCCTACCAGGAGCTGACCAAGGCGGTCGTCGTCGCGGTGGCCGGGCTGGCCGCCGTGGGAGTGTCCCTGTGGTTCGCGGTGCGCGGCGCCCGGCGGATCTCCCGCCGCCTGGAGACGCTGCGGGACGCCGCCGACGTGCTGACCACCCGGCAACTGCCGGACGTGATGCGACGGCTGAGTGCCGGTGAGGACGTGGACGCGGTCGCGGAGGCGCCGCCGCTGGCCGCCGACGAGGTACGGGCCGACGAGATCGGCCAGGTCGGCCGGTCCTTCAACGCCGCGCGCCTGGCCGCCGTCGAGGCGGCCGTCAAGCAGGCCACCCTGCGGCGCGGGCTGTTCGCGGTCCTCCTCAACATCGCCCGCCGCAACCAGGCGCTCGTCCACCGCCAGTTGAAGCTCGTCGACACGCTGGAGCGGCGCACCGAGGATCCGGACATCCTGCGCCAGCTGTTCCGCATCGACCACCTGACCACGCGTATGCGCCGGCACGCGGAGAGCCTGATCATCCTGTCCGGCGCGGTGCCAGGGCGCAGATGGCGACGGCCGGTGCCGGTCGCGGACGTGGTGTCGGCCGCGGTGGGCGAGATCGAGGACTACACGCGCGTCGTGGTCCCGCCGATGGCCGAGGTCGGGGTCGCGGCGGACGCCGTGGCCGACGTGGTGCATCTGATCGCCGAGCTCCTGGAGAACGCCACGGTGTTCTCGCCGCCGCACACACAGGTCACCCTGCGCACCGGCCGGGCGTCCGGCGGCTTCGTGCTGGAGCTGGACGACCGGGGCCTCGGCCTCGACCCCGACCAGCTCGCCGACGCCCATCGCACCCTCACCGACCCCGACGCCTTCGACCCGACCCGGCACGACCGGCTCGGCCTGTACGTCGTGGGCCGCCTGGCCGCCCGTCACGGCATCCAGGTCACCCTGCGGGACTCGCCGTACGGCGGCACGACCGCGGTCGTACTGCTGCCGTCGACGCTCCTGGCCGAGCTGGAGCCAGAGGCAGGCGACGGGAGCGCGGAGCCGGACACACCTGTACGAAGCCTGCCGTCACGGCGCGGACCGGGCGCCCCCGGCCGAGCGGAGGCGTCGGTCTCCGGGCGCGCCCCGGTCAAGGATCTGTGGGCCGAGCCCGGCCGGCCGCCGGGCCCGACGCCGGAAGGCGGCCGGACGGACGCCCCGACGCCGCAGCACGGTCGAGCGGACGGCCACGCGGCGGACGCCGAGCGGGCGGAGAGCCGTCGGATGGAGACTTCGTTCGCTGAGCACGGCCGGGCGGAGGGGCGCCCGGCGGACGACGGCCGCGGGGAGTTCCCGGTGCCTGAGTCCGGTCGGGTGATGCGCTTGGTCACGGAAAGCGGCCAGGTGAGGGGGCCGATGGAGGGCGGCTGGGCGAGGGAGCCCGTGGAAGGCGGCCAGGTCAGCGAGCCCGTGGAGGGCGGCCAGGTCAGCGAGCCCGTGGAGGGTCTCGACGCCGGCCCCGACGCGGACGCTCCCGGCACGGACGCTCCCGCTCCCCACGCGGCTGCTCCCGCTCTGCCCACCCGCGTTCGGCAGGCCTCGCTCGCCGCACCGCTGCGCGACGACCCGCCGCCCCGTGATGCCGCCCCGGAGCGTGAGGTCGACGCCGAGGAGATGCGGGCGGTCTTCGGCGCCTTCCAGCGCGGCCTCGAACGGGGCCGCAAGGGGCTGCCCACGACCACAGACGCCGACGAAGGGACGGACGCCGACGATGCACGGTGACGAGACGACACACGGTGACGCACAGACCCACGAGAACCGGGCCGGAGCACCCGACGCCGGCCTCGGCTGGCTGCTCGACGACCTCGTGGCCAGGACCGACCACGTCCGTCAGGCCGTGCTCCTCACCGCGGACGGCCTGCCGCTGAGCGCCTCGGAGGGCATGCGCGGACGGGACATCGAGCACCTCGCCGCCGTCTGCTCCGGCTTCCACAGCCTGGCCCGCTCGGCGGGGGAGCGGTTCGAGGCCGGAGAGGTTCGGCAGACGATGGTGATGCTCGACGACGCCTACCTCTTCATCACCCCCGCCGGCGACGGCAGCCGCCTGGCCGTGCTCAGCGAGGTGCAGACCGACGTCGGACAGCTGGCCCACGAGATGGCGCTGCTCGTCCGCCGCCTCGGCCGCCACCTGGACGCCGCCGCACGCCCGGCCACCTGATCCGGCCGTGAGCGACGACCACTGGTACGAGGACGAGACTGGGTCGATGGTGCGTCCCTACACCGTCACCCGGGGCCGCACCCGGCCCTCGGAGCGGCACACCATCGACCTGATGTCCCGGGTCACCGCCCTGGAGACGGGCACGGCACAGCCGGGCGTCGACCACGCCCGCACCTCCCTGCTCGACCTGGTGCGCCGCGGCCCGCGCCCGGTCGTCGAGCTCGCCGCGGACGCCGACCTGCCCCTGACCGTCGTACGTGTGCTGCTCGGCGATCTGGCCGAGGCCGGGCTGGTGCGCATCGACGAACCGCGCCGACTGCCGGTCTCCGGCCCCGCGGCCGACCCGGAGCTGCTCCAGGAGATCGTCGAGCGGCTGCGCGAGCTCTGACACCGGCTGCGTTCGTACAGCGCCCACTTCAGGGCGTATACGCAGGTCAGGCCGACGGGACGGCTCCGGTGGGCCACGATCGCCCGGATCCGTGGCCCGAGGGCACGCAACGAATCGCCGCTCGGTGCCGGGTGCACGCAACGAACCGCTCACCGGCGCGCAACGGCTCCTCCTTGTCCGGCCAAGTCCGGCGAACGTACCTTCTAACTGGCCCCCAAACCCCTCCGTACCGGTGAGGAACACGCATGCGTACCGCCCTGCTCCAGAGCTCCGGCCGCCCCGGCTCGACCGTCGAGAACCTCAAGGTCCTCGACGAGGCCGCGGGCCGCGCCGCCGCCGCGGGCGCCGCGCTGCTCTCCACGCCGGAGATGTTCCTCACCGGGTACGCGATCGGCGACGACATCGGCCGCCTGGCCGAGCCCGCCGACGGCGACTCGGCCGACGCGATCGCCGAGCTCGCCACCCGGCACGGTCTGGCCATCGCCTACGGCTACCCGGAGCGCGACGGCGACACGGTCCACAACTCCGTCCAGCTGATCTCCGCGGACGGCACCCGCCTCGCGAACTACCGCAAGACCCACCTCTTCGGCTGCTTCGAGCGCGACCACTTCACCCCGGGCGACCAGCCCGTCGTCCAGGCCGAGCTGAACGGCCTGACCGTCGGCCTGATGATCTGCTACGACGTCGAGTTCCCGGAGAACGTCCGCGCCCACGCCCTGGCCGGCACCGATCTCCTCGTGGTGCCGACGGCGCAGATGCATCCGTTCCAGTTCGTCGCCGAGTCCCTCGTCCCGGTGCGGGCCTGGGAGAACCAGATGTACGTGGCGTACGTCAACCGGGTCGGTCCGGAGGGCGAGTTCGAGTTCGTCGGGCTGTCCGTCCTCGCCGGTCCCGACGGGGTCGCCCGCACCCGGGCCGGCCGCGCCGAGGAGCTCGTCCTCGCCGACGTCGACCCCGCCTTCCTGGCTGCCTCCCGTGAGGCGAACCCGTATCTGAAGGACCGCCGCCCCGGCCTCTACGGGTCGCTCGTCTGAACCTCCCGCCCCACGAACACCGCTCCGCCGAACCTCCCTCAGAACTTCCCCCGAGTTCTTCCCGCGCAAGGAGTCCGTACCCCATGACGTCCACGGTGCCCAACGCCGTCCAGCACGCCGACGAGCAGCAGCCGCCGATCACCATGTTCGGCCCGGACTTTCCGTACGCGTACGACGACTTCCTCGCCCACCCGGCGGGTCTCGGCCAGGTCCCCGCGACCGAGCACGGCACCGAGGTCGCGGTCGTCGGCGGCGGTCTGTCCGGCATCGTGGCCGCCTACGAACTGATGAAGATGGGCCTCAAGCCCGTCGTCTACGAAGCGGACCAGCTCGGCGGCCGACTGCGCACCGTCGGCTTCGACGGCTGCGACGAGTCGCTCAACTGCGAGCTGGGCGCGATGCGCTTCCCGCCGTCCTCCACCGCCCTCCAGCACTACATCGACCTGGTCGGCCTGGAGACCAAGGCCTTCCCCAACCCCCTTGCCGAGGCGACGCCTTCGACCGTCGTCGACCTCAAGGGCGAGTCGCACTACGCCGAGACCATCGACGACCTGCCGCAGGTCTACCGTGATGTCGCCGAGGCCTGGAACAAGTGCCTCGACGAGGGCGCCGACTTCTCCGACATGAACCGCGCCATGCGCGAGCGGGACGTGCCGCGCATCCGTGAGATCTGGGCGAAGCTGGTCGAGAAGCTCGACAACCAGACCTTCTACGGCTTCCTCTGCGAGTCCGAGGCCTTCAAGTCCTTCCGGCACCGCGAGATCTTCGGCCAGGTCGGCTTCGGAACCGGCGGCTGGGACACCGACTTCCCGAACTCCATCCTGGAGATCCTGCGCGTCGTCTACACCGAGGCCGACGACCACCACCGCGGTATCGTCGGCGGCTCCCAGCAGCTGCCGGTGCGGCTGTGGGAGCGCGAGCCGGAGAAGATCGTGCACTGGGCCTACGGCACCTCGCTGAAGTCCCTGCACGAGAACGGCGAGCCGCGCCCGGCCGTGACCCGGCTGCACCGCACCGCGGGCAACCAGATCACGGTGACCGACGCGAACGGCGACATCCGCACCTTCAAGGCGGCCATCTTCACCGCCCAGTCCTGGATGCTGCTGTCCAAGATCGCCTGCGACGACTCGCTCTTCCCGATCGACCACTGGACTGCCATCGAGCGGACCCACTACATGGAGTCCAGCAAGCTGTTCGTGCCTGTGGACCGGCCGTTCTGGCTGGACAAGGCCGTCGACGACAGGGGAAATCCGACCGGCCGGGACGTCATGTCGATGACGCTCACCGACCGTATGACGCGCGGCACCTACCTCCTGGACGACGGTCCGGACAAGCCCGCCGTCATCTGCCTCTCCTACACCTGGTGCGACGACAGCCTGAAGTGGCTGCCGCTGTCCGCGAACGAGCGGATGGAGGTCATGCTGAAGTCGCTCGGCGAGATCTACCCCAAGGTCGACATCAGGAAGCACATCATCGGCAACCCGGTGACCGTCTCCTGGGAGAACGAGCCCTACTTCATGGGCGCGTTCAAGGCCAACCTGCCCGGCCACTACCGCTACCAGCGCCGCCTGTACACCCACTTCATGCAGGACCGGCTGCCCGAGGACAAGCGGGGCGTCTTCCTGGCCGGCGACGACATCTCCTGGACGGCCGGCTGGGCCGAGGGTGCCGTCCAGACCGCGCTGAACGCGGTCTGGGGCGTCATGCACCACTTCGGCGGCACGACCGACGCGGCCAACCCGGGCCCGGGTGACGTCTACGACGAGATCGCGCCGGTCGAGCTCCCCGAGGACTAGGCCAGGACCGGGCCAGGACCTGGCCCGGTCCTACACCCCGGCGGCGCGGGCCCTCTCGTAGACCTCCGAGGCGACGTCCTTGAGCTCCTGAGCGTCCCGCGCGGAGTCCTGGAGGTCGACGAGGATCTCCTCCAGGCCGATCGCCGCGTGCGCGACCAGGTCCTCCACGATCTGGTCCGCGTTGCCCTGGAAGGGGCGGCGGTCGGGGCCGTCGTAGGGCTTGGCCGAGTAGGCGGCGTTCACCCGCAGGACCGTCTGGACCGGCTCCTTGCGCCCGCGCTCGGCCGCCAGGTCCTGCAGTTGGGCCCACTGGGCGGCGATCTGCTCGACGCCCATGCCCACCGGCATCCAGCCGTCCGCGTGGTCGACGAGCCGGGTCAGGGCCCGCTTGTTGCTCGCGGCCAGCAGGATGGGGATCGGCCGGGCGGGCTTGGGCCCGACCACGGCCGACTCGATCTTGGTGAGCCGGCCGTCGTAGCGCACCGGGTCGGGGCCCCACACCGCGCGGCAGACCTCGATGGTCTCGTCGAGCACCTTGCCGCGCTCCGCGATCGGCCGGATGCCGGCGGCCGCGTACTCGTCCAGCGACCAGCCCGTGCCGAAGCCGGCAATCACCCGGCCGCCGCTCGCCGCGTCGAGTGTGGCGAGGGACTTGGCCAGCTGGAACGGCTGGTGCAGGGGCGCGACCAGCACGCTCGACCCCAGCCGGATCCGCTCGGTCGCCGCGGCGGCGAGCGTCAGCGTGACCAGCGGCTCGGCCACACCGCGGTAGGAGTCCGGCCAGGGCATGCCCTCGATGCCGTACAGGCCCTGGGTCGCGGGCTCCGGGAACAGGGCCCGCTCGTACACCCACAGACTGTCGTATCCGATCCCCTCGGCGGTGCGTGCCACATCGGGCACGTCCTTGCCGAGGGCGTACTGCCGATTCTGCGGAAGGCTGAGTCCGAGCCTGGTCGCCATGTGCCGAGTGCTCCTTCGCGATCGGTTTCCGCTGCAACCTACAACGATCACCACGGAGTTCCGGTGAGGCGTGGCGGGGATGGCCGGATCGGGTCGCCTCAGTCGGCGAGCGGGGTCAGCAGCATGCGCCCGGCGAAGCCCACGGCCGCGTCGAGGCGCTCGGTGAACTCCTCGGCGACGTCCTCGAACCGGCGCAGCGCCCACAGGGCCCGCGCCGCCGACCAGGTGGCCTCCCGGGCGCGCTCCAGGCTCCACGAGCCGAGCAGATGGGTGAGCGGGTCGGCGATCTGGAGCAGATCGGGGCCGGGCATCAGATCGTCGCGGATGCGTTCCTCCAGCGATACGAGGAGGTCGCCCACGCGGTCGAACTCGCCCTCCAGATCGGCCGGTTCGCAGCCGAGCGTACGACAGGTGTCCACGACGGCGAGCGCCAGATCGTGGCCGATGTGCGCGTTGATGCCCGCGAGGGCGAACTGCAGGGGGCGTACACCGGGATGGCGGCGGAGCTGGAAGAGCGGGCGCCAGCAGGCAGGCGGACGGCGGCCGTCCGCGACCGCGTCCACGGCGGCGAGGTACCGCTCCGCGAACCGCACGTCCAGCGCGGTCGCCGCCCGCGGGTCCGCGAACTGCCCGGCGTCCAGGCGCCGTTCGACCTCCTCGGTGACGGCCAGGTAGACGCGGTTGAACACCGCGACCCCGTCCCGCTCGGGCAGGGCCGAGTCCAGGGCACGCATCCGGGCGACGACGGTGTCGACACAAGCGGTGAAGTGTTCCAACTGCGTCATGGGGGAAGGGTCCCAGCCCTGGGCCGACCGGCGTGCCGACGGGCCCGGTGCTTCCCCACAACGGGGGAACGCCCCGTTGCGCGAGCGCAGGGTGGGGGGAGGGGAGCGGCACCGTGTCCGGCTTACGTACCCGCCGCCTGGCCGCACGAAGGGCCGCGCGCAGGCGTGCACTCCGGCGCGGCGCGATGGTGGCGTTGGCCTCGGTCGTGACCGCCGTCGGCACCGCGACCGGGATGTTCTCGGCGCTCGACGACGGGCACGGCTCCGACCGGGCCCGGCCCGAGATCACGCACACGACGAGCCGGGCGCCGCTGCCCGCGGTGCCGTCACCGTCCGCGCCGCCCGCTCCCACCGTTTCCCCGTCCGTGAGGAGGGAGACGACGAGGCCCGGGCCTTCGCCCAACCGCAGCGAACGCAGGGAACGGACCGCCGTCCTGCCCCACCGCCTCTACCGGCACCCGGACTCCCAGGTGCTCGACTGGGTCCGGGCCCACCCCGACGACCCCCGCGCCGCGCTCATCGAGTCCCGTATCGCCGACCAGCCGGCCGCCGTGTGGTTCACCGACCACACCCCGGCGACCATCGCCTCGCGGGTGCGCGCGGTGACCTCGGCAGCGGCGGCGCGGGGCCGGGTGCCGGTGCTCGTGCCGTACGCGATCCCGGACCGCGACTGCGGCGGCGCCTCCCGGGGCGGGGCGCCCGATCTCGCCGCGTACGACGCCTGGATCGATGCCTTCGCCCAGGGGCTGGGCTCCGGCGAGGTCGTCGTCGTGCTGGAACCGGACTCGATCGCCCAGTCCGACTGCCTCCAGGCCGCGGACCGCGCCGACCGGTTCGCCTCGCTGGCCCGCGCGGGCCGGGTCCTGAAGGCCGCCGATCCCAGGGCGCGGGTCTACTACGACGCCGGCCACTCGGGCTGGAACCCGGCCGACCGGCAGGCGGCCCTGCTGAGGCGGGCGGGCGCCGCGTCACCGGCGTCGTCCGACGGCGTCTTCAGCAACGTCTCCAACTTCCGCACCACGGCCGACGAGATCGCCTACGACCGGCAGGTCCTCGACGCCCTCGGTGGTCCCGCAGGCTTCGGCGCGGTGATAGACACGAGCCGCAACGGCAACGGCGCCCCGGCCGACGGCGAGTGGTGCGACCCGGCGGGCCGCCGGCTCGGCCGCACACCCACCCTGAAGACCGGCGAGCGGCGCATCGACGCCTACCTGTGGGTGAAGGCGCCGGGGGAGTCGGACGGCTGCGACGCGGCGGCCGGGACGTTCACCCCGTCGTACGCCTACGAACTGGCGCGGCCGGTCTCCTCGTCGTAGGACGACGTGCCCTCGTCCAGCAGGGGCTCCTGGACCTTGAGGTGGGCGGGTGCCATGAGGCGCAATGCGTGGTAGCCGGTGATGACCACCAGCGTGCCCAGTGCGATACCGCTGAGGGAGAAGTTGGCGGTGAACTTCATGGTGACGTTGCCGACGCCGATGATGATGCCCGCGGCGGCCGGTACGAGGTTCAGCGGGTTGCGCAGATCGACCCGGGCGTTGGTCCAGATCTGCGCGCCGAGCAGGCCGATCATGCCGTACAGGATGACGGTGATGCCGCCGAGGACACCGCCCGGGATCGCGGCGACGACCGCGCCGAACTTGGGGCAGAGGCCGAACAGGAGCGCGAAGCCGGCGGCGGCCCAGTACGCGGCGGTCGAGTAGACGCGGGTCGCGGCCATCACGCCGATGTTCTCGGAGTACGTGGTGTTGGGCGGCCCGCCCACCGCGGTGGACAGCATCGACGCCACGCCGTCGGCCGAGATCGCCGTGCCGAGCTTGTCGTCGAGGCGCTCGCCGGTCATCTCGCCGACCGCCTTGACGTGTCCGGCGTTCTCGGCGACCAGGGCGATGACGACCGGGAGCGCGACCAGGACCGCCGACCACTGGAAGGAGGGGCCGTGGAAGGAGGGCAGCCCGATCCAGTCGGCCTTGCCGACACCGGAGAGGTCGAGCCGCCAGTGGTCGGTGAGCCTGCCGCTCGCGTCCACCGAGTGGATCTTCCCGAAGATCCGGTCGAAGGCCCAGGAGATGCCGTACCCGAAGAGCAGGCCCAGGAAGATCGCGATGCGCGACCAGAATCCACGCAGACAGACGACCGCCAGGCCGGTGAACAGCATCACCAGCAGCGCCGTCCACTGGTCCTGCGGCCAGTACGTGGACGCGGTCACCGGAGCGAGGTTGAAGCCGATCAGCATCACGACCGTGCCGGTGACGATCGGTGGCATCGTGGCGTGGATGATCCGCGCTCCGAAGCGCTGCACCGCGAGTCCGGCCAGGAACAGCGCGACGCCGACCACGAAGACCGCGCCGGTCACGGTCGCGCTCGTGCCGCCCTGCGCGCGGATCACCGCGGCCACGCCCACGAAGGAGAGCGAGCAGCCCAGATAGCTGGGGATCCGGCCGCGGGTGGCGAGCAGGAAGATCATGGTCGCGACGCCGGACATCATGATCGCGAGGTTGGGGTCGAGTCCCATCAGGACGGGGGCCACGAAGGACGCGCCGAACATGGCCACCACGTGCTGGGCGCCGAGTCCCGCCGTGCGCGGCCAGGAGAGCCGTTCGTCGGGGCGCACCACCGCTCCGGGCTCGGGTGTGCGCCCGTCGCCGTGCAGCTTCCAGCGGACGCCGAGGTTCATGTGGGACTTCGCTTTCTCTGTACGTGAAGACGGTCCGGACCATTGTCAGGGGTACCTGGTGGTTCTACGCTCACACGGTCCTACTCATGAACTGCGTTCACATTTATGATCGGAGTGTCTTGATGAGTGGAAGACCCCGTGTGGCCCTGATCATGGCCGCCGTGGCGGCTCTCGCGGCCATGGCCGTCCCCTCCGCCTCCGCACGCGCCGTCCCGAAGACCCCGGACACCGCCGTCCTCGACGGCGCCCGGCTCCAGGAGGCCCGGACCCGGCTGGACCACGGCGACCCCCGGCTGCGCGCCGCGCTGGAGAAGCTGACCGCCCGCGCCGACGCCTGGCTCGGCCAGGGCCCCTGGACGGTGGTCGACAAGCCCAGGCCCGCCCCCGGCGGTGACGTCCACGACTATCTGAGCCAGGCCCCCTACTGGTGGCCCACCCGCACGCCGACCGCCGACAACCCATGGGGCTGCCCCTACGTCCAGCGCGACGGGCAGCGCAATCCCGAGGTGGACAGCGGCACCGACCGCCAGGACGTCGAGAAGGTCTTCGACTCCACGTACGACCTCTCGCTCGCCTGGTACTACACGGGCAGGCGGGAGTACGCCGAGAAGGCCGGTCAGGTCCTGCGTACCTGGTTCCTCGACCCGGCGACCCGGATGAACCCCAGCCTCAACCATGCGCAGTTCATCCCCTGCAAGTACGACGGCAGGGCCATCGGCATCATCGACTTCTCGCAGTCGTACACCAGCGTCGTCGACGCGCTCGCCGTACTCGCCACCGGCGCCCCGGGCTGGACGGCCGCCGACCGCACCGGCATGGCGCGGTGGAACTCCGACTTCCTCGGCTGGCTGAAGAACAGCGACTTCGGCAGGCAGGAGGGCGCGGCCGGCAACAACCACGGCACGTTCTACGACATGCAGCTCGCCGCCCTCGCGTACGCGACCGGCGACAAGGCCCTCGCCCGGCGCACGGTGCTCGACGCGCGCGCCAGGCGCATCGATCCGCAGATCGCGGCGGACGGCAGTCAGCCGCAGGAGCTGGCGCGCACCCGGAGCTGGCACTATTCGACCTTCGACCTGGTCGCGTACACCCGGCTCGCGGCCATCGGACGGCATGTGGGCGTGAACCTCTGGGCCTACCGGGGGCCGGACGGCCAGAGCCTGTTCAAGGCCCTGGACTATCTGCTGCCCGCGGCCACCGGGGCCGCCGCCTGGCCGCACCCCGAGCTGGAGTTACACCGGTACGCGGCGAGCGACGTCGTCCACGCGGCCGCCGACGCGGGCGACGAGGCGGCGAAGAAGGCCGTCCCGAAGCTGGAGACGCCACCCGGCGGCGACCTCTGGCCGCTGCGGCCCGCCGCGGAGCAGCTGGACTCGATCGCGGGCTGACCAGGGACCTTCCCGACCGGGACTCCTGAGCGCTCGCTTAGGATGGGGTGTCCCCGCCGCCCCACCCGTACGCTCAGGAGTCCCTCCCGTGACCGCCGAAGCCCCGATCGCCCCCGCCCTGTCGTACGGCCGGCTGATACCCGTCACCGTCCACTTCGACGACCTCGACGCGCTCGGACTGCTGCACAACGCCCGCCATCCGCTGATGGTCGAGCGCGCCTGGACCGAGCTGTGGAACGAGTACGGCATCCGCTTCGACGGCGACTGGGAGGCCGCCGGCGACGCCTGCAACGCGGTCAAGGAGCTGCGGATCGGCTACGAGGCACCGGTGACCAGGCCGGGCGCCTACGCCGTCCACCTGTGGCTGGAACGGCTCGGCAACACCGGCCTGACCTACGGCTTCCGCTTCTGCTCGACCGACGGAGCGGTGACCTACGCCCATGGCACCCGGGTCCTGGTGCGGCTGGACGCGGCGACGCTGCGCCCGGCGCCGTGGAGCGAGGGCTTCAGGGCCGCGGGTCGGGAACTGCTGCGGCCCGCGCGCTGACCTCGGTCCTGGCGCCGCGCCCGCCGACCCGCAGCACGCCCGCGAAGACCACGAGTCCGCAGGCCAGCACGGTGACCAGGGCGAACGACACCACCAGGCTCGTCGCCTGCGCCACCCCGCCGATCAGGCTGGGCGCGATCAGGCCCGAGGTGTAGGTGATGGTCGCCACGCCCGCTATGGCCTGACTGGGGTTCGGACCGCTGTGTCCGGCCGCCGCGAAGCACAGCGGTACGACGACCGCGATCCCGAGTCCCATCAGGGCGAACCCGGCCATCGCCGCGGCGGGATGGTCCGCGACGACGATCAGCAGTCCGCCGACGACGGTGAGAACGCCCCCGGTGCGCACGGTGCGGACCGCGCCGAAGCGATTCACCACTGCGTCCCCGGCGATCCGGGCCACCGCCATGGTCAGCATGAATCCGGTCGTCGCCACCGCCGCCAGGCCGGCCGAACTGCCCAGCCGGTCGCGCAGGAACACCGCCGACCAGTCCAGGCTTGCCCCCTCCGCGAACACCGCGCAGAAGCCGACCGCGCCGATCAGCAGCGCCGACCTGGGCGGCAGCGCGAACCTCGGCGGCGGCTCCTCGTCCTCGGCGGGCTGAACGTCCAGGACCCGGCCGGCGGCCAGGACGCCGAGCGCCGTGAGCGTGGCCGCCGCGAGGGCGAAGTGCAGGCGCGCGTCGGAGCCCAGATGGGCGGCGAGGGTGCCGGCCGCGGATCCGATCAGCGCGCCCGCGCTCCACATGCCGTGCAGCCCGGACATGATCGACCGGTCGAGCAGCCGCTCCACCTCGACGCCGAGGGCGTTCATGGCCACGTCGGCCATGCCCGCGCTCGCCCCGTAGACGAACATGGCGAGGCACAGCGTGTACAGGTTCGGCGCCAGCGACGGAAGGACCAGGGACAGCGTCCACAGGACGATCAGCCCGCGCAGGGCCGTCCGGCTGCCGAAGCGGTGACTGATCCGGCCCGCCAGCGGCATCGAGCACGAGGCGCCGAACGCCGTGAAGGCCAGCGCGAACCCGAGCTGCCCCGCCCCGAGCGAGGCGTGGTCCTGGATCCATGGCACGCGGGTCGCGAACGAGCCGGTGACGGCGCCGTGCACGGCGAAGACGGCCGCCACGGCGTACCGGGCGCGCCTCACCTCACGCTGGTCGTAGACCACGTCACTCATGTTTGCAGCCCCTCCCCGGACGGGTGACACCCCACTGTTCCGCACTGTTCCGCACTGTTCCGCACTGTTCCGCCGTAAACTATCAGGGACCCTTCCTGATAGATAGGCACTATGCGGCCGGGCACGGAGCGCCGGTCTGGGAGGATTCCCGTCATGCCCGCATCACCGAGCACCGCCCGGGCCATCAACGACCGGCTCGCCCTGCGGCTGTTGCAGCGCGAAGGCCCACTGACGGCAGGCCAGTTGAAACAGCTGACCGGGCTGTCCCGGCCCACGGTCGCCGACCTCGTCGAACGCCTCACCGCGTCCGGCCTGATCACGGTAGTCGGGGAGGCGGGTGAGCAGCGCCGCGGCCCGAACGCCCGGCTGTACGGCATCGTCGCCGACCGGGCCCATCTGGCCGCGCTCGACGTCCGCACCGCGAGCGTCTCCGTACTGGTGTCCGACCTGCTCGGCCGGGTGCTCGCCGAGGCCGCCGGGCCGATCGGCGGGGACACCGGGACCGGTCCCGCGCTGGAGCAGGCGACGGCGCTGGTGGAACGGGCGGTGAAGGAAGCCCAGGTCGAGCACTTGCACACGGTTGGGATCGGCGCGCCGGGGCTCATCGACCCCGCCACCGGGGAGCTCCGCGACTCGGCGGGCCTGCCCGCCTGGCACCGCCGGCTGGTCGCCGCGCTCCAGGAACGCTTCCCCGAGGCCCGCGTCAGCGTCGAGAACGAGACCAACCTCGCCGCCCTGGCCGAGCAGGAGGAGGGCGTGGCCCGGGACCGCGACACCTTCGTCCTCCTCTGGCTGGGCCACAGCCCGGGCGCGGCCGTCGTCCTCGACGGCAGCCTCCGCCGCGGGGCCTCCGGCGGCACGGGCGAGATCGGCTTCCTACCGGTCCCGGGCACCCGGGCCCTCCCCTCCGCCACGGACTGCGAGGGCGGCTACCACTCACTGGTCGGATCGACGGCAATCGTCCAACTGGCGACCGACCACGGGCTGTGGGACAGCACCGCGGACCCGTCCGAGCCGGGCGCGGTGGCGGGGTTGGTGCGGGGGTTGGTGCAGGTGGTCGGGGATGCCGCCGGCCGTGGCGCGGGAGGTGCGGGCGCGGATGGCGGTGAGGGCCACGCGACCTCCGGCCGCGGGGACGGCGGCGCGGAACGCCTGGTCTCGGCCCGCTCCGAAGGTGATCACGGCGGCGGTGGTGGCGCGGGTCTCGGCGTCTTGGCCTGCGGCGAGGGTGGTGAGGCCGGTGATGTGGGTCGCGTGGCTTCCGGCGTCGGTGGTGTGGGTGACGGGAGCGGCGGTGCGGGCCGCGAGGCCGTAAGGCATGGCGAGGGTGGTGATGTCGGTGGCGGAGGCCGTGGTGTTCCCTCCGTGGCTGTGGACCCCGTGGTCGCCGCTCGTTTTCTCGATGACCTTGCCGAGCGGATTGCCCTCGGGGTGGCTTCTGTCGTCGCCATCCTCGATCCGGGGTGCGTGGTTCTTGGCGGGGAGGTCGGGAAGGCCGGGGGAGAGGTGCTCGCCAGGCGGGTGGAGGAGCGGATCCGTCGGATGTCGCCGCTGGTCACCGAGGTGCGGGCGAGTGGCCTCGGTGGCTCGGCCGTACTGCGCGGCGCCCTGCTGACAGCGCGGGAGCGGGCCCAGGACGAGCTGTTCGCACCGCCGGAGCGGTAGCCCCGGGCCCGCTGCCCTCACCTGCCGCTGCCGTCCCCGAATCGGACCGCCAGATACTCCTCGAACGTCCCCTTTCCCACCGCACGCTCCGGCGTGAGATGGCCGCCGTTCCGGAAGGCCCGGGCCGCTTTGCCGGGCAGGGGGAGCGACACCACCGGACGGCGCCGACCGGTCGCCTTCAGATAGGCGCGGGCCAGGGAGTCGAGCGTCCGTACCTCGGGTCCGCCCATGTCCGCGACCCGCCCGGCGGGCGCCCCGGCCGCCAACTCGGCCAGCCGTTCCGCCACTTCGGCCACCTCGATCGGCTGGTCCGAGATCCCGGCCGGAAGCAGCATCACGGGCGGCTTGGCCAGTGCCTGGAACAGCTGCGCCGGCAGATCGTGGAACTGCGTGGCTCGCAGCACCGTCCAGCCGAGCCCCGACTCCTCGACCAGCCTCTCCACGGCGAGCTTGGACCTGTAGTAGCCGAGCGGCACCCGGTCGATGCCGACGATCGAGATGTAGACGAGATGGCGGACACCGGCCCGCCGCGCCGCCGCGATCAGGTGCCGCGCCGCCTCCTCGTCCCCGCCCCTCGGCGAGCTCGCGCAGTGCACGACGGTGTCCACGCCCGCGACGGCCGTGTCCAGGCCGGCTCCGCCCTTGCGCAGGTCGACGGCGTAGGGCCGGGCGCTCCGGCTGAGCACCCGCACCTCGTGCCCGCCGGCGCGCAGCCGCTCGACGACGAGCCGGCCGAGGGTTCCGGTGCCGCCGGTCACCAGGATCGTGGTCATGCTGTTGAGCCTTTCGGACGCCGGGCGCCCCGGGGTGGAGCGCCCTTCGTCAGCTGAGACCGGACAGCCCCCGCGAGATGTGACAGTCCCGCGGAACATTTTCAGGAACGTGCCAGCTGACGCCGTACGAAGTCCAGCTTGTCCGGGTTCACCACGGCCCGCGCGTGCGCGATCAGCCCGTCCCGCACCTCGAAGCAGACGACACCGACCAGTGCGTCGCCGTCCCGCACGACCAGCGCGCTCGCGCCGTTGACCTCGGCCGCCGTGTAGGAGAAGCCCGCCATGAACCGCACGGCCCCGCCCGCCAGGAAGCGCAGGACCTTGTCCCGGCCCTCGATCGGCCGCCGGGCCGCCGAGACCTTGCCGCCGCCGTCGCTCCACCAGGTCACCTCGGCCGCGAGCAGTTTCTCCAGGCCGGCCAGATCGCCGTCACGGGACGCCGTGATGAACGAGGCGACGAGCTTCTCCTGCTGTTCGGGAGCCGGATCGAAGCGCCCCTGTGGTGCCGCCACCCGCTGCACGGCCCGCCGGTACAGCTGACGGCAGTTGGCCTCGCCCAGGTCCAGCAGGCCGGCGATCTCCCGGTGTCCGTAGCCGAACGCCTCCCGCAGCACGTACACCGCCCGCTCGGTCGGCGTCAGCCGCTCCAGCAGGACCAGCATCGCCATGGACACCGCGTCGCGCTGCTCCGCCGACTCCAGGGGCCCGAGGGTGCCGTCGGAGGTGATCACCGGCTCCGGCAGCCAGTCCCCGACGTACTGCTCGCGCCGGGCGCGGGCCGAGGTCAGCCGGTTGAGGCAGAGGTTGGTGACCGTTCTGGCCAGCCAGGCCGACGGATGCTCGATGTGCGCGCGGTCCGCGCCGTCGAAACGCACGAACGCTCCTGGACCGTGTCCTCGGCCTCCTCGGCGGAACCGAGCATCCGATAGGCCAGACCGAACAGGCGTGGTCGGTGGGCCTCGAATTCCTCGGCGATCGGCGTCGTCGTCATGCGCTCACCCTGCCAGAGCGGCCGGAACGGCCGCAGCGCGCGGCGACCCGGCGGCGGGCAAGGGCCGTCGTCACCGCCGCCGGGCCCGCCCGAACACTAAAAGGACTAGACCATTCAGTCAATGGGTTGCGCACCGGGATCCGACGCATCGTCAGTGGACCGTGGAAGTCCAGGGATACGGTCTGTGAGCCACCCCACACGCCTCGTCTGTATGGATGACTATCGGGCGTGGCACACTGGCCCTGTACCAGAAGCAGCGCACTCCGGGGTCGGTGAAAGTCCGAACCGGCGGTTACAGTCCGCGACCCGGTCGCTTCCAGCGGCCGGTTGACCAGGTGAAATTCCTGGACCGACGGTTAAAGTCCGGATGGGAGGCAGTGCGCGGCGGGCGGGCATGCACCTGTGCGCGCCGCCGTATCTGGGCTCGTCCGCGGTTGGACGGGTCCCTTTCGGCGTCGGCGAGCTGACGGTCCTGCTCACCCGTACATTCTGTCGTCATCGACAGGCCCCGGAGTCCGTGCCCCAATGTGGCAGGAGGACCCGGGAAGTGTTCACCGGAATCGTCGAAGAGCTGGGTGAAGTCACCGCCGTCGAGAACCTCGGCGACGCCTCCCGCTTCCGACTGCGTGGCCCCGTAGTGACCGAGGGTGCGCAGCACGGCGATTCCATCGCCGTGAACGGGGTCTGTCTCACCGTCGTGGAGCACGAGGGCGACGAGTTCACCGCCGACGTCATGGCCGAGACCCTGGACCGCTCCAGCCTGGGCGTCCTCACCGTCGGCTCCCGCGTGAACCTGGAGCGCCCCACCGCCGTCGGCGCGCGCCTCGGCGGGCACATCGTCCAGGGGCACGTGGACGGCACCGGCCGGGTACTGGAGCGCAAGCCCTCCGAGAACTGGGAGATCGTGAAGGTCTCGCTGCCCGCGGACCTCGCCCGCTACGTCGTCGAGAAGGGCTCCATCACCGTCGACGGCATCAGCCTCACCGTCGTCGAGGCCGGCCCCGACTACTTCACCGTCAGCCTCATCCCCACCACCCTCGCCCTGACCACGCTCGGCCTCAAGCAGCCCGGCGACCCGGTCAACCTCGAGGTCGACGTCATCGCCAAGTACGTCGAGCGGCTGCTCGCGGCCGGTCGGGGGGCGGACCGGTGAGCTGGCTGAACTCCGAGGCGTTCGTCCTGTTCGGCCAGCACATCATCTGGTCGGACATGGCCGGCAACATCCTCGGCCTCATCACACTCGCCCTCGGCTGGCGCCGCTCCCTGCTGACCTGGCCGGTGCAGTTCCTCTCCGGCCTCGTCCTCTTCGCGGCCTTCTACGGCCACCTCGCGGGCAGCGCCGGCAAGCAGGTCGTCGTCATGGCCGTCGCCCTCTACGGCTGGTGGCAGTGGAACCGCAACAAGGGCCGGACCGAGGACGGCGGCGACGGCCACATCACCCCGCGGTTCGCCACCTGGCGCGAGCGCGCCGCGATGGCCGCCGCCGCGGCCGTCGGCACCGTCGCGGTGGCCCTGCTCTTCAAGGCGTACCCGACCCTGTCCTGGGACCCTTGGCCGGACGCCTACATCTTCGTCGGCACCGTCGTCGCCATGTACGCGCAGGCCCGCGGCATGGTCGAGTTCTGGATCGCCTGGCTGCTCGTCGACCTCGTGGGCGTGCCGCTGAACTTCGCCAACGGCTACGCCTTCTCCGGCTTCGTCTACGTCATATACGGCGCACTCGTCCTGTGGGGCATGCGCGACTGGTGGCTGCGCTCCCGCAAGGACGCGCGGCCCGTCCTGGAAGGAGCGCCGGCATGACTGCGGCCCCGCTGGTCTACAGCACCGACTCCCCCGAGCACATCGAGGACTTCAGGCTCGACTCCGTCGAGCAGGCCATCGCCGACATCGCCGCCGGCCGCCCGATCGTGGTCGTCGACGACGAGGACCGGGAGAACGAGGGCGACCTCGTCATCGCCGCAGAGAAGGCGACCCCCGAGATCATCGCCTTCATGATGAGCGAGTGCCGCGGACTGATCTGCGCGCCCATGGAGGGCGAGGAACTGGACCGGCTGCGGCTGCCGCAGATGGTCGAGGACAACACCGAGTCGATGAAGACCGCGTTCACCGTCTCCGTGGACGCCTCCGCCGCCCACGGTGTGAGCACCGGCATCTCGGCCTCGGACCGCGCGACCACGCTCCAACTGCTGGCGAGCGGCGCGGCGGAGCCCACCGACTTCGTGCGCCCCGGCCATGTCTTCCCGCTGCGCGCCCGGCCCGGTGGGGTCCTGGTCCGCAACGGCCACACGGAGGCGGCCGTCGACCTCGCCCGCCTCGCGGGCCTGCGCCCGGCCGGCGCGATCGTCGAGATCGCCGGTGAGGACGGCCGTATGCTGCGCCTGCCCGAGCTGATCCCGTTCGCTCGCAAGCACGGCCTGACGATCATCTCCATCGAGGATCTGATCGCCTACCGCCGCGGCGCCGAGCCCACCGTGCGCCGTGAGGCCGAGGTCCATCTGCCCACCAAGCACGGCGCGTTCACCGCCTACGGCTACCGCGCCACCGCCGACGGCGTCGAGCACGTCGCCCTCGTCCACGGTGAGATCGGCGACGGCGAGGACGTCCTGGTCCGCGTCCACTCCGAATGCCTCACCGGCGACGTCTTCGGCTCCGCGCGCTGCGACTGCGGTCCCCAGCTGGACGCCTCGCTGGAGCGCATCCAGGAGGAGGGCCGGGGCGTGGTGGTCTACCTGCGCGGGCACGAGGGCCGCGGCATCGGACTGCTGTCCAAGCTGCGCGCCTACGAACTGCAGGAACAGGGCCACGACACCCTCGACGCCAACCTCGAACTCGGCCTGCCCGCCGACGCCCGCGACTACGGCGCGGGCGCCGAGATCCTGGCGGACCTCGGTGTCCGCAGCCTGCGGCTGATGACCAACAACCCCGACAAGACCGAAGCGCTGCTGCGCCACGGACTCAAGGTCACCGGGCGCGAGCCGATGCCCGTGCAGGCGGGCGAGCACAACCTCCGCTACCTGCGCACCAAGCGGGACCGGATGGGTCACGACCTGCCCTGGCTGGACACGCCTGCCGTGACAGCTTCCGTGGCCGCGTCCGCGGCCACCTGTGGCAACCAGTAAGAACAGCACTGAGGAGAGACGTGAGCGGCAAGGGTGCACCGGAACTGTCCGTACGCAACGCGAGCGACCTGCGGGTCGCCGTCATCGCGGCGCAGTGGCACGAGAAGGTGATGGACGGTCTGGTGGACGGCGCCCTGCGCGCCCTGCGCGACCTGGGGATCGACGAGCCGACCCTGCTGCGGGTCCCCGGCAGCTGGGAGCTCCCGGTCGCCGCCAAGGCCCTCGCGGGCCGCGGCTACGACGCGGTCGTCGCGCTCGGCGTCGTCATCCGCGGCGGCACCCCCCACTTCGACTACGTGTGCCAGGGCGTCACCCAGGGCCTGACCCAGGTCTCCGTGCAGACCGGCGTCCCCGTCGGCTTCGGCCTGCTCACCTGTGACAACGAGGAGCAGGCCCTGGACCGGGCCGGTCTGGAGGGCTCCAACGAGGACAAGGGGCACGAGGCGGTGACGGCGGCGGTGGCGACCGCGATCACCCTCCGCTCAGTATCTGAACCCTGGCACTAGGGGATCGCCCGAACCGCGTAGGGTGGGGCCATCATGTCCAAGAAGACGTTCGAGGAGCTCTTCACCGAGCTCCAGCACAAGGCCGCCCACGGCGATCCCGCCACGTCCCGCACCGCCGAACTGGTCGGAAAGGGCGTCCATGCCATCGGCAAGAAGGTCGTCGAGGAGGCCGCCGAGGTCTGGATGGCCGCCGAGTACGAGGGCAAGGAGGCGGCCGCCGAGGAGATCTCGCAGCTGCTGTACCACGTCCAGGTGATGATGGTCGCCCGCGGGATCTCCCTGGACGACGTCTACGCCCACCTCTGAGCCGTAAGAGCACGTCGCACACCGTACGCACGAACAGCACACCGTACGCACGAACAAAGGAAGCCGACCTCATGCTGCGCATCGCCGTCCCCAACAAGGGTTCACTGTCCGGCCCTGCGGCGGAGATGCTGCATGAGGCCGGCTACCGGCAGCGCCGGGAGTCCAAGGAACTGCGGATCGTCGACCCGGCGAACGAGGTCGAGTTCTTCTACCTCCGCCCCCGCGACATCGCGATCTACGTGTCCTCCGGCCGGCTCGACATCGGCATCACCGGCCGTGATCTGCTCGTGGACTCCGGCGCCAACGCCGAGGAGATCCTGCCGCTCGGCTTCGCCCGCTCCACCTTCCGCTACGCCACCAAGCCCGGCACGGCCAAGAGCGTCGAGGACCTGAACGGCCTGACGGTCGCCACCTCCTACGAGGGCATCGTCGCCAAGCACCTCGCCGACAACGGCGTCGACGCCTCCGTCGTCCACCTCGACGGCGCCGTCGAGACCGCCATCGAGCTGGGGGTCGCCGAGATCATCGCGGACGTCGTCGAGACCGGCACCTCGCTGCGCAACGCCGGCCTGGAGGTCTTCGGCGAGCCGATCATGACGTCCGAAGCGGTGGTGATCCGCCGCACCGGTGCCGACGCCGAGGAAACCAAGGTCCAGCAGTTCCTGCGCCGCCTCCAGGGCGTCCTGGTGGCCCGGACGTACGTGATGATGGACTACGACTGCCGCGTCGAACAGCTGGAGAAGGCCGTCGCCCTCACCCCGGGCCTGGAGTCCCCCACCATCTCCCCCCTGCACAACGAGGGATGGGTCGCCGTCCGCGCCATGGTCCCCGCCAAGGACGCCCAGCGGATCATGGACGACCTGTACGCCATCGGCGCCCGGGCCATCCTGACCACGGCCATCCACGCCTGCCGCCTCTGATCCCGGGAGGCCGCGCACCGATGTCCGAGCAGACCCCCCTTCCCGCCCTTCCCGCCCTCCCGGTCACCTTCCGGCCGGGCCGCACCCGTGCGATTCTGCTCACAGCCGGCATCACGATCTTCGTGGTCATCTCGGGCGTCGCCCTGCTGCTGGAGCAGCTCGGCCCGGGGGAGCGGCTCAGCTTCATCCTCACCGGCGGCCTCATCTTCTGGGTGCTGGCCCTGCTCGCCCGGGTGAAGGTCGTCGCCGAAGAGTCCGGCGTCACCGTGGTGAACATCGCCGGCAAACGGCACCTGGAATGGGCGGAAATCCTTCAGGTGAACCTTCGCCCCGGCGACCCCTGGGTGTTCCTGAACCTCAGCGACGGCACCAGCCTGCCCGCGCTCGGCATCCAGCCGGGCGTCGCCAAGCAGCGCGCCATCGCCGACGCGCGTACGCTGCGGGCGCTCGCCGAGGCCCGCGCCATACACGATCCCGGGCAAGATCGGGGCTGACTCGGGGTCGTCCACCCTGCCGCATCGGCCCGTGTCTTGATTAATCTGGTGGCGGAGGCGTTTACGTTGCGCCTCCGCCCCTGTGGCGCCGGCCGGCGCGCAGGGGTTCCTGCTACCCGAGGAGTGACTCCCTCCAGCGATGGACGGATCGTCCTGTAGTACCTGCGCCGCCCCCTACCGACATAGCGCGGAGGCGGCGGCATCATGACCATCCCCCTGCTGCTCCTCGGAGCGGCGTTCCTGCTGATCCTGGCCAACGGATTCTTCGTGGCGGCCGAGTTCGGCCTGGTGACGGTCGAGCGACCGGAAGCCGAGAAGGCCGCCGCCGAGGGCGACAAACGCGCCCGTACGGTCGTCGAGGCCCTCAAGGAGCTGTCCTTCCAGCTCTCCGGCACCCAGCTCGGCATCACCATCACCTCCCTCGTCGTCGGCATGCTCGCCGAACCGGCCCTCGCGGGGCTCCTGCGCGGCCCGTTCGCCGCGATCGGCGTCCCGGACGGGGCGGTGTCCGGCGTCGCCGTGGTCGTCGGCATGCTGCTCGCCTCGGCGATCCAGATGGTGATCGGCGAACTCGTACCCAAGAACTGGGCGGTGTCCAAGCCCCTGCAGGTCGCGCGGTTCGTCGCCGGTCCGCAGCACCGCTTCTCCCGGCTGTTCCGCCCGGTGATCTCCGGCCTGAACACGGTCGCCAACCGGCTCGTGCGCGCCCTGGGCGTGGAACCCACCGAGGAGCTGGCCTCCGCCCGCACCCCCGGCGAGCTCGTCTCGCTGGCCCGGCACTCCGCCCAGGCCGGCGCCCTGGAGCAGGACACGGCCGACCTGTTCGTACGGACGCTGTCCCTCGGCGAACTGACCGCGCAGCACGTCATGACCCCGCGCGTGAAGGTCAGCGCGCTCCAGGACTCGGCCACCGCCGAGGACGTGGTCAATCTGACCCGGGCCACCGGCCTGTCCCGCTTCCCCGTCTACCGGGAGAAGATCGACGAGATCGTCGGCATGGTCCACCTCAAGGACGCCCTGGCGATCGCGTCGGGCGACCGGCTGCGTACCCCGGTCGGCCGAATCGCGAGCAAGGCGCTGCTGGTGCCCGAGACGCTCCCCGTACAGCCGCTGCTCGCGCGTCTGCGCAGCGAGCAGCCCATCGCGGTCGTCGTCGACGAGTACGGCGGCACGGCGGGCGTGGTCACCCTGGAGGACATCGTCGAGGAACTCGTCGGCGAGGTCCGCGACGAGCACGACCGCCCGGACGCGCCCGAGCTCGCCGTGGCCCCGCCGCAGGACGGCAGGCCCGCCTGGGACGTCGACGGCAGCGTCCGGGTCGACATCCTGCAGCGCATAGGCCTCGACGTGCCCGAGGGCCCCTACGAG
Source organism: Streptomyces sp. NPDC050625 (assembly GCF_040654755.1). Classification (NCBI taxonomy): domain Bacteria; kingdom Bacillati; phylum Actinomycetota; class Actinomycetes; order Kitasatosporales; family Streptomycetaceae; genus Streptomyces; species Streptomyces sp. NPDC050625. The sequence goes on from NZ_JBFAIQ010000006.1 coordinate 436,393, forward strand.
ACCGTCGCCGGCCTGGTGGCCGATCTGCTCGGCCGTATCCCGGCGCCCGGCGACAAGGCGGAGCTGCCCGGCTGGCGGCTGTCGGTGCGCCAGGTCGGGCACTACCGCGCGGAGCGGGTCCGGCTGGTCCGCACGGCCGCGACGGTGAACGTAGTGGAGGCCGTGCGATGAGCGTGCTCCAACTGGTCTTCGCCATGCTGCTCGTGCTCGCCAACGGCTTCTTCGTCGGCGCCGAGTTCGCGCTCGTGTCCGTGCGCCGCAGCCAGATCGAACCGCTCGGCACCGCACGGGCCCGCCAGGTGCTGTACGGCCTGGAGCGGCTGCCGCAGATGATGGCCGCCGCCCAGTTCGGCATCACCGTCTGCTCGCTGACCCTGGGCGCGGTCGCCGAGCCCACGGTGGCCCATCTGCTTGAACCCGTGTTCGAGGCGATTCATCTTCCCGACGGCATGATTCACCCGCTCGGGTATGTCATCGCCCTCGCCGCCGTGGTCTTCTTCCACCTGGTCATCGGCGAGATGGTGCCGAAGAACCTCGCGATGGCGGCGCCGGAGAAGGCCGCGCTGTGGCTCAGCCCGGGGCTGGTCGCCTTCGCCCGCGTCTGCCGGCCGATCACGGTGGCCCTCGGCGCCTGCGCCCAGGGCATCCTGCGGCTCTTCCGCGTCGAGCCGAAGGACGAGGTGGAGGCCGTCGTCACCAGCGAGCAGCTCAACCGGCTGCTGGAGGACTCCGGGCAGGCCGGCCTCCTCGCCCCCGAGGAGCAGGAGCGCCTGGAGGACGCGCTGGAACTGGGCTCGCGCCCGGTCACCGATGTGCTGCTCAGGCGTGAGTCACTGGTGACGGTGGCTCCGTCGGTCACCGCGGGGGAGATCGTCCGGCTCACCGCCCGGACGGGGTACTCGCGCTTCCCCGTGGCCGCGGAGAAGGGCGCCTTCATGGGGTACGTGCACGTGAAGGACGTACTGGACCTGGAGGACTCGGACCGGGCCGTACCGCAGCACGTCTGGCGGCCCATGACCACCCTGCGGTGCGAGCTGCCGCTCGACGACGCGCTCACGGTGATGCGGCGCGCCGCCACCCACCTGGCCCAGGTGGCCGACGCGTCCGGCAAGGTACTCGGACTGGTCGCGCTGGAGGACGTACTGGAACTCCTGGTCGGCGAGGTCCGCGACCCGGCCCACCGCGCGACCCCGGAACCGAAGGTGGCAGAACCCCGAGCAAGCGACGAACCGGAGGAGGCCCTGGCCGGCTGAGCGCGTCCGACGGGCCCTGGGTGCCGCGGGCGACCGCGGCCACCAGGACCTGCGGTACCGCCGGGTCTGCGGGCTCGCGCCGACCGTGGGCCTGTGCGGTTCGCGGGTGCGCGTGGGCCCCGGGGGTACGGGTGCGTGCCGGCCGATGGGTCGGTGGGCGCCGGTGGGCCGCACGGGTCGGTGGGCGCGTGTGCGGGCGCTTCGTGGATTCCCGGGTGCGTGCGGGCGCGTGTCGGCCGCGGGCCTGTGCGGTTAGCGGCTGCCTGCGGCCTTGAGCCGTGCTCGCACAGTGGTGCGTCGTCACTCGCTGAGTGATCAGGCGTGGGCGGTGCCCCGGCCCGTCGCTTCGTGTGGCCGCGGCCCCTTTTCGGGCCCCGGCCGAGTGCTGATCGGTTCGCAAGGCGGTCGAGTCGACGCACACGATCGACCAGTCGACGGCTCCGACGGCATCGGAGTGCTGCTGGACGCGGTCCGGGGGCGGGCCGGTCCCGGGTGCCGTCGGCCGGCCAGGGGCCCGAGGCGGACCGACCACGAAGATCCACCTCGTATGTGACGGTGCCCCGTCGGCCACCGGCCGGTCCAGCGCCCCGTACGCCGCGGGCCGCCGGTCTCATGGCTCCCCGCGGCCCGCGGAGGGGCGAACCACGGGGCGTGTCACATGGGCGACGGGTCCTGTGGGCCCCGGCCCGACAGGACCTCGCCGTATGCCTGCATCAGGTCCGGGAGTCGGAGGGTCGCCAGGTCGTCGCGGGACAGTACGCCGGGGTAGGTCGACAGACGCAGATCCCGGTAGGCGCAGCTCTTCTCGTACAGCGTCCGCAGGAACCGCCCGTTCCCCAGCTCGTCGATCCACCCCTGGTCGACGACGTGCCCGGCGATGGACCGCAGCTCGTCCAGGGCCTCCTCGTCCCACACGTCGCCGTTCTCCGCGGCGAGCACCTCACCGATCGAGGTGAGTTCCAGGGGCCGGTACGAGGGGAAGTCGACGCGGGTCGTGAAGCGGGAGGACAGGCCCGGGTTGGCGGCCAGCAGACGGTCCATGCCCTCCGGGTAACCGGCCAGGATCACCACCAGGTGGTCCCGGTTGTCCTCGGCCCGCTTGAGGAGCACCTGCAGGGCCTCGTCGCCGTACGCGTCGCCCTTGCCGTAGCCCGAGTTGGAGAGCGAGTACGCCTCGTCGACGAACAGCACTCCGCCGATCGCGGAGTCGATCAGCTCGTTCGCCTTGACCGCGGTCTGGCCCAGATACTCGCCGACGAGGTCCGCCCGCTGGGCCTCCACCAGATGGTCGCCGCCGAGCAGGCCGAGGGCGTAGAAGACACGGCCCAGGATGCGGGCCACCGTGGTCTTGCCGGTGCCCGAGGGGCCGGAGAAGACGAAGTGGCGCTTCGGCGGCTGCACCGGCAGCCCCTGCCCGGCCCGCAGCCGCGCCATGTTCAACTGGGCGGACAGCGCCTTGACCTGGCGTTTGACGGGCTCCAGCCCCACCATGCGCTCAAGCTCGGCGAGCGCCTCCTCCAGCAGCGCGGGGTCGGTGGGCCCGGCGGGCAGGGGCGAGGGTACGACGGTCTTCTCCCGCACCGCCGGGTCGCTCACCGGCGACAGCGGACCGGCGGCCGGCAGATCCGGCTCCGGGAACCGCAGGTCGCGGGCCTCGGTGCCGAAGAGCGGATCGAGCACATCGGGGCCGTCCACGCTGTCCTGCCCGGCGCCGGTGAGCGTGATCGCCGCGAGGTCGGCCGCGTCGTCGTACCCGTCGCCCTCGGCGATCGCGGCCAGCCGGGCCGAGGTGTCCATGAACGCGGGGTCGACCCGGTGCACCGCCCGGTACAGCGGCAGCGCCGCCGCACTGCGCCCCGTGCCCTCATGGGCCCGGGCCAGCCAGTACCGCAGCTCCTTGCGCTGGGGCTGTTCGCTGCGGCACCGCATCAGGGCCGCCGACAGCAGCGGCTCCGCCTGCCCGTACATCTCCAGCCGGACCCGTGCCATGCCGCCGAACAGGCCCGCCTCGATGCCCAGCATGGCGTCGTCGAGCAGCGTGTCGGTGTGCCGGACCAGCTGCTCCCAGTCCTTGACCAGATAGGCCCGGCAGGCATGCAGAAAGCGGACCTGCGGGTCGGTGTCCACGGGCGGGAGTCCGGCGAGCGCCCGGTCCAGCTCCGGGACGTGACGGCCGTCCAGCCAGTGCGAGGCGTGCGCGAGCAGCAGGTCGCGCGGGCTCTCCAGCACCGGCTGCACCCACCAGCCCAGCCAGTACCAGGAGTTGAGCGTGCGGCGGTGGCGGGCGCGCTGCTCCCCGAAGCGGTCCCGGTGCCGGAACATCCTGAGCAGCGCGGTCGTCGTGTCGACGCGCAACGCGTGCAGCCCGAGCCAGCCGTCGGCCATGCCGGGATCCATCCGCACCGCGGTGCGGAACTCCTCCTCCGCCTGCGGATAGGCGCCCATCGTGTAGGCGTCCACTCCTCGCAGCCAGGCGAGGTCGGCCGGGGCCTCGGGGCCCTGCGTGCCGAAGTCCATCACGTCCCCCACAAACCGCGCCCCCATAGGTTCACCACCGGGCGGTCGCCCGACGGCCGCCGTGGTCGAACCGCTGTGCCGCGGACCGGAGTTGAAGGTGCGCGAAGCAGCCGTACGAAGGTCGCACCGAGGGCATCGTACCTGCGGGCCGGGTGCCCGCCGAAGGGTGCCGCACGGGCCGTTCGACGAGGTGGGAGCAGACGGGGCGCACAGGGTTCGGTGACCGAGGGTGAGCGAATCGGTGCGCGTGGCTTCCGGAAAACGGGCTCCGGGCAGAACGAAGCCCCCGATCACGGGGGAACAACCGGGGGCTTCGCGTTCATGGGGCGGCGCCAATGACCGCTCATTCAGAACGTAAGTCCTGTACGGCCCCCGGGTCAAGCCGAGTTGAGGCAGTCGAACAAGTTCCCAGGAAGGGTCTTCACAAGTTCAGCACACAGCGGACGGTCCGTCACGGTGGGTGACTTCCTGGTCCGGTCCATTGGCCTCTCCAGGGCCCGGCAGCACCTCGTACCCCTTCTGTGACTGCAGTACCAGAAGGTCGGCGTACGGCCGTGAGGGGTCCTCGGCGAAGTGCCGGTGTTCCGCCCGGACCCACCCGGCCCAGAAGTCCCGCTGCTCGGCCCCGTCCCGCAGACGGCCGCGCGTCCAGGAGTCCTCGTGGGGCATTTCCATCCACAGCAGTCGCGCCAGATGCGGACGCAGCGCCCGGCGGCCCGCGCCGACGCCCTCGATCAGGATCACGGGCGCGGGCGGCAGCGCACGGGGCGGGCCGAAGGCGCGGGCGTGCCAGTCGTAGGGTGCGTACGACGCAGTCTCGCCGCGGCCGAGCGGTTCGATCACCTGCGCCAGCAGGCGCCCGGTCCACTCGAAGAGCTCTTCGTGGCTGGCGATGTCGTCGAGATGCAGCACCGGCGCCCCGCCCAGCGCGGCGGCCAGGCGGCCGGTGAACGTGGACTTCCCGGAGCCGGCGTGCCCGTCGACGGCGATCAGGCGGACCGGTCCGCAGGACGGGGGGAGTTCGCTCAGGCGGGCGGCGAGGTCGTGAATGGCGATTCCCGAGGTGTGATGCGGTGTGGGGTGTTTTCCGGAAACATTCTAGTAGCGGCGTATAGCGGCCGGGGCGCTGACGGAAAAACGTATCACCTTGAACTACTCGCGAGTCGGCCGCCAATCGGTTCATTAATATTCTGAATCGGCTGACCGATATGTCGAATTCGCCGTATCCGGTGTGCCCGGCGCTGAGTAGGGTGCCTGGTGCACAACTGCGACGCGTCGTAACGGGGACGGACAGGGGAAGATGGCCGCGGACTTATTCGAGGGGCAGTATGTGTGGCATCCGGCGGCCGACGACCGTGTCCTCGCGAGCGTATGCGTCGACGTACGCGCCGGAAGATATCTGAGTGCCCACGAAGCCCTGACCGAGACCCGCACCGACTTCGGCCTGCGCGCCCACCGCTCCCTCGTCATGGCCTCCGAGGCCGCCGGCACCGACCTCGTCGAGCGCTGGCTCGCCGAGGAGACGACCCCCGAAGCGGCCCTGATGTGGGCCCGGGTGGCCGTACTGCGCGCGATCCGTGCCGCCGACGCCCGTGACGAGCGGGCCGAGGCCCTGGAACGGATCGCGCTGGCCGCCTGTGACCGGGCCACCGTCATGGCCCCCGCCGACCCCACGCCCTGGGTCGCCAAGCTGGCCATGACCCGGCTGCACCGCCTGCGCGATCCCGCCCCCAACGGCCTGCTCACCGCCCCGCCCGGACCGTGGCGGCTGTTCGCGCACATCCTGACGCTCGACCCGTTCAACCGCGAGGCCCACCACCGCTTCCTCTCCTTCTTCTTCACCCGCCACGGCGGCTCGGTGAACGCGGCCTGGGACGTGGCCGCCTTCCTCAGCCAGCGGGCCCCCGCCGACTCCCCGCTGCGGCTGCTTCCCCTGGTCGCCCTGGTGGAGAGCTACAACCCCACCCAGCTGCTCGCCGACCGCGTCTGGGAGCAGCCCCAGTGGCGCTCCACCGCCCTCGCGATCTACCACAACTGGCTGCCCACGGTGGCCGGTTACCGCTTCACCCCGGTGCTCGACCTGGCCTACCTCGCACACGCGCTGGTCATGGCCCAGTGCGCGTTCGAGGCCCGGGCGGTCTTCGCGGCGATGGGGCCGTACGCCTCGCGCATGCCCTGGAGCGTCTTCGGCGAACCCGAGGAACAGCTCTCCCGGGCCCGGCGCGCATGCGGTCTGCCCGTGCCGGGTGCCGCCTGACGTCCCGCTCGTCCCCTACTGAGAGAAAGGTCGATCAGTGTCAGAACGGATATCGACTCCACGGGCCAGGGCTCGTGGGGGAGAAGACCCGATCGTGCTCGACGACGATGCGACCCTGCATGCGATGGGTTATCCGCGGAAACTCACCCGCCGATTCCAGGCGTTCGACAATTTCGCGATCTCCTTCACCATCATCAATATCCTCTCGGGTATTTTCTCGTCCTTCGGCTTCGGTATGAACGCGGGTGGCCCCCGTGTTCTCGTCTTCGGCTGGATCGGCGTTTCCGTCATGGTGCTGTTCATCGGTGCCGCCATGGCGGAGGTCGCGTCGGCCTATCCGACGAGCGGGGCGCTGTATTTCTCCGCCGGTAAACTCGCCAAGCGACACAAGGGCGCCTGGTCCTGGTACACGGGCTGGCTGAACTTCGTGGGCCAGATCGGCGGCACCGCCGCCACCGGATACGCGGCCGCCACCTTCATCCAGGCCTTCATCGCCCTGCAGTGGTCGTCGTACGTGCCGACCGCGCATCAGACGGTCCTGATCACGGCCCTGATCATCGTGCTCCAGGGGCTCGCCAACACCTACACCGTCCAGCTGGTCGCCGTCCTGAACCGGATTTCCGTGTGGTGGCTGCTGATCGGACTCGTGGTGATCGTGACCACACTGATCGTGATGCCGGACCACCACCAGTCGGCGTCGTTCGTGACGCATTTCGTGAACAACACAGGTTTCACCAACGGGCTTTACGGCGGCATGCTCGGACTGCTGGTCACCAGCTGGACGTTCACCGGCTTCGACGGCAGCTTCCACATGTCGGAGGAAACGGTGCGCGCGACGGTCAACGCGCCGAAGGGGATCACTCGTTCGATAGGTTATTCGGCGATCACCGGCCTGATCCTGATGCTTGCACTGGTCTACAGCATTAGCGACTACGACAAGGTCGCGGGCTCGTCCGCGCCGCCCGTGCAGATTCTCATCGACGGACTGGGCATGGGCTGGGCCAAGGCGCTGCTGCTGGTCGTGATCGGCGCGATGCTCTTCTGCGGCCTGGCCAACCTCACCAGCAACACCCGGCAGATCTTCGCCTTCTCCCGGGACGGCGCCATGCCCGGCTCGCGCCTGTGGCACTCGGTCTCGCCCCGCACCCGTACCCCCGTGAAGGCCGTGTGGCTCGCGGTGGCCTGCTCCCTGGCCCTGGTGCTGCCGGGCTGGTGGTCGCACACCGCGTTCACCGCCATCGTCAGTGTCAACGTTGTCGGGCTCTTCCTCGCCTACGCCGTGCCGATCTTCCTGCGGCTGCGGCTCGGCGACGAGTTCCAGCACGGGCCCTGGCACCTGGGCCGCTGGGGCCGGCCGATCGGCTGGCTGGCGGTGACCTGGATCGTGCTCAGCAGCGTCCTCTTCATGCTGCCGCAGGCCTCGCCGATCACCGTCGACTCCTTCAACTACGCGCCGATCGCGCTCGCCGTCGTCCTGATCGTGGCCACGGTGTGGTGGTTCGCCACCGCCCGCCGCCGCTTCCAGGGGCCGGTCAGCTACGGCCGGCCGGACGAGGTCGCGGCGATGGACCTCATCTGACCCACGCGCCACGGATTCCGGCGCACGTCACCAACGTGCGCCGGGACCGTGCGGATCACCCGGGTACTGCCAGTGGGTGAGACCAATATTGCTGGGCGTGGCATGGGCCGAAGTGCTGGCAGGGGCATGGCGTCTCGGCCATAGTTGGCGCACTGCTGCCACTCGGACACCGGGGGTCTTTTGCCCATGAGCAGAGCCGAACAGCCGTCCCGCAGAACCGTTCTGGCCGCGGCGGTCGCCGCCGCGGTGGCCGGTGGCACGGGCCCTGCGGCCGCCGTGACCGCCACCGCGCACGACACCGACGACGCGGGCCCCACCCGCCTTGTCGACAACCGTGCCTGGATCACCTACAGCGACTGGCGCTCCGGCAGTTGCCAGGGCGTCCGGGCCGTCGCGGGCAGCCGCCCGGGCGTGATGATCGCCGCCCCGGCGGGCACCGTGGACTACCCGGACCCGCACACCGGCACCACGGCCGCCTGGGAGTACGCGACCTGGACCTCGCCGGTCCACCGGCTGAGCGTCCCCGCCACCGAGGCGATCGCCTCCTGGAACGCGCACACCCCGGCCGGCACCTGGCTCCAGGTCGAGCTGACCGGCACCTACTCCGACGGCACGGCGACGCCCTGGTACGTGATGGGCCGCTGGGCGGCCGGCGACCAGGACATCAAGCGGACCTCGGTGGACGACCAGACCGACGGCAAGAGCACCATCTGGACGGACACCTTCGCCATCGACGACGCCTCCACCGGCCTGCGCCTGGTGTCGTACCGGCTGCGGCTGACCCTGTACCGCAGGCCGGGCACCAAGCTCACCCCCACCGTCTGGCGGCTCGGGGCCATGGGCTCCGACATCCCCGACCGCTTCACCGTCGCGGCCTCCACGCCGGGGCTGGCCCAGGAACTGAGCGTCCCGCGCTACTCGCAGGAGATCCACAAGGGGCAGTACCCCGAGTACGACAACGGCGGCGAGGCCTGGTGCAGCCCCACCTCCTCGCAGATGATCATCGAGTACTGGGGCGGCCGGCTCACCCCCGAGCAGCTCGCCTGGGTCGATCCGTCGTACGCCGACCCGCAGGTGTGCCACGCGGCCCGGTACACCTACGACTATCAGTACGCGGGCTGCGGCAACTGGCCGTTCAACGCCGCCTACGCCGCCACCTTCGACGGCCTCCAGGGCGTGGTCACCCGGCTCGGCTCGCTCACCGACCTGGAGCTGCTGATCGCGGCCGGTATCCCGGCCATAACGTCCCAGTCCTTCCTCAAGACCGAGCTGACGGGCGCCGGTTACGGCACCTCGGGCCATCTGATGACGGTGATCGGCTTCACCGCCGAGGGCGATGTGATCGCCAACGACCCGGCCTCGCCGAGCGACGAGGCGGTGCGGCGGGTGTACCTGAGGAGGGAGTTCGAGAACATCTGGCTGCGGACCAAGCGGTACAACGCCAGCGGCAAGGTCGTCTCCGGCACGGGTGGCGTGTGCTACCTGTACTTCCCGGACCGTCCGAGCCCGCGCCAGCGCAAGGCGCTCGCCGCGGTGGGGGTGCGCTGACCGTGTGACCGACGTCTCCGCCGCAAAAGCCGTCGCGGGTGGCAAGGTGGACAGACCGGTGGGGGGAGTCCACCTGTACGTCCGACCTCAGCGAGACACCATGACCGCACACTCAGCCACCGCCACCCGCGCCCGCACCGGCGGGCCCAGGGACGACGGCCCGAAGATCGTCGAGCACATCCTGGGGTGGGTCCTGGTCGCGGTCGTCGCGATGCTCGTCACCCGGCTCGGACTGCTGTGACCTGACGCCGTGACCTGACACATTGCCGACCTGACATACTTCGGGTGTCCCGCCGCCCGTTGAGACCAGGTCGAAATTGAATATGCGCCAGCAGCCTGCCGTCGTCCGCCCCCGGGCGCGCGGAACCGAGCGCTCTTCGGCGCGTCGGGCAGAACTCATCGGCATCGGGCGGAAGTTGTTCGCCGACACGTCCTACGACGCGCTCTCCATGGACGACATCGCCCGGCAGGCGCATGTCGCCAAGGGGCTGATCTACTACTACTTCCAGTCCAAGCGCGGCTACTACCTGGCGATCATCCACGACTCCGTCGCCGACCTGGTCACCTTTGCCGCGAGCGGCCGTGAACTGGCGGCCGTGGACCGCGTCCACCGCACCATCGACAGCTATCTGCGCTACGCCGAGCACAACCAGGCCGCCTTCCGGACCATCGTCAGCGGCGGCGTCGGCTTCGACGCCGAGGTGCACGCCATCCGGGACGGTGTGCGCGAGGCGATCGTCGGCACCATAGCCGAGGGTGCCTACGGCCGCAGCGACATCGCGCCGCTGGCCCGGATGGGTCTGCTCGCCTGGGTGTGCAGCGTCGAGGGCGCCACCCTCGACTGGATGGACCACCTCGAACTCTCCCGCGACACCATGCGCGAACTGCTGGTGAAGACACTGGGCGGAGCCCTGCGCGCCATCGAGGAACTGGACCCGTCCTACCCGGCTCCGCAGCCCGCCCGCCGGGAGGACTGACACCGACGGGGCGGAGGCCGCCGCCTCCGCCCCGAGCCGATGGCGCCGGTGCCCGGCTAGTTGATCGCCTTGATCAGCTCACCGTTCGCGGTGTCCCCGCTCAGCTCCCAGAAGAAGGTGCCGCCCAGGCCCTGCTGGTTCTTGTACGTCATCTTCGTCCCGATGGTCGACGGGGTGTCGTAACTCCACCAGTTACTGCCGCACTTGGCGTATGCGGTACCGCCCACGGTGCCGGTCGCCGGGCACTTGGACTTGAGCACCTTGTAGTCCTCGATGCCCTGCTCGTACGTCCCGGCCGCCGGCCCGGTCGCGGAGCCGCCCGGTGCCGCCTGGGTGACGCCGGTCCAGCCGCGCCCGTAGAAGCCGATGCCCAGCAGCAGCTTCGAGGCCGGGATGCCCAGGCCCTTCAGCTTCGCGATGGTCGCCGACGTGTAGTAGTTCGCCTTCGGGATGCCGGAGTAGGAGTTCAGCGGCGAGTGCGGGGCCGTCGGGCCCGTCGGGTCCCAGGCGCCGAAGTAGTCGTACGTCATCGGGTTGTACCAGTTGACGTACTGCGCCGCCCCCGCGTAGTCCGCCGCGTCGATCTTGCCGCCGCTGGTGGCGTCGGCGGTGATCGCCGCGGTGACCAGCGCGCTGCCGCCGAACTTGGAGCGCAGCGCCGCCAGCAGGTTCCGGAAGGCCGCCCGGCCGCTGGTGTCACAGGTGTTGCCGCAGGCGTTCGGGTACTCCCAGTCGATGTCGATGCCGTCGAAGACACCCGCCCACTTGGAGTTCTTCACGAGGTCGTAGCAGGACTGGGCGAACGCGGCGGGGTTGCGCGCGGCCTCGCCGAAGCCGCTGGACCAGGTCCAGCCGCCGAAGGACCAAAGGATCTTGAGTCCGGGGTGCTTCTTCTTCAGCTTGCGGAGCTGGTTGAAGTTGCCGCGCAGCGGCTGGTCCCAGGTGTCGGCGACGCCGTCCACCGACTCGGCCGCGGTGTAGGCGCGGTCGGTCGCCGCGTAGGAGTCGCCCATCGCGCACTTGCCGCCGGTGACATTGCCGAAGGCGTAGTTGATGTGGGTCAGCCGGGTGGCCGAACCGGACGTCTCGATGTTCTTGACGTAGTACTTGCGGTCGTAGGTGCCCCATTCGGTGAAGTAGCCGACGACCTTCGAGCCTGCGGCCTTCGGGGCGTCGGGGGCCGCGGCGGTGGCGGTACCCGCGTCGGCCAGCAGTCCGGCGCCGAGGACGGCGCAGCACGCGGCGGACACGAGCGCCCGGAATCGGGTGCGGGGAGGGTGCATCGGGTGTCTCCTCGTGGGGGAGAGGGGAACGCGCGCCGATTGGCATGAACGCGGTGAAGCGTTGGTTCGAGAGATTAGGAGGACTAGACCACTTGGTCAATGGTTCGGACCAATTTCGGGCCCGTGGAATTCTGGGGTGGACTTCTTGAAGTAAGCGGTCGTTAACTGGTGACTGGAGGTCGCTGATCGGGCATACTCACAGCGCAGAGCCGCTGGTCAGCAGCCTCCGAGACCCGGAAGCGCGCGCAGCGGCCGAACCCGTGGAAGACCAGGCGGCGCCGCCGGACCCCAGGCGCACGTCGCCGATGCGCCCGAACAGGGAGGAGACCGTCGCCATGTCCGACCGCGCCCCGCAGCCGGTGGAGCGTCAGCTGCCCACCGACGAGGCCAGGGACCTGATCTCACTCGTCCGCGACATCGCGCAGCGAGAGATCGCCCCGAGGGCGGCAGAGGAGGAGGACGCCGGACGCTTCCCCCGTGAGGTCTTCAGCCTCCTTTCGGACTCCGGCCTGCTCGGCCTGCCGTACGACTCCGAGTACGGCGGCGGCGACCAGCCGTACGAGGTCTACCTCCAGGTCCTCGAAGAGCTCGCCACGGCCCGGCTCACCGTCGGCCTCGGCGTCAGCGTGCACACCCTGTCCTGCTACGCGCTCGCCGCCTACGGAACCAAGCAGCAGCAGGTCGAGCACCTGCCCGCGATGCTCGGCGGCGGACTGCTCGGCGCGTACTGCCTCTCCGAGCCGGCCTCCGGCTCCGACGCCGCGTCCCTGCGGACCAAGGCGGTCCGGGACGGCGACAGCTGGGTGATCAGCGGTACCAAGGCCTGGATCACCCACGGCGGGATCGCCGACTTCTACACCGTGATGGCCCGCACCGGCGAGGACGGTTCCCGCGGCATCTCCGCGTTCCTGGTGCCCGGGGACGCCGAGGGACTGAGCGGCGCGCTGCCCGAGAAGAAGATGGGCATGAAGGGCTCGCCCACCGCCCAGGTCCACTTCGACGGCGTACGCGTCCCCGACGACCGGCTCATCGGCGAGGAGGGCCAGGGCTTCGCCATCGCCCTGTCCGCGCTCGACTCCGGCCGGCTCGGCATCGCGGCCTGCGCGATCGGCCTGGCCCAGTCGGCGCTGGACGAGGCGATCGCCTACGCCACCGAGCGGCGCCAGTTCGGGCACCCGATCTCCGACTTCCAGGGCCTGCGGTTCATGCTCGCCGACATGGCCACCCAGATCGAGGCGGGCCGGGCGCTGTACCTCGCGGCGGCGCGGCTGCGCGACGCGGGCCGGCCGTTCGCCAAGCAGGCGGCCATGGCCAAGCTGCACTGCACGGACACGGCGATGAAGGTGACGACGGACGCCGTGCAGATACTCGGCGGGTACGGCTACACCGCCGACTTCCCCGTCGAGCGCTATATGCGCGAGGCCAAGGTCCTGCAGATCGTCGAGGGCACGAACCAGATCCAGCGGATGGTCATCGCCCGCCATCTGGCGGGTCCCGAGAGCCGCTGAACCGGTCGGGCGACGCCGCGGGGCAGGCTCAGCGGTCCATGAGTTCGCTGAAGTACCCCTGCATGACCGTGGGGGCCGCCAGTTTGATCCACTCCGGATCGTGGCGGCCCGGCAGGGTGCGTCCCCGGTCGGCCCAGGCACGCATCAGCGCGCGGTAGATGGGCGGGTCCTGGGGCTGGGGCGGCGGAACCGATCCTGCAGGCGGGGGCACGAAGAGAAGGCGCTGACGCCCGGTCCCCGAGTACGTGACGGTCATGCCTGGGCAACGCCCGGGTGGCCGGACAGGTCACCGGTGCGCCGAATCGTGCGTGAGTTCACGGACGTCCGGTCGCACCTCTGGCCACCCCCAGCGGTCTGACGTACCGTCAGGCGCACTTCCTCAAGGGGGTCCGCCGGTGGCTGACGACCGTCCCGTACCGCTCGACGAATACCCGGTGCACCAGGTCCCGCTGTCCATGAGGCATGTGGCGACCGGAGACCGGAACGCCTACGACCGCTGCATCTTCCACGTCCTCGACCACGAGGGACGTGCCCTGCTCATCCTCGGCCTCGGCGTCTACCCGAACGCCGGGGTGATCGACGCGTACGCGACCCTGCGCACCGGGGACACCCTGCACGCCGTACGGGCCTCGGACGCGCTCGGCGACGACCGGATGCGGCTCGCCGTCGGACCGCTGCGCATCGAGGTCGAGGAGCCCCTGCGGCGGTTCCGTCTGACCTGCGAGGACTCCCTCTCGTACGACCTCACCTGGACCGCCGGCTTCCCGGCCCTGTGGGAACCCCACCACCTCCAGCGCCGGGGCGGGCGGCTGACCCTGGAGGGGCGCCGCTTCGTCCAGGCGGGCCACGTGGAGGGCGTCGTCCGAGCCGGGGACGAGGAGTTCCGCGTCACCGCCGAGGAATGGACCGGCACCCGCGACCGCAGCTGGGGAGTGCGGCCGATCCCCGGGGAGGAGGGCGGACGGCTCGCCGAGGACCACCCGCCCGAGGGCTTCCACTGGATCTGGTGCCCCGTCCGCTTCGAGGACCGCTTCCTGATGGTCGTCGTGCAGGAGGACGCCGACGGCTACCGCACCCTGAACGACGCGACACTCGTCGTCCCCGGCCGTCGCGACCGCCAACTCGGCTGGCCCCGGGCGGAGATCGGCTACCGCTCCGGCACCCGCCACCCGGAGCGCGCGCTCATCCATCTCGGCGACCCGCGAAAGCCCCTGGAACTGGAGGCGGAGATCCTGACGTCGTCCCCGCTCGCCCTCGGCGCCGGCTATCCACCCGCCGACGACTGGCAGCACGGCACCTGGCGCGGCCGCGGCTGGTCGGACCGTCGTACCTACGACCTCTCGGACCCCACCGCCCATCGGCTCGCGTCCTTCGGCGTCACGGACCACGCGGCCCGCTTCACGCTCGACGGCCGGGTGGGCCACGGCATCTTCGAACACGGCTCGTTCGGGCGGCACGACCCGAGCGGCTTCACCGGATTCGACTCGGTCGCGCCCTGAGGGAGGCGGAGATGGCCACGGCACCCCGACCCCGCACCACCACCCGCGACCCCGAGGAACTCGCCCGCCGTCTCACCGACTGGCTCGGCACCCGGCTGCCCGGCGCCAAGGCCGTCGGGGTGAGCGTCCCGGCCTCCAACGGAATGTCCAGCGAGACCCTCCTCTTCAACATCGAGCACCCCGAACCACCCTTGCTTGCCTGCGCGTTGCGGCTCGCGGCGGACCCGGCGGCGTACACGGTGTTCCCCGAGTACGACATGGTCCGCCAGTACCGCACGATGCGCCTGGTGGCCGACCGCTCGGACCTTCCCGTGCCGAAAGCACTCTGGCTGGAGGAGGACCCCGGGCCGCTCGGCGCGCCGTTCTTCGTCATGGAGCGGGTCGAGGGACGTGTGCCACCCGACGTCATGCCCTATACGTACGAGGGCAGTTGGCTGCACGCGGCGACCGACACCGAGCGCGAGCACCTGGAGGCGGCCTCCGTCGCACTCCTGGCCCGACTGCACGATCAGGTCCCGGCCGGGGAAGCCGCGTTCCTCGCCCTGCCCGGCGACGGCGACCCGCTCCACAACCACGTCGCGTCCCAACGCGCCTACTACGAATGGGTCGTCGGCGGTCTGTCCCGCTCACCGCTCATCGAGGCCGCCTTCGACCGGCTGGCCGAACTGTGGCCGCACGAGCCCGGCGCGCCCGTGCTCAACTGGGGCGACGCCCGCATCGGGAACGTCGTCTACGACGGCTTCGAACCCGTGGCCGTCCTCGACTGGGAGATGGCGGCACTCGCCCCGCGCGAGGTGGACCTCGGCTGGACCGTCTATCTGCACCGCTTCTTCCACGACCTCACGGTCGCCTCCGGCCAGTGCGGACTGCCCGGCTTCCTGCGCCGCGAGCGCGTCGAGGAACGGTACGCGCGGCTGACCGGCCACACCCCGCGGGACATGGACTTCTACACCCTGTACGCCGCCCTGCGGCACGCGATCGTCATGCTGCGGGTCGCCTACCGCCAGGCGTACTTCGGTGAGGTCGCCGTCCCGGCGGACCCGGACACACTGATCCTGCACCACGGCAGCCTGCGTGCCATGGTGCAGGGCAGCTACTGGGACTGAGCGAGGCCGTGCGCGGAGCCGGTCGGCTCAGGCGGCGGCCTGGCGGCGCATCGCCGGTACGCGCATCGGGCGTGAGCCCGGGCCGCCGACGTGCGAGAAGGGCTGTGTCCTCCAGTTCAGGCCCTGGGGAAGCGTCAGCACGACGGCGGTGCCCTGCTCCTGCTGCCCGAGGGACTCCTCCGCGGGGCGGGCGTCGGCCGCGGCACGGCCCGTGCCGGCACACACCGTCAGCCCGAACGGGTTCCACGGCGAGGCGCACAGCGCGTGCTCCGGCAGGACGTCCTCGTCCGCCAGCACGGCGATGGGCTGCGCGCAGTCCGGGCAGATCACCCGGTACATCTCGAAGGTGTCGTAGTCGTCGGCGTCCTCGGCGTCGTAGGCGTCGGGTTCGACGCCCTCCGGCTCGGGCTCGACGACCAACTGCGGGCGCTTGGGCGCGGTACGACCAGGGCGCTTGGGATTCTGCATGGGATTCTCCCCCTCGGGCTGGGCCGTGAAGGCACTGCGGCCTCGACCACAGCAAGCACTTCCCGTCCCCTCTGGGCGGTAATCGTGAGTGCATCACGGAGCGCGCTCAACCGCTGTGGCGTTCGTCACATGCCGCTTGCAGGTGCCCGGTGCGGCGGGTTTGTCCCCCGGACGGCGCACAGCCTGCGCTCCGGGACATCACGAACCGGCCATGACCTGGGCTGCTCGGGTATCCGAGGAGGTCAGGCGCACTGTAGGTTCTTGCGCCATGGAGGAGCTGGACCGTCAGATCGTGCAGCTGCTCGTCAAGGACGGGCGGATGAGCTACACAGACCTGGGCAAGGCCACGGGGCTGTCCACGTCGGCCGTGCACCAGCGGGTGCGCCGGCTGGAACAGCGTGGCGTCATCCGCGGCTATGCCGCCGTCGTCGACCCCGAGGCGGTCGGGCTGCCCATGACCGCGTTCATCTCGGTGAAACCGTTCGACCCCAGCGCGCCCGACGACATCGCGGACCGCCTCGCCGACGTCCCGGAGATCGAGGCCTGCCACAGCGTCGCGGGCGACGAGAACTACATCCTCAAGGTCCGTGTGGCCACTCCGCACGAACTGGAGGAACTGCTCGCCCGGCTGCGCTCGCTGGCGGGCGTGTCGACGCGCACGACGGTGGTGCTCTCCACGCCGTACGAGGCGCGGCCGCCGATGATCTGACAGGCGCCCCGAGTGCGGTGCGCGTCGCCTCGCGCGAGACACTGTTCGGCATGAGTGAGCGCCCGGCCGACCCGAAGACCGTCCTGCTGCGCCGCGGGGAGGTGCACAGTCCCGCGGACCCCTTCGCCACCGCGATGGTCGTGGAGCGCGGCCAGGTGGCGTGGGTCGGTTCCGAGGGGGCCGCCGACGCCTTCGCGGACGGTGCCGACGAGGTCGTCGACCTGGACGGTGCCCTCGTCACCCCGGCCTTCAGCGACGCCCACGTCCACACCACGTCCACCGGCCTGGCCCTGACCGGTCTCGACCTCTCCGGCGCGCCGTCCCTGGATGCGGCCCTGACCCTCGTACGGGACTTCGCCGCCGCCCGCCCCGACGACCGTGTCCTGCTCGGTCACGGCTGGGACGCCGCCCGCTGGCCCGGCGGCCGCCCGCCGACGCGCGCGGAGCTCGACGAGGCCACCGGCGGACGCCCGCTCTACCTCTCCCGTATCGACGTCCACTCGGCGGTCGTCACGACGGCCCTGCTGGACCTGGTCCCCGGCCTCGTCGTCCGCGACGACGCCCCGCTCACCAGCGACGACCACCACGCCGTCCGCGCCGCCGCGCTCGGCGCCCTCGCACCGGCCCAACGCACCGAGGCCCAGCGGGCCGCCCTCGCGCACGCCGCCTCCCTGGGCATCGGGTCCGTCCACGAGTGCGGCGGCCCCAAGATCTCGTCCGAGGACGACTTCACGAGCCTGCTGCGGCTCGCCGCCGAGATGCCGGGCCCCAGGGTCGTCGGCTACTGGGCCGAGCAGGGCGACGTGGGCGTCGCCAGGGCACGGGAACTGGGCGCGCTCGGCGCCGCCGGAGACCTGTTCGTCGACGGCGCCCTCGGCTCGCACACCGCCTGTCTGCACCAGCCGTACGCCGACGCCGGCCACACCGGCACCGCCTACCTCGACGCGGACGCCGTCGCCGCGCATGTCGTGGCCTGCACCGAGGCGGGCCTCCAGGCGGGCTTCCACGCGATCGGCGACGCCGCCGTGACCGCCGTGGTCGAGGGCGTGCGCGCCGCCGCCGACAAGCTCGGCCCGGCCCGCGTACGCGCCGCCCGGCACCGTGTCGAGCACGCCGAGATGCTCACCCCCGAGACCGTCGCCGCCTTCGCCGAGCTGGGTCTGACGGCTTCCGTGCAGCCCGCCTTCGACGCGCTGTGGGGCGGCGAGGACGGCATGTACGCCCAGCGCCTGGGCGCGGAGCGGGCCCGGCTGCTGAACCCCTTCGCGGAGCTGCTGCGGGCCGGTGTCCCGCTCGCCTTCGGCTCCGACAGCCCGGTCACCCCCCTCGACCCGTGGGGCACGGTCCGTTCGGCCGCCTTCCACCGGACACCGGAGCACCGCGTCTCCGTACGCGCCGCCTTCACCGCGCACACGCGCGGCGGCTGGCGGGCCATCGGCCGCGACGACGCGGGGGTCCTGGTGCCCGGAGCGCCTGCCGACTATGCCGTGTGGCGCACCGACGAACTGGTCGTCCAGGCCCCCGACGACCGCGTCGCCCGCTGGTCGACCGACCCTCGTTCGGGTACACCTGGGCTGCCCGATCTGACGCCGGGCAACGACCTTCCGGTCTGCCTGAGCACCGTGGTGGGCGGACGGACCGTGTTCGTACGGCCGGGCGAGTGATCTCCCGGGGTGGCGCGGTCGGGATCGGCCGCCGCCGCCCCGTCGCGCGACCTGCGCATCCTCCGCACCGACCAGGTCTTCGGGGGTGTTTTCGCAGGTCAAACGGGTGTTGACAGCCAGCCGCAGGCGGCCGGTAGGTTCGGCGAGTCCACCACGGGACGCCCGACCGGAGAACCTCCGCGCACTCGTCGCAGCGCCGCTGGGTCAGGGACGGTGTGCCGCACCGGGGCATCGTCACTGGGAGCCAGGCTCAGCGCCCGCGCCGACGAGGGAACGTTCCGGCCGGTCGGGGAGGTGTGACCCGGATGGGGCCCGGACGCTCAGTAGACAACGGCTTCAGGTCGACCCGCAGCCAGCGGGTCCCAGGTCGGCCCGAAGGGCGCCGGGCCCCCATCCGCAGCGCGCAGAGTAGCCGAAATGAAGCTTCTTACCCCGCTCTTGTGGAATCGACACCACCATACGAACGAGCTGTCACGTCGGCGCAGGCCGCGGCCACTATGGTGGGACCCCTGCGTACGACATGAAGGGGCAGCAGTGAACGACGGCGACGGGACCCTCGCGGCACAGGCCCAGGGGAGGCAGTTCGGCCCGCTCGGCACGGCCTTGGTGATCATCCCGACCTACAACGAGGCGGAGAACATCAAGTCCATCGTCGGCCGGGTCCGCAAGGCCGTCCCCGAGGCGCACGTTCTCGTGGCGGACGACAACAGCCCCGACGGCACCGGCAAGCTCGCCGACGAGCTGGCCGCCGAGGACGATCACGTCCAGGTGCTGCACCGCAAGGGCAAGGAGGGCCTCGGCGCCGCCTACCTCGCGGGCTTCCGCTGGGGCCTCGACAACGGCTACGGCGTGCTCGTCGAGATGGACGCCGACGGCTCCCACCAGCCCGAGGAACTGCCGCGCCTGCTCACCGCCCTCAAGGGCGCCGACCTCGTGCTCGGCTCGCGCTGGGTGCCCGGCGGCCGGGTCGTGAACTGGCCCAGGTCCCGCGAGTTCCTCTCGCGCGGCGGCAGCACCTACTCGCGCATCATGCTCGACGTCCCGATCCGCGATGTGACCGGCGGCTACCGCGCCTTCCGCCGCGAGACCCTGGAAGGCCTCGGGCTCGACGAGGTGGCCTCGCAGGGGTACTGCTTCCAGGTCGACCTGGCCCGGCGCGCGGTCAGGGCCGGCTACCACGTCGTCGAGGTGCCGATCACATTCGTGGAGCGGGAACTCGGCGACTCCAAGATGAGCCGTGACATCGTCGTCGAGGCCCTGTGGCGGGTCACGGCGTGGGGCCTGGGGGAGCGGGTCGGCAGGATCAAGGGCAAGGGCAAGCAGGCATAGCCCGGTCCCCGGGATCGCACAGGCCCCGCTGATCGCCCCCTTATCCCGCACTGAGCCGGGCCCAGGCACACTGGGAGCATGACGACTGGTGCTCCGACCTCTTCGCCCTCCACCCGGCCCCGGCGCTCGCGGCTGCGCAGGTTCCTGCCGCTGGGCGTGGCCGCGTGGCTGGTGCTGGAGATCTGGCTGCTGACCCTGGTCGCGAACGCGGCGGGCGGCCTCACGGTGTTCCTGCTCCTGCTCGCGGGCTTCGTCGCCGGCTCCGTGGTCATCAAGCGGGCCGGCCGACGCGCGTTCAAGAGCCTCAACGAGGCGCTGCAGCGCGGCGGCTCCCCGGAGCGCGGCGGTGGCAACGGCTTCATGATGCTCGGCGGCCTGCTGCTGATGATCCCCGGCCTGATCTCCGACGCGGCCGGTCTGCTGCTGCTGATCCCCCCGGTGCAGAAGGGGCTGAGCAGCTACGCGGAGCGCACCTTCGACCGCAGACTCCGCCGGGCCGCCCCCGGCTCGCTGGGCGACGCCTTCCAGCAGGCCCGCATCCACCGCCCCGACGGCAAGATCGTCCAGGGCGAGGTCATCAGGACCGACGGGGACGAGCCGGGCGACACGGCATGGGAGCAGCGCCCGCCGCTGACGAGCTGAGTTCTCCGGCTCCGGTCGGCGGCCACCCACCACACAGCCGCAGGAAAGAACGAAAAACCGCGGGCGCCGTACGTCGACTTCACGTACGGCGCCCGCGGTTACTCACGTGCGCTGTTGTCGCGGCCCAAGCCCCGCAGGGACTACGCGCTCTTGCGGCTGTCCCGAGGGTGAACCGCGATGTTCATCGCCCCGGAGCGGAGCACCGCAAGGCGCTCCTCGAGGACCTCTTCGAGTTCCTCGCGGGTCCGCCGCTCCATCAGCATGTCCCAATGCGTACGCGCGGGCTTGGCCTTCTTCTCCTCAGGGCCATCGCCGTCCACGAGGAGTGCCTGGGCACCGCAGACCTTGCACTCCCACTCCGGCGGGATCTCCGCCTCGACCGAGAAGGGCATCTCGAAGCGGTGCCCCTTCTCGCATGCGTACTCCACGGCCTGGCGCGGGGCCAGGTCGATGCCGCGGTCCGTCTCGTAGCTGGTCACCACGAGGCGCGTACCGCGAAGAGCTCGCTCACTCATGAATCGTGCCTCCCGGGCTTGTCGCCCACAGGACAGGTGTCGCTGTCGTCGTCATCCGGTCAACGTCCGGTCGGCGGTAAAGATTCCCGTTCCGTGTCCCGTTCCGGGTCATGCGTCGCCGTCGTAGCCGCCCCTTGTTGTACCCACCGGCGCCCGGTTTGTCACATCTGCTAGCAGATGTCACCCAGCGTTTCGGCACCTTTGACGCGCAGTAACGGTACGCCTGGCAGGCCAAACGCGTACACTACCGCCCTTTCGTGTTGAGCGCTAAATCAGTACTAGATCCTTTCCGGAACCGGGTTGCCCGCGCCCTCGATCGCCCGCCGTACCGGAACCCGCGCGAGCAGCGCGAACCCGATGACGAAGAACGCCACCAGCGAGATGATCGCAGAGCGATAGCTGCCGGTCAGCTGGTACGTCACCCCGAACAGAAGCGGGCCCAGCCAGCTCATGCCCCGATCGCTCATCTCGTAAGCGGAGAAGTACTCGGCTTCCTTGCCGGGCGGGACCAGATGCGAGAAGAGTGACCGGGACAACGCCTGGCTGCCGCCCAGCACCAGCCCGATCCCGGCGGCCAGCACGAAGAACCAGACCGGGGCCCCGGCGGGCAGGAAGTACCCGGCCCCCAGCGTGACCGTCCAGGCGACCAGCGATCCGAGGATCGTGCGCTTCGCGCCGTAGGTCCGGGCCAGCCGCCCCATCGTCAGCGCGCCCGCCACCGCGAGCACCTGCACCAGGAGTACGGCCCCGATGAGCGTCGACTGCCCGAGCCCCAGCTCCTCGGAGCCGTAGACCGATGCCTGGGAGATCACCGTCTGGATGCCGTCGTTGTAGATGAGGTACGCGAGCAGGAAGGCGAGCGTCAGCGGATGCCGGCGCATGTCGCGGACGGTCGCGACGAGTTGCCGCAGTCCGGCGGAGGTGGCCCCCGCCTCTGCCCCCGCACCCGCTTCCACACCCGCTCCCGTCGCCGTCGCTGTCGCCGTCGAGCGGCGGTCGCGCAGCCGTCGCAGCGGTACGAGCGTGAAGGCGCCCCACCACAGGCCGGCCGCGGCCAGGCAGATGCGGACCGCCGTCGTCTCGGAGACGCCGAAGCTGTCGTGCGCCGAGTACAGGACGAGGTTGGCGACCAGGACCAGGGAGCCCGCGGCGTAGCCGAAGGCCCAGCCCCGCGAGGAGACCGCGTCGCGCTCCTCGGGCGGGGCGATCTGCGGCAGGTAGGCGTTGTAGAGCATCATCGCCACGGACTGCGCCGCGTTCGCGACGATCAGCAGCAGCCCGCCCAGCAGATACCGGTCGCCGTCGAGGAAGAACATGCCGGTCGTCGCCGCGGCGCCGGTGTACGCGGCCGCCGCGAGCAGCGGCTTCTTACGGCCGCTGCGGTCCGCCGCGCTGCCCACCAGGGGCATCACCACGACCGCCAGGATCACCGACAGGGACACCGAATAGGCGAAGAAGGAACCCGCCCGGACCGGGATGCCCAGCGGATGCACGAAGCCGTCCGCGTCCGCCGCCGATTCGGCCACCGATGTGAGATAGGGGCCGAGGAACACGGTCAGCACGCTCGTCGAGTAGACGGAGCAGGCCCAGTCGTAGAAATACCAGCCGCGCTGCTCGCGCCGCCGTTCGCCGGCCTCGTCGGCCGCCCCCACCCGCACGGTCTCGGTGCTCACCCGTGCCCTCGCTTCCCCGCAGAAGTGCCGTGCGAAGGCTCGTGCCGTGCCCCGGGGCGCTCAGACCCAGACGCCCCGGTCCTCCATGACCTTGCGCAACGTGTCGATGTGATCGGTCATGATGCCATCGACTCCCAGGTCGAGCAGTCGGTGCATCCGCTCGGGTTCGTTGATCGTCCAGACATGGACCTGCAGCCCGAGCGCATGGGCCGCGCGTACGAAGCGGTGGTCGACCACCGGGACGCCCGACTGCGACTCGGGCACCTGTGCGGCGACCGCCGACCGGCGCACCGCGGCGGGCAGCCCCCAGGAGCGCAGCCGCAGGCTGAGCACCCCGCGGACACCGAACGACGTGGCGAGGCGCGGCCCGGCCAGCCGCTGGGCGCGCAGCACACGCGCCTCGGAGAAGGAGCCCACGCACACCCGGTCCCAGGCGTCGGTGCGCTCGATCAGCTCCAGCAGGGGCCGCAGGGCCGGTTCCGCCTTGGCGTCCACGTTCCAGCGCACGTCCGGGAAGGTCTCCAGCAGCTCCTCGAAGAGCGGCACCGGCTCGCGCCCCGCCACGCGCGCGTGCCGTATGTCGTCCCAGGGGAGGTCACCGATCCGGCCCGCCCCGTCGGTGACCCGGTCGAGGGTGTCGTCGTGGAAGGCGACCAGCTTGCCGTCGGCGGTGGCGTGGACATCGGTCTCGATGTAGCGGTAGCCGAGTTCGACCGCGCGCCGGAACTGCGCCACGGTGTTCTCCAGGCCGTCGGCGGCCCCGCCCCTATGGGCGAAGGGAATGGGGCCGGGATGGTCGAGGTACGGGTGGCGTATGAGCGTGGTCACGGACGCAGTATCACCCTTTCGGGTGTACCGCTGGCAACGACCGCACTGCCTTCCGATGCCGACGGGACCACGAAGACCCGCAGGAACAGCTGGGCCAGCGGGCCGATGGACAGCGCGTACAGCAGCGTGCCGACATTGACGTTCCCGCCGAGCGCGAAGCCGGTGACCACGACCGCCATCTCGATCCCGGTCCGCATCAGCCGGACGGAACGGCCCGTACGGCGGTGCAGCCCCGTCATCAGGCCGTCGCGCGGGCCCGGGCCGAGGCCGGCCGAGATGTAGAGGCCGGTCGCCGCGCCGTTGAGCACGACTCCGGCGAGCAGCAGGGGAATCCGCACCGCCAGGGAGTGCGCCTCGGGCAGCAGGGCGAGCGTGCCGTCCATGGCGATGCCGACGACGAAGACATTGGAGACGGTGCCGATCCCCGGGCGCTGGCGCAGCGGGATCCACAGGAGCAGCACCGCCGCACCCACGACGATCGACACGACGCCGATGGTCAGCCCCGTGAGCTCGGCGAGCCCCTGGTGCAGCACGTTCCAGGGCTCCAGGCCCAGGCCCGCCTCGACGAGAAGGGCGGAACTCGCGCCGTACAGCGCGAGCCCCGCATACAACTGGATCAACCGTCGCCCGAGACGGCCCTGTGTGGACAAGACGTGCCCCCTGGTGTGGTGGTAGTGGCCTGACGCATGACACCCTGTGGCTTGCGAAGGAACGGCATCCATGGCCAATTCGGGGAAGGTGGACTGATCTTCATGGCGCAGTGGACCTCGGCGGTGGGTGCCGCGCAGCTCGGCCGGTTGCTCACCTCCCAGCAGGAGCGCCCGGCGGGCCCCGGCACCCGCCGCCCGCCCGCCTACCGCGCGCTCGCCGACGGCATCCGGCTGCTCGTGCTGGAGGGCCGGGTGCCGGTGGCCGCCCGGCTGCCCGCCGAGCGGGAGCTGGCGCTCGCCCTCTCCGTGAGCCGCACCACGGTCGCGGCGGCCTACGAGGCACTGCGCACCGAGGGCTTCCTGGAATCACGGCGCGGCGCCGGCAGCTGGACGGCCGTACCCGCCGGGAACCCGCTGCCCGCGCGGGGTCTTGAGCCGCTGCCGCCCGAGGCGCTGGGCTCCGTCATCGACCTGGGCTGCGCCGCGCTGCCCGCCCCCGAACCCTGGCTCACCCGGGCCGTGCAGGGCGCGCTGGAGGAGCTGCCGCCGTACGCCCACACCCATGGCGACTACCCGGCCGGACTGCCGGCCCTCCGCGCGATGATCGCCGAGCGCTACACCGCGCGCGGGATCTCCACCATGCCCGAGCAGATCATGGTGACCACCGGGGCGATGGGCGCCATCGACGCGATCTGCCATCTCTTCGCGGGCCGCGGCGAGCGCATCGCCGTCGAGTCCCCTTCCTACGCCAACATCCTCCAGCTGATGAGGGAGGCGGGCGCCCGGCTGGTGCCGGTCGCGATGGCCGAGGGGCTGTCCGGCTGGGACATGGACCGCTGGCGGCAGGTGCTGCGGGACGCCGCGCCCCGGATCGCCTATGTCGTCGCCGACTTCCACAACCCCACCGGGGCGCTGGCGGACGAGGACCAGCGGCGCCGGCTGGTGGACGCGGCCCGCTCGGCGGGCACGGTGCTCGTCGCCGACGAGACGATGAGCGAACTGTGGCTGGACGAGGAGTTCGCGAGCGGACCGATGCCGCGCCCGGTGTGCAGTTTCGACCCGGCGGGCTCCACGGTGATCACGGTCGGCTCGGCGAGCAAGGCCTTCTGGGCGGGCATGCGCATCGGCTGGGTGCGCGCGGCACCGGATGTGATCCGCAGCCTGGTCGCCGCGCGCGCCTATGCCGACCTGGGCACCCCCGTACTGGAGCAGCTGGCCGTGAACTGGCTGTTCAGCACGGGCGGCTGGGAGCAGGCGGTCGACCTGCGGCGCGGTCAGGCCCGTGAGAACCGGGACGCGCTGGTGGCGGCGGTACGGCGGGAACTGCCCGGCTGGGAGTTCGAGGTGCCCCAGGGCGGCCTGACGCTGTGGGTGCGCGCGGGCGGTCTGTCGGGCTCGCGGCTCGCGGAGGCCGGGGAACGGGTCGGGGTCCGTGTCCCGTCCGGCCCCCGCTTCGGGGTCGACGGCGCCTTCGAGGGGTATGTGCGCCTGCCGTTCACCGTGGGGGGAGCGGTGGCCGAGGAGGCGGCGGCGCGCCTGGCCGCGGCGGCCCGGCTGGTCGAGGCCGGGGCGACCGGCGGGACCGAGCCACCGCGGACGTTCGTCGCGTAGGTCTGCGCGGTCAGGCCTGCTCGGCGGCCACGGCCTCCACCGGCACCGGCTCGGCCCCGGTCTCCACCGGCCGCGTGGGCTCGGCGTCCGCCGGCGTCGTGCGTGCGGGCAGCAGCGCCAGCACCGCCTGACGGTCGGCGTCGCTCGCGGCGTCGTCGTACGGGTCGGGGGTGGACGGGACCTGGAGCCGGTGGACGGGCCCGTTGCCCAGACGGGCATAGCCGCGCCCCGGCGGGACATGGGTGAGCGGCGTCGTGTGCGGCGGCGCCCCGAGCACCGCCTCCAGCTGCTCCGGCGCGGCCGGGCCCAGCACGACCCGCGCGCGCGTGTGCTGCCGTACCGCCTCGCTCAGCGCGTCAGCGCTGTCGAAGTGCTCGGCCACGACGACGGTCACATGGGCCGCACGGCCGTGCCGCAGCGGAACCTGGAGCAGGGCCTGCGGGTCCTTGCGGCCGTCCGCGGCGGCGAGGTGGCTGAAGACGCTGGGGCGGTCCAGCAGGATCCACAGCGGCCGCTTGGCGTCGTCCGGTGTCGGCTGTCCCGCCTGCCGGGCCCTGTTCGCCGCGATGAGCCGTCGCTCCGTCTCGTGCGCGGCCCACTCCAGGCTGGCCTGTGCCCCGGTGAGTCCGCACTCGACGGCCAGGACCCCGTTCCGGCCGGTGAGGCAGGCGTACTCGCCGGTGCTGCCGCCCTCGACGATCAGTACGTCGCCGTGCTGGAGCGCCTGGAGGGCGACACAGCGCAGGAGCGTCGAGGCGCCGCTGCCGGGCTGGCCGACGACCAGCAGATGCGGCTCGGTGGAGCGGATGCCGGTGCGCCAGACGACGGGCGGGACGTCGCGCTGTTCCTCGCCGTAGTCGAGGGGAAGCGTGCGCTGGACCTCGGAGGGATCGGTGAAGCCGAGCACGGTTTCGCCGGGCGCGGTGACGAAGTGCTGGGCGGCGATGTCGGTGGGCAGCGGAGCGAGGACGGTGACGGTGAGCTGGTTGCCCTCCTCGTCCCAGGCGAAGTGGTACTCGCGGCCGCGTCCGGCCTTCGCGGCGAGCAGATGCTCGATGCGCGCGCGGGCCTCGGCCTCCCCGTCCGGGAAGTACGCCGGGTAGCGGATGACGAGGTGGGACACCCGTCCCGCGTCGTCGAACTCGGTGGCGGAGAAGGACTTCTCCCACTCCCCGCCGTGGGTGTACTGCGGTGCCGGGTCGTCGGGGTGCGAGAAGTAGGGCACCAGCGCCTCGTACAGCGACGTCAGCCGCTGCACCTGGGACTCGTCGGGGCCCTCGGGCTCGGGCTCGGCCCGCCCCCGGCCCTGCCAGGCTGCCGCCGCCATCAGCGTGATGACGGCGAGCAGCGGTCCGTACGGCATCAGTGCCACGACCAGGACGATCGAGGCCGCCAGGAACAGCAGCGGCCCCCGTTTGTCCTTGGGCGTGTCCGCCCATTTGCGCCGCCCGGCCGTGGCCAGCCGGCGCAGTCCGCGGGTGACGGTGATCAGCGGATGGAGGACGTCGGTGGCACTGTCGGCCGCCGTCCGGGCCAGCTCCCGGCTCCGGGCGATCTGTGCGCTGCCGTTGCTCAGGATGCGGGGGAGGGGGCGCCGGGCCACTGCTGTCTCCTGTTGGTGCGTACGGGCGTGAGGGGCGGCGTCAGAACTTGATGCCGCCGAGCAGGCTCGCCAGGCTCTCGCCGCCTGCCTTGATGCTCGGGGCGATGGCCGTACTGGCGAGGTAGAACCCGAACAGTGATGAGACACAGGCGTGCGATGCCTTGAGGCCGTCCTTCCGGAAGAAGAGAAAGACGATGATGCCGAGCAGGACGACGCCTGACATGGAGAGGATCATTTGAGGTCTCCTGGTGTCGAGGGGGGACAGTCACCATGAGTTCTTCCAGGATCACAGCATGTATCCATACGACAAAAGGTGCAACTGGGTGGTTTTCGCCCGTTTTCCCTCTCTTGGTGGAACGATCCGGCCCGCTGGAGCAGCGCTCATGGCCTCGGACGACCGGATCCATGGCGTCCGATGACCGGCACTCTTGCGTCCGGCGGCCTTCGCGGTGATCTTTACCTCGGGCAGAACGGGTCATGTGCCGCGGAAGCCAGTACGCTGGCGATTCACTCGTACGGCCGCAATCGCTCGCTGCCGTACGCTCCCTCAGTCCCGAAGCGCACAGGAAAGGCGGTCCGTCCGATGACACAAGCCCCCGACCCCGAGGTCGTGGAGCTGGCGACCAAGATCTTCGATCTGGCCCGCCAGGGCCGGACCGAGGCGCTCGTGGCGTACGTCGACGCGGGCGTTCCGGCCAGCCTCACCAATGACCGTGGGGACTGTCTGGTGATGCTCGCCGCGTACCACGGTCACGCCGACGCGGTGCGCGAACTGCTTGCCCGGGGCGCCGACGCGGACCGGGTGAACGACCGGGGTCAAACCCCGCTCGCCGGTGCGGTGTTCAAGGGCGAACAAGAAGTGATCAAGGCTCTTCTCGAAGGCGGCGCCGACCCCACCACGGGTACTCCGTCGGCCATCGACACTGCGCGTATGTTCGACAAGAAGGAACTCCTGGAATTGTTCGGCGCACAGTGATCCGAACGTCCTGATCAGGTACGACACACAAAACGGGGGAGGCGGTAAAGGGCCGCCGGAAATACGGTCGCGGCAGGAGAAACCCGCGAGTCATCATGACGTCGTGATTCACGGACGCGATGGCTGGGCAGGTGTTGCCGCACCACGCGGACCGTGATGCGGTCCGCATGGGCCACTGACGAGAGGCAGAGAGAAATGGTCAGCAGCAAGCAGAAGACGGCGGGCGCCCCGACGTTGTGTCACGCGGCCAGGTAGTGCGTGTTCCCCGGTTGCGTCGACGCTTGATGTGAGGCTGTTTCCCATGTTCGATCCGGTCATAGCGCCCAGCGGTACGCTGCTCGGCCTGCTCCAGCGGGGCCGCGGTGACGGCACGCTGCACGCGCTCACCGCCCCGCGTGCCGAGGCGCTCGCGGCACTGCACCACTGTGTGCTCCGCGACCCCCGCCACGACTGGCAGGTGGAGAACCGCTCCCTCTACTACGCCCGGCTCTACCTCGACCTCGACGGAGAGCTGGACGCCATCGAGGCCCACCTCTTCGACCCCGAGGACGTGCTCGACTCCGAAGAGTCCCGCACCGGCCTCGCGCTCGCCGTCCTCGGCCACCTCGCCTCGTACGGCAGGCGGGACGCTCTCGACCTGCTGCGCAGGTACGCCGCCATCGGTTCCAACTGGGCCTGGGCCCTGGACGAACTCGCCCTGCGGGACGACGACGCGGGCCTGCGCGCCCTCGCCGCACCCGTGCTGGCCCGCTTCGCCACCGACCCGGAGGGCGAGGCCGAGCTGGCCGTGGCCGTGCGGGACGCCTTCGAGCCCCGGCCCTGGCGGCTGTGGGCCGAGGATTCGCGCGAGTCCGTCGCCACACGCGTGCGTGCCGCCCAGGAGGCCGGCTGCTTCGACCGCTGGCAACGCCAGATGCGACCGAGCGGGCCCCGTCCGGGGTGGAGCGTGCAGGCGGTGTTCGAATGGGCCCAGCAGGGCGTCGAACGCGGTGCGGCCCTCCATGTCCCGGCCGCCCGCTGCCTCGTCGCCGTTGCCGGCCCCGAGGACCGGCCGGAGATCGTCCGGGCCGCCCGGGAGGGCGACGAGGGCGCCCGGTGTACCGCCTTGCGGTACTTGGCCGACAGCAACGACCGCGACGCCCTCGACCTGATCGAGGCCGCGGTGACCGACGGCACGACACCCGTCGTGGAGGCCGCCGTCGACGCCTTCGAGCGGATGCGCAGCATTGCCGCCGTCGACCGGGCCCGCGGCTGGGCCCACCGGCCCGACGCCCTCGGCGCCGCCGCCGGACGCATGCTCGCCTGCCGCGGCGGAACCCAGGACAGCGACCTCGTCCTCGGCGCGCTCCGCGAGGCCGTACGGGGCGAGGGCCCCGACGCGCCGACCCTGTGGACCCTCGTCGAAGGCACCGGACGCCTCGGCATCGTCTGTGCGGCGCCTGTTCTGCGCCATATTTATCGCGAGACGGCCTCGTCGCACCTGCGCGGCCGCGCCGCCCGCGCCCTGGCCGCCACCGACCCCTCGTTCCCCGCGGGCTTCGCCGTCGAATGCCTCTGGGACTGCGAGGAGACCACCCGCGAAGTCGCCGCCCGGCACGCCGAGACCGGCGACGCCCGGGTCGTCGAACAACTGCGCCGGCTGGCCGCGGATCCGGCCGAGGAGGACGAGGTCCAGACAGCCGTACGCAGTCGGATCACGCCCGACGGGCCGGTCTCGTGAACACGAGGTGACTCGCGGGTCAGGAGGGCATGGACACGGTCTGACCTGCTCGGGTGTGCAGCGCAACGCTCATGGGACGTTTGTCGTCCGGAAAGATCCACGTTGACGCGGCCACGTCCAGTGCGGCGAGAACACGGGTATGCGTGTCGTCATCGTGACCGAATCCTTTCCCCCCGATGTGAACGGCGTGGCCCACTGCGCGCTCCAGACCGCCCGGCACCTCGTCGACCGCGGTCACGCTCCCCTCGTCGTCGCCCCGGCCCCCGCTCCCGGGAACAAGCCCGACGCCTCGGCGCCGTGCCCCGTCGTCCATGTCCCCTCCCTCCCGCTCCCGGGCTACCCCCAGGTCCGCGTCGCCCTGCCCAGCAGGCGCCTCGCGGCGGCACTCATCGAGCACCGCGCCGATGTCGTGCACCTGGCCAGCCCGTTCATCCTCGGCGTCCGCGGCATGGCCGCCGCCGCCCGGCTCGGTGTCCCCGCCGTGGCCGTCTACCAGACCGATCTGGCCGGATACGCCCGTACCTACGTGGGCGCCGGCGAGGCGGCGGCCTGGCGGCGCATCCGCTCCGTCCACTCCGCCGCCGACCGCACCCTCGCCCCCTCCAGCGCGGCCATGCACGACCTGGAGGCGCACGGTGTGCCCCGGGTCAGGCTGTGGGCGCGCGGTGTGGACACCGTCCGCTTCCGTCCCGACCACCGTGACGAAGCGCTGCGGCGCGAACTCGCCCCGAACGGCGAGCTGATCGTCGGCTACGTCGGCCGGCTCGCCCCCGAGAAGCAGGTCGAACTCCTGGCCGGTGTCTGCGGCCTGGAGGGCGTGCGGGTCGTGGTGGTGGGCGACGGACCCAGCCAGGAGCACCTGACCGAGGCCCTGCCCGGCGCGGTCTTCCTGGGGCGCCGCACCGGCAACGAACTCGCCCGGATCTTCGCCTCGCTGGACGTCTTCGCGCACACCGGTCCCTTCGAGACCTTCTGCCAGACCGTCCAGGAGGCCATGGCCAGCGGCGTGCCGGTGGTCGCCCCGGCCGCCGGCGGCCCGCTCGACCTGGTCGACCACGGCCGCACCGGGTTCCTGGTGCCGCCGCGCGACGCGGACGCCGTACGGGACGCCGTACGGGCCCTGGCCGCCGACCCGGTGCTGCGTGCCGACTTCGGAGCCACCGCGCGGGCCACGGTCGAGGGCCGCACCTGGTCCGCCGTCGGCGACCAGCTGATCTCCCACTACGACGATGTGCTCGCCGGGCGCCGGGCGGTGGTGGCGGCATGACCACCGACTCCCTGCGCATCGTGCGGCTCGCCAACTTCGTCGCCCCCGCCTCGGGCGGTCTGCGCACCGCGCTGCGTGAGCTGGGCAAGGGCTTTCGCACCGCCGGCCACGAGCCGGTGCTGATCGTGCCGGGCGAGCGGCACACCGACCAGGACACCGAGCAGGGCCGGGTCATCACCCTGCCCGGCCCGCTGCTGCCGGGCACCGGTGGCTACCGCGTCCTCACCGACAAGCGGCGCGTCGCCGCCCTCCTGGAGGAACTGGGCCCGGACCGCCTGGAGGTCTCGGACCGGACGACGCTGCGCTGGACCGGCAGGTGGGCCCGGCGGGCCCGGGTCCCCGCCGTGATGGTGTCCCACGAGACCGCCGACGGCGTGCTGCGCACCTGGGGCCTGCCGGAGAACCTGTCCCGCCGGGCCGCCGACTCCCTCAACATCCGTACGGCCCACACGTACTCGCGGGTCGTGTGCACCACGGAGTTCGCCGAGCGCGAGTTCGTGCGGATCGGCGCGCGCAACGTCGTACGGGCTCCGCTGGGCGTCGATCTGATGGAGCGGCACCCCGCCCTGCGGGACCCGGGCCTGCGCGCCCGGCACGCGCGCCCGGACGAGGCGCTGCTGGTGATGTGCTCCCGGCTGTCCGTGGAGAAGCGGCCGGGCACCGCGCTCGACGCTCTGGACGCGCTGCTGCGGCGCGGGCGGCGGGCGGTGCTCGTGGTGGCCGGGGACGGACCGCTGCGGGCGCGCCTGGAACAGCGGGCGCGCGAGCGCGGGCTGCCGATCACCTTCCTCGGGCATGTGTCCGACCGGGGTGCCCTGGGCGCCCTCCAGGCCTCCGCCGACGTGTCCCTGGCGCCCGGGCCGGCCGAGACCTTCGGGCTCGCCGCCCTGGAGGCCATGGCGTGCGGTACGCCGGTGGTGGCGAGCGCGTCGTCCGCGCTGCCCGAGGTGATCGGGTCCGCGGGCGCCACGGCGGCCGACCACGGCGAGGCCTTCGCCGACGCGATCGAGACGCTCCTGGAGCGGGCCGAGCCCGGGCGCCGGGAGTCGGCACGCGCGCGGGCGGAGTGCTTCGGGTGGGGAACGGCGGTGGAGGCGTTCCTCGCGGCGCACGACGCGCCGGTGCTGTCCCGTGGTGCGGGTGAGGGCACGGAAGGGCAGCACAGCCCGGCACCGTCCCGGCGCGTCGTCCCGGAGGGCGTCGTATGAGACCCGTCCGCTTCGTGGCCCTCGGTGACTCGCTGACCGAGGGCGTGGGCGACCCCGCCGGCGACGGATGGCGCGGCTGGGCCGCACTGCTGGCCGGCGGGCTCTCGGAGAACCGGGTCGAGTTCACCAACCTCGCGGTCAGCGGGGCCCAGACGCGCGACGTCCTGGAGCGCCAGACCCCGGCCGGACTGGAGCTCGGCCCGGACGTCGTGTCCGTCGTCATCGGCGTCAACGACACCCTGCGCTGCACCTTCGACATCCACGCGGTGGCCGCGCGGCTCGACAAGGTCTACGCGGCCTTCACCAGGCAGGGCGCGGTCCTGCTCACGGCCTGCCTGCCCGACCCCGGCGCGATGCTGGGGCTCCCGGGCGCCCTCGCCCGACCGCTGGCCCGGCGGCAGCGGGCCGTCAACGCGGTCGTGCACGCGCTGTCCGACCGCTACGGCGCCGTCCACCTGCACGCCTCGGAGGGCCTCTGGCTCACCGACCGCGCCATGTGGAGCGCGGACCGGCTCCACCCCGGCGAGCGCGGCCACCGGCAACTGGCCCTGCGCTTCCACGCGCTGCTCGCCGACGCGGGCTTCGCGACCGGGACCACGCCCTCGCCCGAGCCGGAGTTCGCGGCACCCACCAGGTCGGCGAGCCTGTGGTGGCTGGCCACCGCCGGCACCGCCTGGGTGGCCAGGCGGTGCACCGACCTGCTGCCGCAGCTGCTGAGGCTGGCCGCCGACGAGATGCGGCACCGCGCGCGGGGCACCAGCGCCCGCCTCGACCTGCGGACCTCCGCCGCGGTCTCGGCCGCGCTGGCCGCCCTGTCCGTCGCGGAGCAGCCGGACGCGGCATGACGGCTCAACGGCGGCGTACGGCCACGAAGCGGACCGGGGTGCCCGGCACCGCCTGTGCTGCCGCCGGGAGGTCGGCGGCGCGGACCACCGCGATCACCGGGTAACCCCCGGTGGTCGGGTGGTCCGCGAGGAAGACCACCGGGCGGCCGTCCGGCGGCACCTGGACCGCGCCCAGCACCATGCCCTCACTGGGGAGTTCGCCGGGAACGGCCCGCTCCAGCGCGGGCCCCTCCGTGCGCAGCCCGATGCGGTTGCTCGCCGACGACACCCGGTACGCGCGCGTGGTGAAGTCGCGAACGGCCCGTGGCGTGAACCAGTCGTCGCGCGGACCCGGCGTCACGCGCAGGACGAGTTCGGCCGGTGGCCGAGGCTGCGGGGCGACGTCCACGCGCGCGTGCGAACCGGTGGGAGTGCCCAGCGGCAGCACCGCGCCGTCCGTGAGCGGCGCCGGGCCGAGGCCGGACAGCAGATCCGTGGAACGGCTGCCGAGGACCGGCTCGACGGCGATGCCGCCGGAGACGCTCACATAGCCGCGCACCCCGGCGACGGCCGTGCCCACCTCCAGCACCTCCCCGCCCGGCACCACGACCGGGGCGCCCCAGGCGACCGGCCGCCCGCCAACCATGACGGGGCACGGGGCGCCCCCGACCGCCACGGTTACCGTCGAACGGGGCCGTACGGCGCAGCCGTTGAGGGTCGTCTCCAGGACGGCGGCGTCGGGCGGGTTGCCGACCAGCCGGTTGACGAGCGCCGCGGCGGGTGCGTCGAGCGCTCCGGAACGGGGCACACCGAGGTGGGCGTACCCGGGCCGCCCGCTGTCCTGCACGGTGGTCAGCGCACCGGCCCGTACGACGACGAGCGCGCGGTCGGTCATGCGTCGTCCGCCGGTACGAAGGCATCCGCTGGTACGAAGTCGCCCGCCGGTATGAAACGGACACGCGTCCCCGGTGACAGCAGCGCGGCCGGCACGCGCGCGTGGTCCCACAGGACCGCGTCCGTCGTCCCGATCAGCTGCCAGCCGCCCGGCGACGAACGCGGATACACACCCGTGTACGGGCCGGCGAGCGCCACGGCCCCGACCGGCACGGCGGTACGCGGAGTGGCCCGGCGTGGCACGTCGTAGCGGTCCGGGAGACCGGTGAGGTAGCCGAAGCCGGGCGCGAAACCGCAGAAGGCGACGGTGAATTCGGTGGCGGCGTGGATGCGGGCCACCTCCTGCTCGGACACCTTCCAGTGCGCGGCGACCTCGGCCAGGTCCGGGCCGTCGTAACGCACGGGGAGCTCGATCGCCGCACGCGCGCGTGGAGGTGTGGGCGGTACTTCGGAGGCGGTCAGTTCGGATGCCCAACGGACCGGGTCGTCGAGGCCGTCGAGGAGGACCGTACGGGCCGCCGGGACTATCTCGCGGACCGCCAGGGAGCCCTCCGCGCGCCGGCGCAGCAGTTCCGCGTGCAACGCCTGGGCCTGCGCGCCGGACGACACCTCGACGAGCAGCCCGCTGTCGCCGACGGGCAGGGCCCTCATGCGAAGGCCTCCACCCGGACGCCCGCCTCCACCAGCCGCGCGCGCACGCGGCGGGCCAGCTCCACGGCACCCGGAGTGTCCCCGTGCAGACACAGCGAGCGGGCGCGCACCTCGATGCGTGTGCCGGACTGAGCGTTGACAGCGCCGGAGCGCGCCAGATCCACCGAGCGCTCGACGACCGCCTCCGGGTCGCTGACCACCGAGCCGTCCTGCCCGCGCGGCACGAGCGTCCCCTCGTCGGTGTACGCACGGTCCGCGAACGCCTCCGCGACGGCCGGCAGCCCCGCCTTCTGAGCCAGCTCCAGCAGGCGCGAGCCGGGCAGCCCGAGGACGGGGAGCGAGGCGCCCGCCAGGAGCACGCCGTCGATCACCGCCCGGGCCTGCTCCTCGTCGTGCACGACCCGGTTGTAGAGCGCGCCGTGCGGCTTCACATAGGCCACGCACGCGCCCGCCGCGCGCGCGAAGACCTCCAGGGCACCGATCTGGTACGCCACTTCGGCCGCCAGCTCGGCGGGCGGCACCTCCATCGCGCGCCGCCCGAACCCCGCCAGGTCCCGGTAGGAGACCTGCGCGCCGATCGTCACACCTCGCTCGGCCGCCAGCTCGCACACCCGGCGCATGGTGGCCGCGTCCCCGGCGTGGAAGCCGCAGGCCACGTTGGCGCTGGTGACGACGGACAGCAGCTGTTCGTCGTCGGTCAGCCGCCAGCGGCCGAAGCCCTCGCCGAGGTCGGCGTTCAGATCGATCGCGGTCATGGAACCGTGTGCCTCCGGTCTTCGTGTCGTGCTGTCAGGCGACGCGGTACTGCTCGTCGCGGGCGTCCGTGAGGAACATCTGGCCGGGCGCGTGGGTGAGGGCGAACGGCGTACGCGAGGCCATCACCGCCGCCTGGGGCGTCACCCCGCAGGCCCAGAACACCGGGATGTCGTCCGGTCCGGCAGCCACGGGGTCGCCGAAGTCGGGGCTGCCGAGGTCGTCGATGCCGAGCGCCGAAGGGTCGCCGCAGTGCACGGGGCTGCCGTGCACCGCCGGGAACAGGCTGCTCTCCCGGATCGCGGTGGCCAGGTGCTCCGGTGGCACCGGACGCATGGACACCACCATGGGCCCGCTCAGCCGCCCCGCGGGACGGCACTGCCGGCCGGTCACATACATCGGGACGTTGCGGCCCTGCTCGACATGGCGGATCGGGACGCCCGACCCGGCGAGTGCCCACTCGAAGGTGAAGCTGCAGCCGATCAGGAACGACACCAGGTCGTCGCGCCAGTGGGCCAGCACGTCCGTCGGTTCGTCCACCAGCTCCCCGTCCCGCCACACCCGGTAGCGGGGCAGATCGGTGCGCAGGTCCGCCCCCTCGGCCAGGACCGTGGTCCAGGAACCGGCGTCCGTGACATCCAGGAGCGGACAGGGCTTGGGGTTGCGCTGGCAGAACAGCAGCATGTCGTAGGCCCAGTCGGCGGGCACCGAGATGAGGTTGGCCTGGGTGTGGCCCGCCGCGATCCCGGCCGTGGGTCCCGCCAGGCCCGCCCGGAAGCGGGCCCGCGCGGTTTTCGCGCTCCACGCGTGCGCGTGCTCGTCGACAAGGGTCAGGGGACGGTCCTGCGTACGGTCCACCGCGGTCACGCCAGTTCCTTCCCGCGCGTCTCCGGCAGCCCGAGGAGCGCCAGGGCCGCGATGCCGTATCCGATCGCACCGAAGACCAGCGCGCCGCCCACGCCCCAGCTGTCGGCCAGGAAGCCCACCAGGGTCGGGAAGACGGCACCCACCGCGCGGCCGGTGTTGTAGGTGAAGCCCTGCCCGGTGCCGCGGACCGCCGTCGGGTACAGCTCGCTCAGGAAGGACCCGAAGCCGCTGAAGATCGCCGACATGCAGAACCCGAGCGGGAAGCCCAGCACGAGCAGCAGGGTGTTGGCGCCCTGGGGGATGTTCGCGTACGCCAGGATGCACAGGGCCGAGAGCAGCGCGAAGAGCCAGATGTTGCGGCGGCGGCCCAGTCGGTCGGTGAGGTAGCCGCCGGTCAGATAGCCGAGGAAGGCGCCCGAGATCAGGAAGGTCAGATAGCCGCCGGTGCCGACGACGGACAGGCCGCGCTCCGTCTTGAGATACGTCGGCACCCAGGTCGCCAGGGTGTAGTAGCCGCCCTGGACGCCGGTCGAGAGCAGGCCCGCGAAGACCGTCGTGCGCAGCAGACCCGGGGACTCCGCCGTGCCCGGCCGGAAGATCGCGGTGAACGAGCCCCGCTGTGCGCTCTGTTCGCGGGCGGCCGTCGCCTCCGGGGCGTCGTGCACCCGGCGGCGCAGCCAAACCACCAGCAGCGCGGGCAGCGCGCCGGTCCAGAACATGATGCGCCAGGCCAGGTCGTCGCCGGCGAAGGAGAAGACCAGGGTGTAGACGACGGCGGCCAGTCCCCAGCCCACGGCCCATGAACTCTGGATCGCGCCGAGCGTACGACCCCGGTGCTTCGCGCTCGCGTACTCGGCGACCAGGATCGCGCCGACCGCCCACTCGCCGCCGAAACCGAGCCCCTGGAGGGCGCGGAACACCAGCAGGGTCTCGTAGTCGGGCGCGAAGCCGCACGCCACGGTGAACACCGCGTAGGTGATCACGGTGATCATCAGCGCCCTGACCCGGCCGACCCGGTCCGCGAACACGCCCGCCACGGCCCCGCCGATCGCGGAGACCACCAGGGTGACGGTGGTGAACAGACCGGTCTGGCCGCTGTCCAGACC
This sequence comes from Streptomyces sp. NPDC050625, assembly GCF_040654755.1. Taxonomy (NCBI): domain Bacteria; kingdom Bacillati; phylum Actinomycetota; class Actinomycetes; order Kitasatosporales; family Streptomycetaceae; genus Streptomyces; species Streptomyces sp. NPDC050625. The sequence goes on from NZ_JBFAIQ010000006.1 coordinate 473,878, forward strand.
GAAGTACGCCGCCAGCGCGACCATGCTCAGCGGCAGGGTGAAGTAGTCATAGGAATCCAGGGCATATCCGCCGAAAGCGCCCGCGAAGGCGCGGCGGCCACCGGGGCCGAGGGCGCGCAGCCAGCCCAACGCGCCGTCGTCGGGGCCGTGTTCACCCCTGTCGTGCCGGGTGCCGGAGGACAGGGCCTGGGGTGGAGGGGTCGAGCTCATGAGCACCTCGCAGATGAGGGACGGAGGGTGCGGGAACTGAGCCGTGCCGTGAGTCGAGCGGTGGAGAAGCCGTGCCGTGCGGAGCACCGTAGAGGATCGTTCAACGATCCTTCAATACCCATGTTGTTTCGTCCTTGTGTCTGCGGTTGAATTCCGGGCATGGCAGAGCAGCTGACGGGACTGGCCGACGACCGCGCCCTCCTGGGCCGTACCAGCACCGCCGAGCGGGTCTCGGACATCCTCAGAAGCCGCATCGCGGATGGCTATTTCCCGCCGGGGACCCGGCTGTCGGAGGACAGCATCGGAGGGGCGCTCGGCGTCTCCCGCAACACCCTGCGCGAGGCGTTCCGGCTGCTCACCCACGAGCGCCTGCTCGTCCACGAACTCAACCGGGGCGTCTTCGTCCGGGTCCTGACCGTCGAGGACGTCGAGGACATCTACCGCACCCGCGCCCTCGTCGAGTGCGCCGTCGTACGCGGGCTGGGCGAGCCGCCGTACGTCCTGGACGGGCCGGCCTCGGCGGTGACGGAGGGACAGGTGGCCGCCGTCGAGAATGACTGGAAAGGACTGGGTACGGCCAACATCCACTTCCACCGGGAACTGGTCGCCCTGGCCGGCAGCGAACGCACCGACGAACTGATGCGCAGCGTCTTCGCCGAGCTGCGGCTGGCCTTCCACGTCGTGGACGACCCGCGCCGGCTGCACGAGCCCTACCTCGCCCGCAACCGCCTGATCCTCCAGGCGCTCCAGGCGGGGGACCGGCGCGAGGCGGAGAAGCTCCTGGAGACCTATCTCGCGGACTCGCTCGAACGGGTCGTCGAGGTGTACAGGAGGCGGGTCGGGGAGGACGTGCGGGGCGACGGCTGACGGCCCGGCCGGGGTGAGCGCCGAGGTCGTCTCGTGCTGCTGTGACGGCGGTCGCTTCTGCGCCGTTTGGGTCGTTGTCAGACCGAGGACCTAGTCTGTGCACCGTGACTTCGCCTGCATCGACGGACAGCGTTCCGCCCCAGTTCAGCGCGGGGCCGCGCCCGGCTCCGGGCCCGGCCGCCGACGAGGGACTGGCGCGGCGGCTGCGCGCGCTCGCCTGCACGGCGCCGCTGCACGACCTCGACGCGCGCAAGGCGAACCTGGCGGGCGAGTACTCGGTGTACGGCATGGCGGAGGTGGCCCTCGCCGCCATCGACCTCGTCACGCTCAACATGGACTTCGACACCGGCGCCGACCACGAGCAGATAGTGGCCAGGCTCATCCCGCGCATCGCCGCCCAGGCCCCGCGGCGGCCCGTCGCCGAGCACGAGCGAGTGGCCCGCTGGGTCCTGGAGAACCTGATCAACGTCGGCAGCGTCGACCGCGGCTTCCGGGCCGTGTACGGCACGTTCGCGCCGGACGGGACCTATGTCCGCCGTGACTACGACTTCAAGCTGATCGAGGAGGTCCCCGGCCCCGGCGGCACCGTCTATCTGCGGACGACGGACGAGGCGGTCAACGTCCTGGTCGGCGCGCTCGACACCGACGTCACCAGCGCCCAGATCGCCGCCGAGGTCAAGCTGGAGGTCCTGATCAACCGCGGCCGTCTCGCCGACGCCCAGCTCGCCGCGGAGCAGGCCAGGTACCGGACCGTGCAGTACTCGGAGACCCTGCGTCGGGCCCTGGAGGCGACCCGGCGCAACGTCCGGGCCGTGGACTGGCTCAACGCCGTTCCGGACATGATCGCCGAGGCCCTGGACCACGTCGCCGACCGCTATCGCCACGAGAACGCCATCCTCACCAACATCCGCAAGGCCCGCGACGAGACCGAGGACCCCGAGCACAAGCGCCGCGCCGCCGAACTGGTCGACATCGTCAAGGACTGCATCCGACGGCACACACAGCTGCAGTCCCGGCTGCTGGAGGCGGGCCCCCTGTTCCGCGCCGAGCAGGACCGGCAGGCCTTCGCCACGCCCATGACGACCTCGGGGATAGACCTCTACGGCCACCTCGTCGCGCCGGTGCTGCCCCTGCCCCTGGAGCAGGCGATCCGGGTCACGGACGCCTTCTTCGCGCGCGGAACCGGGCTGCGCACGCCCGCTTCGGTACGGGTCGCGGACCTCGTCGACCTGCTCCTTACACCGCCGGTGGAACGGGAGCACCTGGGCGTGGAGATGCCCGAGCCCGACCTCATCGCCACGCCGGACGACAGCCGGTTCAGCGACGATCAGCTGGCGGCCGCGAAGGAATTGCTGGATCTGCCCGCGGACGCGCCGAGAAGACTGTCCGGACTGCTCGCCGAGGCGCGCCGGCAGGACCCCGACCTCCCGTACCTGGTGGCGCTGCTCGCGGTGCACGCGGCCAGCCCGGCGGTCGGCACGGCATACCGGCAGGGCGAGGAGAAGCTGCTGTTCGCCGTGGACGACGGCACCGAGCTGGACGATCCCGAGTTCGGCGGCGCCGACCTCATCGTCGGCACCGCCCTGCTGGACGCCGCGGGGATGGCGGCGGACCGGACGGAGGCGGCGTGAACGGAGCCGCCCGACGTACGTACGAGTGTGAGAGCAACAAGGAGCTGGAGCCGTGACCGAGCACGTCGACTGGAGCGAGCCCGAGCCTGCCGCCGCACCGGCCGGCGCCGCCGTCACGCCCGCCGACGCCGCCGACGCGGCGCGGCTCGTCGCCTTCGGACTCCAGCCCAAGCTGCAGCCCGCGCGCGACCAGGAGTACACCGAACTGCTGCGCCGGTACCGCGAGGACCCGCCCTTCGCGCGGCTCGCGGACGCCGTCGCCGCCGGGCTCGGACTCATCGTGCTGGAAGTGTCCCCGCGCGCGGGGATGGCCGTGACGGCCGCCGAGGACTCGGTGTTCGCCGTGCGCATGGGTGACTACGCGCGTCGCGCGTCCACCGACGCCGGGGACCGGTTCCTGCACGGACTCGCCCATCTCGCCGTCGCCGCCCTGGCGTTCCCGCGCCCCGAGGACCTCGCCGACGACGGGTACATCGGCCGGATCACCGTCAACGGCGTCGACGCCTTCGTCCGGCAGGCCTGCCGGCGCCTGGAGGAACGGGCCGACGAACGGGGCGAGAACACCGACCCGGCCACCGACGCGCCCGGTCTGGAGACCGCCTGGCGGATCTGGGCCAGACGCAGCGCGGCCGGCGCCACCAAGGACGCGCGCCGGCTGGCCGGTTCGACGACCGGCATCGTCGGCAAGGCGGCTGCGTTCCTCACCGACTCGGGGTTCCTGCAGCGCACGGGCGACGACAACGGCGGCACCTACCGCACGACGGCCCGCTACCAGCTCCAGGTGCGCGACATGGCAGGCAGCGCCGCGCTGGCCGAACTCCTCGACCTGGGCGTCGTCCCGGTCACCGACGGCACCGCGAGCCTGCTGCCCGCCGAGAACACCGAGGATCTGGAGCTCGTCGCCGAGGCCGGGCTGCCGTTCCACTCCTGAGGCTCGCGCGGCACCGAAGCCGCCGAAGCCTCCGAACCGTCCGAACCCACCGTTCCTTCCGAAGAATGACGACGAGAGTCCGCCATGTACGAGCTGTCCCGGGTCCGCCTCTACTCCATCGGGCCCGCCGGTGCACGCTACGCCGACACCGTGCTTGACCTGCGGGGCGTGGGCGAGCCGGTGCCCGACCCTGCCCCGATGCAGGCGGAGTTCTTCGAGGAGGAGTCCGTCGGCCCACCGCGCCGGCCCGCTCCGGCCGGCGTGCTCTTCCTGGAGAACGGCGGCGGCAAGTCGGTCCTGCTCAAGCTGATCTTCTCGGTGATGCTGCCCGGTCACCGCAACACCCTCGGCGGCGCCAGCTCCGGCGTGCTGCGCAAGTTCCTGCTCGCCGACGACTGCGGACACGTGGCACTGGAGTGGCAGCACACCCTCACCGGCGAGTGCGTGGTCGTCGGCAAGGTCAGCGAATGGCGCGGGCGGCAGGTCTCCAACGACCCCCGGAAGTTCGCCGAGGCCTGGTACTCCTTCCGTCCCGGTCCCGGACTGAGCCTCGACAACCTCCCCGTCGCCGAGTCCACGGCCGTACGTCCGCCCGTTGAGGGCGCCTCCGGCGCGCAGGGCCGCCGCCGCACGATGAAGGGCTTCCGCGACGCCATCACTGAGGCCGGTAAGGCGTACCCGCACCTGGAGGTGCACTGGGAGGAGATCCACGACCGCTGGATCGAGCACCTCGGCGACCTCGGCCTCGACCCCGAACTCTTCCGCTACCAGCGGGAGATGAACGCCGACGAGGGCGAGGCGGCCGGTCTCTTCGCGGTGAAGAAGGACTCCGACTTCACCGACCTGCTGCTGCGCGCGGTCACCGACACCCGTGACACCGACGGGCTCGCCGACCTGGTCGGCGGCTTCGGCAACAAACTGGGCCGACGGGCCGAGCTGATCGCCGAGCGGGACTTCACCGCCGGGTCGGTCGATCTCCTCGGCCGGATCGTCGAGGCCGCACAGGCCCGCTCTCACGCGCGTGACATCCACGCGGGAGCCGAGCGCCGTACGCGCACGCTCGCGCGCCGGCTGTCCGCGCGGGGCGTACGGGAGCGGGTGCGCGCCGCCGACCTCGCCCAGCGGGTCACGGCCGCCGCGTACGCCGTCACGCACTCCGAAGGCGCGCGGGAGCGCAGCGCGCTGATCGCCGCCGAACTCGCCTACCGGCACGCCTCGTTGGCGCTGGCCTCCGGAGAGAAGGCCGCCGCCGCGCAGAAGCGCGAGCTGGCCGACGCGCGCACGCTGCACTCCGCCTGGCAGGCCGCCGAGGCCGTGCTGCGCCACCGTGCCGCCGCCGACCGGGTCGCCCGCGTGGCCGCGGCCATCCAGGAGGCCGAGCGGGACGCGGCGCCCGCGCTCGCCGCCCGGGCCAAGGCCGCCGTGGATCTCGTACGAGCCCTGCACGCGGCCGCCGAGAGCGCCGAGACCCTCGCCAACGAGGGGGAGGAGCGCTCCGCCGCCCTCCAGGAGGTCGGCGAGTCCGCGTACCGCGACTCGACCGCCGCCGCCACGGAGGCACAGCGCGCCCGCAGCGAGGCCGGACATCTGCGCCAGCGCCTGACCGAGGTCGAGCAGGAGACCGCCGAGGCGGTGCGGGCGGGCTGGCTCGACGACAGCGCGCCCGACGCCGACCCGGCCCGCGCCGCCCTCGCGGCCAGCGACGCCGAGAAGACGGCCGTCGCCGCCTGGGACACGGTCCGCGAGGCCGCCCGGAAGGCGACGGAGCACGCGCGCGAAGCGGCTTCCGCGGAGGCCCGCGCGGAGCTGACGGCGGCCCGGGCCGCGGACGCGGCGACGGCGGCGGAGCGGACGTACGAGGCGGAGCGCCGCCTCGCCGAGGCACTGGCGGAGGAGGAACGGCTGGGCGAGCTACTGAGCCTGCCGGGAGCCTTCGGCGCCGCGCGCGCCGGGGTGCCCGGCCCGCGGACCGGAGCCGATGGCGGCACGGCGCGGGGCGGGGGCGCGGCGACCGGCTCGTCCCCCGAGGCCGACGGCTCGCGTGCCACCCACGACCTCGCCGAAGGCCCCATGGCCCCGGAGGACCTGGACCGCTTCGCGGATGAACTGCGCGAACTCCTCGACGACACCGTCTCCTCCGCCGAACGCCAGCTCTTCGACCTGCGCACCGCCGCGGCGGACGACGCCCGGATCCTCGGCGCGCTCGGTGACGGCGGACTGCTGCCTCCCGGCCCGGACGTGCTGGCCACCGTCGAGTTCCTGGGCGAGCACGGCATCCCCGCGCTGCCCGGCTGGCGCTATCTCGCCCAGGCCGTCGACCCGGCCGACCACGCGCGCGTGCTCGCCGCCCGTCCGGAGCTGGTCGACGGCGTGATCATCACCGACCCGGACACGCACGCGCGTGCCCGCGAGGCGCTCGGCGAGGCGGCTTTGCTGCCGCGCTCCGCCGTGGCCGTGGGCACGGCGGCCGCCCTGTTGGCTCCCACCCCGGCCGCCGACTCGTCCGCCGGCGACGTGTTCCTGGTGCCGCCGAACCCGGCCATGCACGACGAGCACGCCGCCGACGAGGAGCGGCAGGCGCTGCGCGCGCGGGCGACCGAGCGGGACGAGGAGATCCGGACGCTGGCCGCCCGGCTCGGCAAGGACCGGGAGCTGGCGGCCCGTCTGGCCTCCTGGCGTACGGGCTGTCCGGCCGGGCGGCTCGTGGAGCTGGCGGAGGCCGCGCGCATCTCGCGCGCGTTCGCCGAGGAGTCCGAGGCCGAACTGGCCGAGGCGCGGACCGTACGGGCCGAGGCCGACGAGGCCGCCGCCGAGGCGGCGCACGCGCGCGACGAGCGGCAGGAGGCCGCCCAGAAGGCACGGCGGGCCGCCGACGCCCTCGCCGGACTCGCCTTCCGGCTCCGCGAGCGCTCCGGCTGGCAGGTCCGACTGCGCGAACTCGCCGACGAGGCCACCGAGTCCGAGGCCCGCGCCCAGATCTGCCTGGAGCGGGCCCGCGCCGCCGACGAGGACCGACGTGCCGCTCAGCGCGCCGCCGACGACGCCCGGCGCACCGCCCGTGCGCTGCGCGCCGAGCGCTCCGAGATCGCCGGCGCCCCCGACGACGTTCCCCAGGACGACTCGGACGGGCCCAAGGCCCCCCTGCCCGCGCTCCGTGAGGCCTACCGGGCCGCCTCCCAGGTGTACGAGAAGGTCGGCGTCGGTGCCGACCTGCGCGCCGAACAGGCCCGCGCCGAGAGCGACGAGAGTGCGGCCCACGCCGAGCTGGACCGGCTCAGCAACAAGGTGCGGACCCGCGCCGAGCAGCTGCTTCAGTCGCCCGACGGATCCGACGGCCCCTCCCGGCAGGCCGCCGCCGCGCGCGCGGAGGAGCTGGTGCAGCTCCTGGAGACCCGTATGTCGACCGCGAGCGAGCAGCTCGGACGGCTGCGCGGCGAGTCCGAGCGGCATGCCCCGGAGGACGGCGAGGCACACACCGAACTGCCCGAGGAACTGCTCCCGCGCGACGCCGAGCACGCACAGGCGTTGCTGCGCACCGCCACCGCCGAACTCACCTCCCGCACCGAGGCGTTGACCCAGGCACGCGAGGCGCACGCCGAACTGCTGGAGGCCCACCGGGCCGCCGAGGACGCGGCAGGCGGCTTCGACGAGATCGCCGCGATGCTCCGCGACCTGCTGCGCGAGCACACCGTGGAGGAGGAGCAGGAAGAACCGGAGCCGTACCCCGGCAGCCTGGAGGAGGCCCGCCGGTCGGCCGCCGAGGCCCGCCGCTCGCTGCGCGGCTGCGCCGCCGACCTGTCCGCCGCCGAGTCCTCCGTGCGCGAGGCGAGCGACGTCCTGGTCCGGCACGCCAACTCCACCCGCTACGAGCAGGTCCGCACCCCCGCCCGTCAGCAGATCCGCGAGCTGCCGGCCTCCGCGCTGCCCGAGCACGCCCAGAAGTGGGCGGACGCCTTCGCACCCCGGCTCCGCGTCCTCACGGACGAGCTGGCGCAGCTGGAGCGCAACAGGGACTCGATCGTGGACCGGCTGCGGGGGCTCGTGGAGTCGGCCCTCGCCACCCTGCGGTCCGCGCAGCGGCTGTCCCGGCTGCCCGAGGGGCTGGGCGAGTGGTCCGGTCAGGAGTTCCTGCGCATCCGCTTCGAGGAGCCCGACCAGGCGACGCTCACCGAGCGGCTGGGCGAGGTCATCGACGAGGCGACGCGCGCGGCGGTGAAGAAGAACTCCGACCTGCGGCGCGACGGCATGTCCCTGCTGCTGCGCGGTGTCGCCGCGGCACTCCAGCCCAAGGGGATCGCGGTCGAGATCCTCAAGCCCGACGCCGTGCTGCGCGCCGAGCGCGTCCCCGTCGGCCAGATGGGCGACGTGTTCTCCGGAGGCCAGCTGCTCACCGCCGCCATCGCCCTGTACTGCACGATGGCCGCGCTCAGGAGCAACGACCGGGGCCGGGACAAGCACCGTCACGCCGGCACGCTGTTCCTGGACAACCCGATCGGACGAGCCAACGCCACGTATCTGCTGGAGCTCCAGCGAGCTGTGTCGGACGCACTCGGTGTCCAGCTCCTCTACACCACAGGCCTGTTCGACACGACCGCACTGGCCGAGTTCCCGCTGGTCATCCGACTGCGCAACGACGCCGACCTGCGCGCCGGTCTCAAATACATCAGCGTGGAGGAACACCTCCGCCCGGGACTGCCGCAGCCGCCCCAGGCGGAGGAGGCGGTACACAGCGAGATCACGGCGACACGCATGTTCAAACGCCCGGCATCTGCAACCCCTGAGCGTTGAACTCCCTTTACTTTCAGGTAAGTTCAGATTCGACCAGTTGTCCGAAGAGAGGAACGCCGCCTTGCGCACGTCCAACCGTCGTCTGACGACCCTCCTCGGTATGGCCGCGGCCTCCGCGTCGGCGCTCGTCCTGGGTACCGCCCCGGCACAGGCCGCCGGCAGCGTCTTCGAGGCGTACAACTCCCTCACCTCGCCGAGCGCGAAGACCGAGTTCGCCCAGGACGGCGAGATCCTCACCGCCCTCGACATGAAGAAGGACGGCCACGGCACTGCCGCCCAGTGGCGCTACAACTCGAGCTCGCCCACCCACTCGTACTACAACGGCAACGGCTACGCCGTCCCCAAGAACTGGGACCTGTCCTTCGCGGAGGGCACCACCCTGCAGATCCGCGCCTGCCTGCAGGACACGTCCAACGGCACGCCGTACAGCTGTGGCGGCTGGGAGTACGCCAAGGCCTGATCCTCCGAGGACGGCGAAGGGGGCGGGTCCTCGGGCTCGCCCCCTTCGCGTCGACCTCGGCTGCTCCCTCAGGGGTGCGACAACTGCCCGGTGCCGCCCCGGCGCCTTATCCGCTCCCGCTCCCGCTCGTCGGCCCGTGCCTGCCGCCGGGCGGTGCGCCGCTCACGCCGCAGCGAGCGTGCTGTGCTGCTCGGCTCCGACACCACGCCGTTGCGCTGGTTCCACACCTGGCGGGTCACCCAGATGTCGACCACGCCCCAGGTGGCGACCACGGTGCTGGCCACGCTGCTGATCACCATCGGGAACGCCAGCCAGGACCCGGCCATCGTGCACAGGAACGCCACCATGGCCTGAATCAGTGTCACGGCGATGATGAGCACCGCGCGCACGGCCGACGTCCGCACCGGGTCGGGCATCCGGCGCCGCCGCGCCGGTTCCTCTATCCACAACGGCCGATAGAGCGGCTGTGGCTGTGCCTCGGCAAACTCCGCGGCGCGCCGCTGCGACGGAATGTCGCGATCCGGTGCCTTCGGCCCCCGCCGCGCCGTCGAGCGCGCCTTCACACCGTCCTCGGGCGCCTCGCGCCGCTCCGCCGTGCCCATCAACGTGTCACTCCCCACCGCCGGCAGACCGCTCGCTCCGGTGTTCCAAAACACCGGCTCCTCAGTGGCTGCCCGGCTTGCGCTGTTTTACGCCGCCGAGTTGCGTGATGCGGCTCCTGTGGCCGATTCCGCACCCATCTCCCGTAGATATGGACGCACGACATGCCGAGAAGATTCCCAACTGGGGAAAAATTCCGGCCAACCGGGCCGCCGATTCTGCCTGGTTGGCTGCTGACGCAGCGGACGGATTCGGGGTGGCAATCTCCCGCAATGCCCGGACAACTCGCCATGTCCCGTCGATGATGCGGAGGATCTGCTTCCGGACGCGTCTTCGAGTTGGCAGCGTGACGGTAGTAGGCTCGCGCCGTTTGTTGACGCACATGTGTACCCCCACACCGGAGGGGGGCGAGCTGGGGGAGGACATGCGCTTTCGCGGGAAGTCGATCCGCCGGAAGATCGTGGCGCTGCTTCTCGTGCCGCTGGTGTCCCTGACCGCCATCTGGGGCTTCGCGACGGTACTCACGGGACGGGAAGCCACTCAGCTGTTCCGCGTCTCCGACATCATGGAACGCATCGGCTATCCCACCGAGGACACCACCCGTGTCCTGCAGCAGGAACGCCGCCAGACCCTGGTCTACCTCGCCGACCCCCGGGCCTCCGACGCCCTCCTGGCCCTGCGCCGCACCCGGACGGCCACCGACAAGGCCATCGCCAAGATCCGGAAGAACGCCAAGGACTCCGACGTCCGTGGAGCCATGGACGGCGACGACAGCGATCGCGTCACCGCCGTCCTCGACGGCCTCGACAGCATCGACTCCCTCAGGCGCGGCGTCGAGGAGGGCACGGTCACCCGCGCCCAGGCCCTCGACCGCTACAACCGGATCGTCGACCCATGCTTCTCCCTCCTGGCGAACCTCGACGGCATCGACGACGTCGAGATGGACAAGGAGGCCCGCGCCCTCGTCAACATCACCCGCGCCCGTGAACTCCTCTCCCGCGAGGACGCGTTGCTCGGCTCCGCCCTGGTGGTCGGAAAACTTTCCCGCGACGAGACCCGCAGCATCTCCGACCTCGTCGCCCAGCGCACCCTGCTGTACGACATCAGCCTGCCGCTGCTTCCCGCCGCCGAGCGCGACCGCTACGAGCGCTTCTGGAAGAACGCCACCACCGCCCCGCTGCGTGTGGCCGAGCAGGAGTCCATCGCCGCCAAGTCCGGTACACCGCGCGGCGTCAGTGCCCAGACCTGGGACAGCACCGCGGGCAACGTGCTCGACGAACTGCGCAACCTCGACGACCAGGCCGGCGACCGCTACCAGAGCCGCACCCGTCCCGTGGCCGTGGGCGTGATCGCCAAGGCGCTCGTCGCCGGGCTCCTCGGCCTGATCGCTCTCCTGCTCTCCGTCGTCCTGTCCGTCCGCGTCGGCCGCGGTCTCGTCAAGGACCTGCGGCAGCTGCGCCTGGACGCACACGAGGCGTCCGGTGTCCGGCTGCCCAGCGTGATGCGCCGGCTCTCCGCGGGCGAACAGGTCGACATCGAGACCGAGGTTCCCCGCCTGGAGTACGACAAGAACGAGATCGGCGAGGTCGGCCAGGCCCTCAACACCCTCCAGCGCGCCGCCGTGGAGGCCGCCGTCAAACAGGCCGAACTGCGCTCCGGCGTCTCCGAGGTCTTCGTCAACCTCGCCCGTCGCAGCCAGGTGCTGCTGCACAAGCAGCTCACCCTGCTCGACACGATGGAGCGCAGGACCGAGGACACCGACGAACTCGCCGACCTCTTCCGCCTCGACCACCTCACCACCCGTATGCGCCGGCACGCCGAGGGTCTGGTGATCCTCTCCGGCGCCGCCCCGTCGCGGCAGTGGCGCAAGCCCGTACAGCTGATGGACGTCGTCCGCGCCGCCGTCGCCGAGGTCGAGGACTACGAGCGCATCGAGGTCCGCCGGCTGCCGCGGATCGCCGTCACCGGCCCGGCCGTCGCCGACATCACCCACCTGGTGGCCGAACTCCTGGAGAACGCGACGGTGTTCTCCCCGCCGCACACCGCCGTCCAGGTGCTCGGCGAGCGGGTCGCCAACGGCTTCACCCTCGAAATCCACGACCGGGGCCTCGGCATGGCCGCCGAAGCGCTGCTGGACGCCAACCTCCGGCTCGCCGAGACGCCCGAGTTCGAACTCTCCGACACCGACCGGCTCGGGCTCTTCGTGGTCAGCCGCCTCGCCCAGCGCCAGAACGTCCGCGTCTCGCTGCAGCCGTCCCCCTACGGGGGCACCACGGCGGTCGTCTTCATCCCCGACGTGCTGCTCACCGACGACGTTCCGGACACCAACGGCATCGGCTTCCGCCTCGACCGGGACCGGCCCTCGAAGGAGGCCGAACTGGAGCAGAGCCGCGTCGGCGCACTGGCCCAGGTACCTGTCCAGCTGCCCGGCGTGCCGTCCTCGCTCCTGGACGGGCCGGTGGAGCTGGAGGCGCCCGTCGACCTCGATGCCCTCGACGACTTCCCGGGCGCCCTCGGTGACGAGGACAGCGAACGCGGCGGGATCTTCCGGCCCCGTCGCTCCATCGCCCGCACGGACGACGACGCCGCGGCCCGTCTGGGTGAGCGCCATCACCGGCCCTCCGATGCCACGGACCGGTTCGCGACCGACGACAGCCCGAGCGGCCCCGTGCCGCTGCCCCGGCGCCGGACGCCCAAGCTGGTGAGCTCGCACGGCAAGCCCGTCACCGACCAGCGCTCCCGCCGCGAAGAAGCGGCCGAGGAGGCCCCGACGGGTCCGCGCCGCTCCGAGCCGGAGGGCCTGGCACCGCTGCCGTCCCGCCGCCGCGGCGAGGCATCCCCGCGCCCCGCGGCCGCACTCACCGACCGCGTGGGACCCCCGGCCGACCGCGTGGGACCCCCGGCCGCCGGCCACGGCGAACCGTCCGAGCCTCCCGCGCTGCCCCGCAGGACCCGGCCTCCCGCGATCGCCCCAGGCGGCCCGGGCGACACCACCGCCCCCACGGGCAACACACCCCAGGGCACCGAACCCGGCACGGGAGCACTGCCCAAGCGCGTACGGCAGGCCAACCTGGCCCCGCAGCTGCGACGCGAGCCCGAACAGCGGACCGGCCGGGAGACCGACCCTGCCGAGCGCGACGCCGACGAGGTACGCAGCCGCATGGCCTCGCTCCAGCGCGGCTGGCAGCGCGGCCGCAAGGAGAACGCCGCGGGCGACGGGGCCCGGAACGGCACAGCACCAGGAACCACTAAGGGGGACGGTCGATGACCGCACCGAAGGCGACCGACCACAGCGCGACGCACCGGATGGAGCTCAACTGGCTCCTCGACGAGCTCGTCGACCGGGTCGCCAGCATCCGCAAGGCCGTCGTGCTCTCCGGCGACGGCCTGGCCACGGGCGTGTCCAAGGACCTGACGAGGGAGGACAGCGAGCACCTGGCCGCCGTCGCCTCCGGATTCCACAGTCTCGCCAAGGGCGTGGGCCGCCATTTCGAGGCGGGCAACGTGCGGCAGACCGTCGTCGAGCTCGACGAGGCCTTCCTGTTCGTGACGGCCGCCGGCGACGGCAGCTGCCTCGCCGTCCTCTCGGACGCGGAGTCCGACGTCGGCCAGGTCGCCTACGAGATGACACTGCTGGTCAAGCGGGTCGGTGTGCATCTGGGCACCGCTCCGCGCACCGATCTGCCCGCCGGTGGGTAGTGGGATGACATGAGCGGAGAGGGTCAGGGAAGAAGCCACTGGTTCGACGACGAGGCCGGACCGGTCGTCCGCCCGTACGCCATGACACGCGGCCGCACGACCAGTGCGGCCCAGCACCGCCTCGACCTGATCGCGGTGGTCGTCACCGAACCCCATGCGGACGACCCGGAAGCGGACCGGACACTGTCCCCGGAACACGTGGACATCGTCGAGCTCTGCCGCAACGCCCCGCAGTCCGTCGCCGAGCTCTCCGCCGAACTCGATCTGCCGGTCGGAGTGGTGCGGGTGCTCGTCGGAGACCTCGTCCACGGGGAACTCGTCCATGTGACGCGTCCCGTACCGCCGGCCGAGCTGCCGGACGAGAGTATTCTGCGCGACGTGATCAACGGCCTCCGGGCGCTGTAGCGGGCGCGGAAGCGGAGTAGTGACGTGACAGGCTGGCAGTTCTGGGTCGACCGAGGCGGCACCTTCACCGACATCGTCGCGCGCCGCCCGGACGGCCGGCTGCTCACCAGCAAACTGCTGTCCGACAATCCGGCCCGGTACGCCGACGCGGCCGTCGCCGGAGTGCGCGCGCTGCTCGACGGCTCCCACGAGCCCGTCGAGGCCGTCCGCATGGGTACGACGGTCGCCACCAACGCGCTGCTGGAACGCAAGGGCGAGCGCACCCTCCTCGTCATCACCCGCGGCTTCCGCGACGCCCTGCGCATCGCCTACCAGAACCGCCCCCGCATCTTCGCCCGCCGCATCGAACTGCCGGAGCTGCTCTACGAGCGGGTCGTCGAGGTCGACGAGCGGATCGCCGCCGACGGCACCGTCCTGCGCGCACCCGACCTGGACGCTCTGGCGGGCCCGCTGCGGCAGGCGTACGACGACGGAATCCACGCCGTCGCGATCGTCTGCATGCACAGTCATCTGCACCCCGGCCACGAACGGGCGATCGGCGACCTCGCCGCCCGCACGGGCTTCCCGCAGATCTCGCTGTCCAGCGAGGTCAGCCCGCTGATGAAACTCGTCCCGCGCGGGGACACCGCCGTCGTCGACGCCTACCTGTCGCCCGTGCTGCGCCGGTACGTCCAGCACGTCGCCGACGAACTCCAGGGCGTGCGGCTGATGTTCATGCAGTCCAACGGCGGGCTCGCGGAAGCCGGACAGTTCCGCGGCAAGGACGCCATCCTGTCCGGGCCCGCCGGTGGCATCGTCGGCATGGCCCGCATGTCGCAGCTCGCCGGATTCGACCGCGTCATCGGCTTCGACATGGGCGGCACCTCCACCGACGTGTCGCACTTCGCGGGAGAGTACGAACGCGTCTTCACCACGCAGATCGCCGGCGTCCGGCTGCGCGCCCCCATGCTGGACATCCACACTGTGGCCGCCGGAGGCGGCTCCGTCCTGCACTTCGACGGCTCCCGCTACCGCGTGGGCCCGGACTCGGCGGGCGCGGACCCGGGCCCCGCCTGCTACCGCGGCGGCGGCCCGCTCGCCGTCACCGACGCCAACGTCATGCTCGGCCGCATCCAGCCCGGCCACTTTCCCAAGGTGTTCGGCCCCGACGGCGACCAGCCGCTGGACGACGCGCTCGTCCGCGACCGCTTCACCGCCCTCGCGAACGAGATCCGCGAGCGGACCGGGGACGACCGCACCCCGGAGCAGGTCGCCGAGGGCTACCTGCAGATCGCCGTCGCGAACATCGCCAACGCCGTGAAGCGGATCTCCGTCCAGAAGGGCCACGACGTCACCCGCTACGCCCTCACCACCTTCGGTGGTGCGGGCGGTCAGCACGCGTGCATGGTCGCCGACTCCCTCGGCATCCGCACCGTCCTCGTGCCTCCCATGGCTGGTGTCCTCTCCGCGCTCGGCATCGGCCTCGCCGACACCACGGCCATGCGCGAGCAGTCCGTCGAGGCCCCCCTGGAGGCGGCCGCCATGCCGGGCGTTGGCAAGACGGCCGACGACCTGGAGGCCGCGGCCCGCGCCGAACTCCTCGCCGAGGACATCCCCGAGGACCGCATCAGGGTCACCCGTCGTGCCCAGCTCCGCTACGACGGCACGGACACCACCCTCACCGTCGAGCTGACCGAGCCCGACCCCATGAGCCACGCCTTCGAAGAACGTCATCGCGCCACGTACTCCTTCACGCTCGACCGCCCGATCGTCGTCGAAGCCCTCTCCGTGGAAGCCACCGGCATCACCGAACCCCCCGATCTGTCCGCCCTCGCCACCTACGAAGGCCGCACCGCCCCGTCCGGGACCGTCCGGCTCCACACCGGCGGCGCCTGGCGCGACGTCCCCCTCCAGCGCCGCGAGGACCTGCCCCCCGGCGAAAGCGTCACCGGCCCCGCGATCATCACCGAGGCCGGCGCCACGACCGTCGTCGACGACGGCTGGCGGGCCGTGACCACCGACGACGGGCATCTGGTCATGGAACGAGCGGCGATTACGCAGAGTTCCGATCTCGACACAAAAGCCGATCCCGTTCTCCTCGAGGTCTTCAACAACCTGTTCATGTCCATCGCCGAACAGATGGGCGCCCGGCTGGAGTCCACGGCCCAGTCCGTCAACATCAAGGAACGCCTGGACTTCTCCTGCGCCCTGTTCGACCCGGACGGGAACCTGGTGGCCAACGCGCCCCACATCCCCGTCCACCTGGGCTCGATGGGCACCAGCGTCAAGGAGGTCATCCGGCGCCGCGGCGACTCGATGCGGCCGGGCGACACCTACGCCGTGAACGACCCCTACCACGGCGGCACCCACCTGCCCGACGTCACCGTCATCACGCCGGTGTTCGACACGGAGGGTGACCGGATCCTCTTCTACGTCGCCTCCCGCGGCCACCACGCCGAGATCGGCGGCATCGCCCCCGGCTCCATGCCCGCCGACAGCCGCACCATCGAGGAGGAGGGCATCCTCTTCGACAACTGGCTGCTCGCCGAGAACGGCCGCTTCCGCGAGGCCGAGACCCTCCGCCTGCTGACCGAGGCGCCGTACCCCTCCCGCAATCCGAAGACCAACCTCGCCGACCTGCGCGCCCAGATCGCCGCCAACCGCAAGGGGGTCGACGAGGTCGCCCGCATGATCGAGGACTTCGGCCTCGACGTCGTCCAGGCCTATATGCGGCACGTCCAGGACAACGCGGAGGAAGCGGTGCGCCGCGTCATCGACGCCCTGGACGACGGCGAGTACGCCTATGAGACCGACTCCGGCGCCGTCATCCGGGTACGCGTGCGCGTGGACCGCGACAACCGCCGCGCCACGATCGACTTCACGGGTACGGCCGCGCAGCTCGGCACCAACTTCAACGCGCCCTTCTCGGTCGTCAACGCGGCGGTCCTGTACGTCTTCCGCACACTCGTCGCCGACGACATCCCGCTCAACGACGGCTGTCTGCGCCCCCTGGAGATCATCGTGCCGCCCGGCTCGATGCTCGCGCCCGAGCCGCCCGCCGCCGTCGTCGCGGGCAACGTCGAGACCTCGCAGGCCATCACCGGCGCGCTCTACGCGGCGCTCGGCGTCCAGGCGGAGGGGTCCGGGACCATGAACAACGTCACCTTCGGCAACGAACGCCACCAGTACTACGAGACCGTCGCCTCCGGATCCGGCGCGGGAGACGGCTTCGCCGGCGCCAGCGTCGTCCAGACCCATATGACCAACTCGCGGCTCACCGACCCGGAAGTCCTGGAGTGGCGGCTGCCCGTGCAACTCGACGAGTTCGCGGTCCGGCGGGGGAGCGGCGGCGCGGGACGGTGGGCTGGCGGGGACGGCGCGGTGCGCCGCATCCGGTTCCACGAGCCCATGACCGTCTCCACGCTGTCCCAGCACCGCCGGGTCCCGCCGTACGGCATGGCGGGCGGCGATCCCGGCGGGCTCGGTGCCAACCGGGTGGAGCGGGCCGACGGCACGGTGACCGAACTCGGCGGAAGCGACTCGGCCGACGTCGGCCCGGACGACGTACTCGTCATCGAAACCCCGGGCGGCGGCGGCTACGGCCGGCCGTCACCCGACCCCCATCAAGCAGGAGAAGAGATCGATGATCTTCGGGCGTTCTGAGCGTGGCAAGCCCCCGGTCGAGCCCGTCACGCTCAAGATCCTGGTGGCCGGCGGCTTCGGCGTGGGCAAGACCACCCTCGTGGGCGCGGTCAGCGAGATCAGGCCGCTGCGCACCGAGGAACGGCTCACCGAGGCCGGGCGCCCGGTCGACGACACCAGCGGTGTCGAGGGCAAGCACACCACGACCGTGGCCATGGACTTCGGCCGCATCACGCTGCGCGAGGACCTGGTGCTGTACCTCTTCGGCACGCCCGGGCAGGAGCGGTTCTGGTTCATGTGGGACGAGCTGTCCGAGGGCGCGCTGGGTGCCGTCGTACTCGCCGACACCCGGCGCCTGGAGGACTGTTTCGCGGCCGTGGACTACTTCGAGCGGCGCTCCATACCCTTCCTCGTCGGTGTCAACTGCTTCGAGGGAGCCCCCCGGTATCCGGCCGAGGACGTCCGCCAGGCCCTCGACCTCGACGACGACGTGCCCCTGGTGCTGTGCGACGCCCGCGGCCGAGAGTCGGTCAAGGAGGTGCTCATCGGAGTCGTCCAGCACGCGATGGCTTACGGGGCGGACCGCCGCCAGACGGTCACCACCTGACGCACGGGCACGGCCCGCACCCCCGCCGACCGGGGTACGGGCCGTGGTCCTTTGCGATCCCTACTGGCCGTCGCCGTCCTCCAGCCAGCCGAAACTCTTCTCCACGGCCTTGCGCCAGTTGTGGTACTCGCGGTCACGCACCGACGCCTCCATGGAGGGCGTCCACTCCACGTCCTTCTGCCAGTGCGACTTCAGTTCGTCGAGGTCGTTCCACACACCGGTTGCGAGGCCGGCCGCGTACGCGGCGCCCAGACAGGTCGTCTCGGAGACCTTGGGCCGGATCACCGGCACGCCGAGCACATCGGCCTGGTGCTGCATGAGCAGGTTGTTCTTCGTCATGCCGCCGTCGACCTTCAGGGTGGTGATGTGCACGCCGGAGTCCTGGAACATGGCGTCCACGACCTCGCGCGTCTGCCAGCTCGTCGCCTCCAGCACCGCGCGCGCGAGATGTGCCTTCGTGACGTACCGGGTCAGGCCGGTGACGACCCCGCGCGCGTCCGAGCGCCAGTAGGGCGCGAACAGGCCCGAGAAGGCGGGCACGATGTAGGCGCCGCCGTTGTCCTCGACGCTCGCCGCCAGCGGCTCGATCTCGTCGGCGGTACGGATGATTCCGAGCTGGTCGCGGAACCACTGGACCAGCGCGCCCGTGATCGCGATGGACCCCTCCAGGCAGTAGACCGGTGCCTCGCTGCCGATCTTGTAGCCCATCGTCGTCAGCAGACCGCTCTTCGAGGGCACGGGCCGGTTGCCGGTGTTGAGCAGCAGGAAGCTGCCGGTGCCATAGGTGTTCTTGGCCGTTCCGACGTCGTAGCAGGCCTGCCCGAACACGGCCGCCTGCTGGTCGCCGAGAGCGGACGCGACGGGAACACCGGCGAGTTGGCCGACGGCGGTGCCGTACACCTCCGCCGAGGACCTGATCTCGGGCAGGACGGCCTCGGGCACGTTCATCGCGGTCAGGATGGACGCGTCCCACTGGAGGGTCTCCAGGTTCATCAGCATGGTGCGACCCGCGTTCGTCACATCGGTGACGTGCCGGCCGCCGTCGGTGCCCCCGGTGAGGTTCCAGATCAGCCAGGAGTCGATGGTCCCGAAGGCGATCTCGCCGCGCTCGGCACGATCCCTGAGCCCCGGCACGCTGTCCAGCAGCCAGGCGGCCTTGGGCCCGGAGAAGTAGCTGGCCAGCGGCAGTCCGGTCTGCTCACGGAAGCGGTCCTGGCCGTCCTTGCCGCCGAGTTGGTTGCACAGGGCGGCGGTGCGGGTGTCCTGCCAGACGATCGCGTTGTGCACGGGCTTGCCCGTGGCGCGGTCCCACAGGACCGTCGTCTCGCGCTGGTTGGTGATGCCGAGCGCGCTGAGCTGGTCGGCGCGCAGCCCTGCCTTGGCGAGCGCACCGGCCACGACGGCCTGCACCTTGGACCAGATCTCGGTGGCGTCGTGCTCCACCCAGCCCGGCTTGGGGAAGATCTGGCGGTGTTCACGCTGGTCGACGGCGACGATCGCGCCGCCGTGGTCGAAGATGATGCAGCGGCTCGAGGTGGTGCCCTGGTCAATTGCGGCAACGTACTTCTCGACGGTGTCCGTCATGGCTACCCCTTGGTCGCTGGGTCAGAAGGCTGCGTTGTAGATGAGGCCCGCGAGCGCTCCGCCGATCAGTGGGCCGACGACCGGGACCCAGGCGTAACCCCAGTCGGACGTCCCCTTGTTGGGGATCGGCAGGAAGGTGTGCACGATGCGCGGGCCGAGGTCGCGCGTCGGGTTGATGGCATAGCCGGTGGGCCCGCCGAGGGAGAGCCCGATGCCGACGACGAGCAGCGAGACGATGAGCACGGTGGTGCCGGACTCGCCGAGTCCCTTGGTCAGCCCGAACGCGAGGATCGGCAGGACCAGCGACATCGTCGCGATGATCTCCGTGATGAGGTTGGCGACGGGATTCCGGATCTCCGGGATGGTGGAGAAGATGCCGAGTGTCGGAGTCGGTTCCTCCGAGGATCCCTCCTTGTGGACGTTCGCCTGGAACTGGGCGAGGTAGACCAGATAGGCCAGCACGGCGCCGAGCATCGCGCCGATGAGCTGGCCCAGCAGATACACCCAGACCTTGTCCCACTTGCCGGTGTCCACGGCGATACCGATGGTGACGGCGGGGTTGAGGTGCCCGCCGGACAGGGGAGCGGCGGTGTACGCGCCCGCCAGCACACCGAATCCCCAGCCGAACGCGATCACGACCCACCCCGAGGCACGTGCCTTGGAGTATCTGAGGGTGACGGCGGCACAGACCCCGGCACCGAAGAGGATCAGGATGGCGGTACCGATGATCTCGCCGACGAATATGTCTCCATTGCTCATGGCGGCTCCTAGACGCTGGCCGGGCCGACCCCGGTGGTCCGAGCTGGAACGGCTCCCTTGGCGACTTCAGCCGAAAGCGAGGAGGTCCCGCGCCCCGCCCGGCGTCCGTGACGAGCGTGCCGTCGCGGTCGAATCGCCAGCGGGGGAACGGACCATGGCTCAGGAGCGGCCCGCGGCGCAGTGCCTGATAACGCCGAGAATGTACGGCGATGTCGACCGACACCGGGAAGTGTTCACCGGCGTCTTCAGAGCGTCAAGGTCGTGGACGGCAACGATGACAGCCGCTCGCCCGGGCACCGTGGACCCTCAACGCACGTGCAGGGGCGGCCGTTCGGCCCCGTGTCCCCCGGTCGACGGGGGCACGCCGGGGCGGCCGGTCAGCCGAGGCGCTCCACGGTCACGTACCCGGTCTGGGCGGCCCTCACCCCCGTACCCCGCCGTATTTCGTGCCCGGGCAGTCCCGCTCTTCCCAGCACCCAACTGGCCCCGCTCAGCGCCTTCGCGGCCTTCTTCAGCGGCGCCAGACACGCGGCGGCCTGCCGGTGGTCGGCGACGCTGCCCGGCAGACACACGACGGTGGCGAGGGACAGTGTGACGGGACGGCCGCCCGCCGACCAGGGTGCGTCGAGCACGGCGGAGACCACCGGATCCAGCCCGTCCTCGTCGGCGAGCACCAGGAAGTCGTCCCCGCCGATGTGTCCCACACGCGTGGCCCCGGACGCCGCGTGCTGCAGGGCCCGCGCCACCGCCCGGATCAGCTCGTCGCCCGCGGCGAACCCCGCTCCGTCGTTGACCTGTTTGAAGTGGTCGATGTCCAGCCAGCTCAGCGCGCAGGTCCGGCCGCCCGCGAGCCACCGGTCCACCTCACCGGTGATCGCGTCCGAACCGGGCAGCCGGGTCAGCGGATTGAGCCCGGCCGCCTCCTCGACCCGGCTCTCGGCCAGCGCCCGTACGAGATCCGCGAGCCGTACGACGCCCACGCACCGCCCCTGACGGTCGACGACCGCCACATCGTCCGAGGTACGGTCCCGGCCGCCGACCGCCACCACGTCGAGCACCTCCCAGGCGGTGGCGTCCACGCCGACGGTGCGCGGCGCGTCCCCGAGTTTCGCGGCGGGCCGGTCGGCGTACAGGGCGTGCCCGTAGCGGCCCGACATCGACAGCAGGAACCGGGAGCGGTGCACCGACCGGACCGGCGCCCCGGCCCGGTCCACGAGCAGCACCCCGGACACGTCCGGCGAGCCGGTCAGCAGCGCACGCACCTGACCCGCCGACGCGGTGACGGGCAGAAGCGCGGCGGGCCGCACGAAGTCCAGCACCGAGGGGCCCGGCCGTGGCAGGGCCGCGGCGCTCGGGAACCGGGGCGGAACGTATACGTCCGACGCGGGGATCCGGGCCGGTGGTGCGAACAGCTCGCCCTGCGCCAGCTGCGCGCCCGCCGACAGCGCCGCCCCGCACTGCAATTCGGTCTCCACGCCCTCGACCGCGACCAGGGCGCCGAGCTGCTCGCACAGCGTCCGCATCGCCCGCACGGCGGCCGGCCGGGTCAGCAAGGAGGCATCCAGTTTGACCAGGTCGGGGGCCAGATCGGTGAGCAGCCGCAGGGGTACGTCCCCGTCCCCGATGCCGTCCGCGCTGATCCGGAACCCCTGGCCGCGCAGTGTGGCCACCGCCTCAAGCAGAGCCCGTTGGGGCACGTGCGTGTAGGGCGGGACGATGTCGAGCGTCACCTCCCACGGCATGCGCCCGGCCTCGCGCACGGCCTCGTACAGCCGGGTGAGGCCGCCGAGGTCGGCGAGCGTGGCTGCGAACACGTTGACGTGCAACGGAAGCAGCGTCTGCTTGCGAGCTGCCGCACGGAGGGCCAACACGGCCAGACCGCCGTCGAGTTCGGGGTCGCGACGGGCCTCGGCCAGGATGTCGCCGGTCTCCGGGCGGGCGAGTATCTCCAATGCGGCGATCCCCCCGGTCGTCAGATTGACCACCGGCTGGAAGGCGAAGCGGAGAGTGTCCGTCCAGGAGTACACGGCAGCATGATTGCGCCGCCGGGGCACGCCCAGGCCCAGTTCATGAGACGTTCACGCAGCATTCCGGGTCGATCACACAGCGTAGGGTTGTCGCGCGACCCGCCCGTCACATGGCTCCCGGCATCCCCGGTCAGCGCACCGCGATCACCGAGGAGCCGTGCCCGAACAGCCCCTGGTTGGCCGTGATGCCCACGCGTGCTCCGGCGACCTGCCGGTCGCCCGCGGCGTTTCTCAACTGCCAGGTCAGCTCGCAGACCTGGGCGAGCGCCTGGGCCGGCACCGCCTCTCCGAAGGAAGCGAGCCCGCCGCTGGTGTTCACGGGTATGCGCCCGGCCAGGGCCGTCGCGCCCTCCCGCAGCAGCTTCGCGCCCTCGCCCTCGGCGCACAGCCCCAGATCCTCGTACCACTGCAGCTCCAGGGCGGTGGACAGGTCGTAGACCTCGGCCAGGGACAGGTCCTCGGGGCCGATGCCCGCCTCCTCGTAGGCGGCCCGTGCGATCGACGCCCGGAACGTGTCCTCGGGCGGCTCCACCGCCGCGGCCGAGTCCGTGGCGATGTCCGGCAGGTCCAGCACCGTACTGGGATACCGCGGCGTGACCGTGGACACCGCCCTGATCCGCACGGGTCGGTCGACGCCGTGCCGTCGGGCGAAATCCAGACTGGACAGCACCAGTGCCGCGCCGCCGTCGGAGGTCGCGCAGATGTCGAGCAGCCGCAACGGATCGGCGACCACGGCCGAGGCGGCGACCTCCTCGGCCGTGACCCGCTTGCGGTAGCGCGCACACGGGTTCAGCGCCCCCAGGGCGGCGTTCTTCACCTTGACCAGGGCGAAGTCCTCCGGGGTGTCGCCGTGCACCGCCATCCGCCGTCGCGCGTACAGCCCGAAGTACGCCGGGTTCGTCGCCCCCAGCAGCCGGAAACGCAGCCAGTCCGGATCATCGGGCCGATCGCCGCCGGCAGGCCGGAAGAAGCCCTTGGGCGCGGCGTCCGCCCCGACCACCAGCACCGTGTCCGCCAGGCCGGCGAGGATCTGCGCCCGAGCCGCGGCGACCGCCTGTGCCCCGGACGCGCAGGCCGCGTACACGCTCGTGACCCGGGCTCCCTGCCAGCCCAGGGCCTTTGCGAAGGTCGCGCCCGCGACGTGGCCCGGATATCCGCCACGCACCGTGTCCGCGCCCACGATCGAGCCGATGTCCTGCCACCTCAGGCCCGCGTCCGCCAGCGCGGCGCGCGCCGCCGCCGTCCCGTACTCGACGAAGCCGCGCCCCCACTTGCCCCAGGGGTGCATGCCCACACCGAGCACCGCCACGTCCACTGTCATGCCGTCACCCCCGTCGGCCGCCACTGCCAGGTCGTCCAGGTCGTCTCCGCGTCCTCGTGAAGCGCTCCGGGGACGACCTCCACCTCCATGCCCACCGTCAGATCGGCGACGGTGACGCCCGGAACCGCCTGCCCCAGCACCACGATCCGCTCGGACTCCAGCTCCACCGCGATCAACGCGTACGGCTCCCACGGAAGTTCCGGATCGCTCACATAGGGTGACGGAGGCCGGTACCGGCTGTCCGTGTACGACCAGATCCGTCCCCGGCGCGACAGGGGCACCTCCTCCAGGTCGCCGCCGGCACACACCGGATTGCGGCAGTGGATGTCCTCGCGCGGGAAGAAGACCGAGGTACAGGCCGAACACCGCGTGCCGAGAAGCCGGAACGCGTCCCCTTCGCCGGTGAACCAGCCGGAGACCGCGGGCGTGCGTGTGCGCGTCAAAGCCCCTCCAGAACGCCGAATCTGACGGAACGTCAGAAGTGTGCCACGGGCAACCGTGAATCGGCAGGCCGCGCGGGCGAACCGGATGCCCGCTTCCGGCGTCGTGGTATCGGGAGGGGCGGGCGGGGCCGACGGGGGTGGTTCCGGCCGCCCCTCCTGTTCCGTTCGTTTCAGCACCTGTCGGCGAGCGGAAGACGCCGTTCCTGCGATCGGATACAGTCCGCGCGTGTCCGAAATTCAGCACCCAACCGCCAACTCCGCTCAAGGCTCGCACTGTTCGAGCTGCGGAGCGCCCTACGGAGACGGAGTCTCCGGCTGGCCCCGCACCTGTCCGGCCTGCGGGACCATCGCCTATCGCAACCCTCTGCCGGTCGCGATCGCACTTCAGCCCGTGTACGACACGAAGGGCACCGCCCTGGTCGTCATCACCCGCACCATCGCTCCCGCGCGCGGGAGCACCGCACTGCCCGGTGGCTACATCGACGACCGCGAGGACTGGCGGCAGGCAGTCGTCCGCGAACTCAAGGAGGAAACGGGCATCGACGCCGTGAGCCGCGACGTGCGGCTCGTCGACGCGATGAGCTCACCCGACGGGCACCTGCTGCTCTTCGGGCTCCTTCCGGAACGACCGGCCGAGGGACTCCCCGCCTCCCACGCGACCGACGAGACCGAGGGCTGGCATCTGCTGCGCAGGCCGGAGGAACTCGCCTTTCCGCTGCACACGCTGGCCGCGCGGGCATGGTTCGAGGGCCGGTACTGAACCCGGCGCTCACCCCAGCCCTCGTATGCGCACCGGGTAGGGCGACTCGCTCACGCCGTCCTCGCCCTCCCGCCTGACCACCACCCGCCGGCCCTCCCAGCGGGCGACGTAGCGTTCGACCTCCGGCTCGTCCCACCCGTCGCCCGCGTCCGGCACGACCAGCCCGCCGCCGGTCCGCCCACGCGCGGGCGCCCACACCTCCAGCTCCAGCGCGCCACCGCCGTCCCGCACGGGCAGCACGGCCCCCGCGCGCGCGAGCACCGGAATCCGCGACAAAGGGGCGTCGACCAGGACCTGCCCCGGGCCCTGGTAGACGCGCCCCGTCGCCGTGTCGTACCAGCGCCCCCGGGGCAGCTGCACCGCACGCCGGTCCGCGCCCGGATCGAGCACCGGCGCCACCAGGAGGCAGTCGCCCAGCAGGAACGCGTCCTCGCAGTCGCGCAACGCCCGGTCCTCCGGCGCCCCCCACCACAGCGGCCGCACATAGGGCGCACCGGTACGGCGGGCCAGATGCGCCAGTGTCATGAAGTACGGCAGCAGACGCCGGCGTTCGCCGAGCGCCACGCGCGCGTGCTCCAGTACCTCGGCACCGAACTCCCAGGGCTCCCTGCGCCCCGCCCGCAGACTCGCGTGCGTCCGGAACAGCGGCAGATACGCGCCGAGCTGGAACCAGCGCAGAAACAGCTCAGGCGACGGGCTCCCGTCGAACCCGCCCACGTCCGGTCCCGAGTACGGCACACCGCACAGCCCGAGCCCCATGACGAGCGACAGGGACGCGCGCAGCCCCGGCCATCCGGTGGCCACGTCCCCGGACCAGGTGCCGCCGTACCGCTGCATTCCGGCCCAGCCGGAGCGCGAGAACAGGAACGGCCGCTGCTGGGGGATCAGTTCACGCAGCCCCTCGTAGCCGGCCCTGGCCATGCACAGGGCATACACGTTGTGCGCCTCCCGGTGGTCGCCGCCGCGACCCTCCAGGGAGTGCCGCGCCGAACGCGGCAGCGTCGACTCGCCGAAGGCCGTGAAGGACGTGGGCTCGTTCATGTCGTGCCAGAACCCCGCGAAACCCTGCGCGAGCCGCTCCTCGTAGAACCCGCCCCACCACTTCCGCACGCGCGCGTGCGTGAAGTCCGGGTAGACCGACTCACCGGGCCACACCACGCCCCGCACCGTCCGCCCCGAAGCGTCCCGCACGAAGGCGTCCACGGCCTTCCCGCTGTCGTACACGGCGTTGCCCGGCGCGGCCTTCACCGCGGGATCGACGATCGACACCAGCCTGACCCCGTCCCGCCGCAGCTCCTCCGCGAGCCCCGGCAGCTTGGGGAAGTGCTCCTCGTCGACCGTGAACACCTGGTGCGCGTCGTAGTGGTCGATGTCCAGATGGACGGCGTCCAGCGGCAGACCGCGCTCCCGGTAGCCCGCGACGATCCGCCGCACCTCGTCCTCGCTGCCGAACCCCCAGCGCGCGTGATGGTGACCCAGCGCCCACTCCGGCGGCAGCGCGGGTGCCCCGGTCAGCGAGGCCCAGGCGTGCAGCACGCGCGCCGGGGTACCCACGATCACCCAGCAGCGCAGCGGACCGCCCTCCATCCGCAGCTCACACCGCCCGGCCCGGTCATGGCCGGAGCCGGCACCCTCCTCACCCTCCCGCAGCGTCACCGTCCCGTCCCACGAGGAGTCGAGGAACACCAGATGCGTGGCCGCGTCCGCCACCACCAACTGCACCGGCATCGTGATGTACAGCGGATCGTCACCGGGGCCGAAGGCATGCCCCGGGTCGGTGTTCCACAACCGGTACGTCCCGTCGCGCAACCGGAGTCCCGACGCGCGGCCGCCCAGCCCGAAGAAGCGCGCGTCGGCGGCCACCTCCGAGCGCTGCATCCAGCGCGCCGTGCCACCGCCGACCGGCTCCCACCACCGCGGGGGCAGATCCCGCCGCAGCGTCACGCCGCCGGGCGTGCACACCTCGACCGCGCCGTGCCGCGAGACCACGACCGTCGCCCGCTCCGCCACGACGCGCCAGCCGCCGTCCTTGTCCGGCTCCAGCACCGCCCGCGGATCAGGCTCGGGACAGTGCCCCGCGAGCGCGTACGACGGCTCGGGGCCCGCCCCGTCCCAGCCCCAGAAGACGGCCCCGTTCACGGCGACCACGATCCGCAGCTCGGACCGGCCGAAGCGGATGACACCGCCTCCCGGCCCGGGCTCCGCGCCCCGTACCGGCCCGGGCACACGTGCGCGCTCGACACCGCGCGGCGGCAGCCCCGCGGCGTCGGTACGCCTCCTGCGCCACGCGGCCAGTACGGTACGCAAACCCTGAGCCGCCCCCGCCGAACCGACCACCTTCACCGAACGCACCAGGTCACGACCGTCCATGCTGTTCACCCTGCCACTGACCGCCCCACGCGTGCGTGTCGTTCAACTGCCGTTCACCCGTGCTCGGACCACATCTTCACGACACGGACTATGTGGGGCGCACCCTGGTGTAGAAGTCGATCACATGGCATCGTCCCTGTCAGCCGCGTCACGCGCACAACCCAGCCCGTGCGCGACCGACGCCCACAACGCGCACAGTCCGGGAGCCGCACATGTCGACCGCGAACCCCCTGCCGCTCTGGCAACCAGATCCGGAGCGAATCGCCCAGGCACGCATCACCAGGTTCCAGGCCTGGGCCGCCGAGCACCACGGCGCCCCCGCCGAAGGCGGCTACGCGGCCCTGCACCGCTGGTCCGTCGACCAACTGGACACGTTCTGGAAAGCCCTCACGGAGTGGTTCGACGTACGGTTCTCCACGCCCTACGCGCGCGTGCTGGGCGACCGCTCGATGCCCGGTGCGCAGTGGTTCCCCGGGGCGACCCTGAACTACGCCGAGCACGCCCTTCGGGCCGCCGAGACCCGCGGGGACGAACCAGCGCTCCTGTACGTCGACGAGACCCACGAGCCGATCCCGGTGACCTGGTCCGAGCTGCGCCGCCAGGTCGGCTCCCTGGCCGCCGAACTGCGCGCCCTCGGCGTACGCCCCGGAGACCGCGTCAGCGGCTACCTCCCCAACATCCCCCAGGCCGTCGTCGCCCTCCTCGCCACGGCGGCCGTGGGCGGCGTGTGGACCTCCTGCGCGCCCGACTTCGGTGCCCGCAGCGTCCTGGACCGCTTCCAGCAGGTCGAGCCCGTCGTCCTGTTCACCGTCGACGGCTACCGCTACGGCGGCAAGGAGCACGACCGCCGCGAGATCGTCACCGAACTGCGCCGCGAACTGCCCACCCTGCGCGCCGTCGTCCACATCCCGCTCCTCGGCAGCACCGCACCCGACGGCGCCCTGGAGTGGTCGGCCCTGACGTCCGCCGACACGGAGCCCGTCTTCGAACAGGTCCCGTTCGACCACCCCCTGTGGGTGCTCTACTCCTCGGGCACGACCGGCCTGCCCAAGGCCATCGTCCAGTCCCAGGGCGGCATCCTCGTCGAGCACCTCAAACAACTCGGCCTGCACTGCGACCTGGGCCCCGAGGACCGTTTCTTCTGGTACACCTCGACCGGCTGGATGATGTGGAACTTCCTCGTCTCCGGCCTGCTCACGGGCACCACGATCGTCCTGTACGACGGCAGCCCCGGCTACCCGGACACCGGCGCCCAGTGGCGGATCGCCGAACGCACCGGAGCCACCCTGTACGGCACCTCGGCCGCGTACGTCATGGCCTGCCGCAAGGCGGGCGTCCACCCGTCCCGCGACCACGACCTCTCCAAGGTGCAGTGCGTCGCCACGACCGGCTCGCCCCTGCCGCCCGACGGGTTCCGCTGGCTGCACGACGAGGTCCGCGACGACCTGTGGATCGCCTCCGTGAGCGGCGGCACGGACGTGTGCTCCTGCTTCGCCGGAGCCGTACCGACGCTCCCGGTGTACATCGGCGAACTCCAGGCACCCAGCCTGGCCACCGACCTGCAGTCCTGGGACCCGAGCGGCAGCCCACTCGTCGACGAGGTGGGCGAGCTGGTGGTCACCAACCCCATGCCCTCGATGCCGATCAGGTTCTGGAACGACCCGGACGGCAGCCGCTACCACGACAGCTACTTCGACACCTACCCCGGCGTCTGGCGCCACGGCGACTGGATCACCGTCACCTCACGGGGCTCCGTCGTCATCCACGGCCGCTCCGACTCCACCCTCAACCGCCAAGGCGTGCGCATGGGTTCGGCCGACATCTACGAGGTCGTCGAACGACTCCCCGAGATCAAGGAATCCCTGGTCATCGGCATCGAACAGCCCGACGGCGGCTACTGGATGCCGCTCTTCGTGCACCTCGTCCCGGGAGCCGTCCTCGACGAGGCACTCCTGAACCGCATCAAGCAGGCCATCCGCGAACAGCTCTCGCCGCGCCACGTCCCCGACGAGATCATCGAGGTGCCCGGCGTCCCGCACACCCTCACCGGAAAGCGCATCGAGGTCCCGGTCAAGCGCCTGCTCCAGGGCACACCCCTGGAAAAGGCGGTCAACCCCGGCTCCATCGACAACCTGGACCTGCTGGACTTCTACGAGGACCTGGCACGCAAGCGCGCCTGACCTCCCCACACGATCCGGTCGGTCTCCACGGGCGGCCTCGGACCCACCCAGCAGCGGCGAACTCCGAGGCCGACCCGAGCGCCCCCGTTGTCAGTGCCCCCGATTACTGTGAGTGAGCACTGATCGACTGCGCACAGGGGGAAACATGGCGCACACCGACCACCGGACCATGCGACGCGTTCTGCGCCGCGAGATCGCGGGCACCATCGGCCTGCTGACCGACGAGCACGACTTCCGCGCCATGCGGCGCTACCGCAGCTTCACCTTCGACGACCACACCACCTATCTCCAGCAGATGGAGGCCCTGCTCAAGATCCGCGCCGCACAGGGCAGCCACACCACCCTGGCTCTCTTCGACCCCGAGGAATACGCCGACTTCTGCGCGGAGACCGGCGTCGACCCCGACGCCCCGACGAGCCGCGCCCGCTTCACGGCGGAACTGGCCGCCACGGGCGCCACCGTCCCCTACGAGGGCCAGGCCCTCGACGAACTCGTGCCGGCCCTCGTCGACGAGGCCGTCCGACAGGCCACATGGGAGTACGCGAGCACCCTGCTCGCCCGCCTCGGCCCCTGCCCCACCTGCGGCGAGGACATCGGCCGAGCCGCCTTCACCCACGCCGCCGAACTCCTCGCCCGCATCATCGAAACGGCCCCACCCGGCGACCGGCACCTCGTCTGCAGCGTCTCGGGCCCGCCGGAAACCCTCGTCTCCGTCCTCCATGCCGACCAGGACACCGACGGCGACACCCACCTGGACGAGGCGGAGGCCCTCGAATTCACCACCGTCCTCGCCCTGGGCATCGCCACCCACAGCCCCGGCGGACTCGTCATGCGCACCAGCGCCCCCGGGACCACCGACCGGATCTACGGCTGGCGCCTGCGCGGAGACGGCCTCGAACCCCTCACCGCGGGCGAGGTCTTCGACGCCTACTGCACCGACATCGAATCCGGCAACCTCATCGCCCCCGAATCCGGCGTCGACTACTGCGCTCCACCCGACCTCGGACAGGGGGACACGACACCCGGACACTGCCACTGAACACACCAGGGGCGCCCCACCCGCAGGCGGAGCGCCCCTGAACGAACCACCGTCGGTGGCCGGTGTGCCTACTCGCCGGACAGCACCGCCTGGGCCGCGCTGCGCGCCCCCTCGGCGCTGTCCGCCGCCCGCGCGGCCGACGCGGCGCGCTCGCACTGCGCCAGTGTGTACTTGGCCAGCGTCGCCCGGACATAAGGAAGGGACGCCGCACCCATGGAGAGGGAGGTGACCCCCAGACCCGTCAGCACACAGGCCAGCAGCGGGTCGGACGCGGCCTCGCCACACACACCACAGCTCTTGCCCTCGGCCTTCGCGGCCTCCGCGGACACCGCGACCAGGTCGAGCAGCGCGGGCTGCCACGGGTCCTGCAGCCGCGACACCGCACCCACCTGCCGGTCGGCGGCGAACGTGTACTGCGCGAGGTCATTGGTGCCCAGCGACAGGAACTCGACCTCCTGCAGGATCGAGCGCGCCCGCAGAGCGGCCGAGGGGATCTCCACCATCGCGCCGAACTTCGCCTGCAGCCCCGCCTCGCGGCACGCATCGGCGAACGCCTTCGCGTCGGCCCGGTCGGCCACCATCGGGGCCATCACCTCCAGGTAGACCGGCAGCCCCTCCGCGGCCTTCGCCAGCGCGGTCAGCTGCGTGCGCAGGATCTCGGGGTGATCGAGGAGCGTCCGCAGACCCCGCACGCCCAGCGCCGGGTTCGGCTCGTCCGCCGGAGTCAGGAAGTCCAGCGGCTTGTCCGCACCCGCGTCCAGCACACGCACGACGACACGGCCCTCGGGGAACGCCTCAAGGACCTGTCGGTAGGCGTCGACCTGCTTCTGCTCCGACGGCGCGTTCTTGCTGTCGTCCAGAAAGAGGAACTCGGTGCGGAAAAGACCGACACCCTCGGCGCCCGCCTCCAAGGCGGCCGGCACATCGGCCGGACCGCCGACGTTGGCCAGCAGCGGCATCTTGTGCCCGTCGGCGGTGGCACCCGGCCCGGTCGACGCCGCCAGCGCGGCCTTGCGCTCCGCCGCCGCGGTCTGGAGCTGCGCCTTCTTCTCCTCGCTCGGATTGACGAAGATGTCACCGGTACTTCCGTCGACGGCGATCACCGTGCCCTCGGCGAGCTCACCGGCACCCGGCAGCGCCACCACGGCCGGCACGCCGAGCGCCCGCGCCAGGATCGCGCTGTGGCTGGTCGGCCCGCCCTCCTCGGTGACAAAACCGAGCACCAGGGTCGGGTCGAGCAGAGCGGTGTCGGCAGGCGCGAGGTCACGGGCCACGAGCACATAGGGCTCGTCGCTGTCCGGGACACCCGGCATCGGAACCCCCAGCAGCCGGGCGACAATACGATTCCGTACGTCATCGAGGTCGGCCACGCGACCGGCGAGGTACTCACCGGCCGCCGCCAGCAGCTCCCGATACGCGGCGAACGCGTCGTACACGGCACGCTCGGCCGTGCTGCCGACGGCGATTCGCCGATCCACGTCCGCGATCAGCTCGGGGTCCTGGGCCATCATGGCCTGCGCCTCAAGCACCGCCTGGGCTTCGCCGCCCGCCAGATTGCCCCGCGCGATCAGGTCCGCCGCCACCGCTTCCACGGCCTGGCGGGCGCGCCCCTGTTCGCGCTCCGCCTCCTCCACCGGTATCTGCTTGGCAGGCGGCTCAAGAACCGCCGTTCCCATGTGCCGAACCTCGCCGATCGCCACACCGTGGCTCACGCCGACGCCTCGCAGCGTTGTCTCCATCTCACCCGTCTCCGATAGTGCGGCGGGTCCCGCCGCCGCGGTGGTTGTCCTACTGGCCGTCATACGACGGCACTGACGTCACTTCCAGTCGAAGAGACTGTCACCGGCCTTCACATCGCCGTCGTCGCGGAGACCGGAGAGGGACTCGGCAGTGGCCTCCAGCGCCACGATCGGGCAGACCGGGGACTTCCCGGCGGCCTCGACGGCGGCGGGGTCCCAGCGCACGATGGCCTGACCACGCGTCACGGTGTCGCCCTTGCCGACGAGCAGTTCGAAGCCCTCACCGTTGAGCTGCACGGTGTCGATACCGAGGTGGGTGAGCACACCATGGCCCTGCTCGTCGACGACCACGAAGGCGTGCGGATGCAGGGAGATGATGATTCCGTCCACCGGCGCCACGGCCTCGGACGGCTCACGCACGGGGTCGATCGCCGTGCCCGGGCCGACCATGGCCCCGGAGAAGACCGGATCCGGCACGGATGCCAGTCCGATGGCGCGTCCTGCAAGAGGGGACGTCACGGTGGTCATGGCAAGCCTCCCAGGGTGGAGCTGCGTATATACCGTCGCGGGTGAGCCCGGACGGAGCGCTGAGCAGCAGCGTATGACAGATGAACAACGGGTTCCGCATGAAAGCTACCAGCTAGTGGTCTAGACCACCAGTCCCGTCGATTTGCACGCGCTTCAGGGCCCCGTGTACAGTCGTACTCCTGCTTGAGGCCGAGTGACGCGATCTGGCGTCCTCACTCAGCAGCACCCAAATTTGTCAGATCCTAATCTCAGGGTCTCCTTCTGCATGTCTGCGGAACGGTGGTCAGAGAGACGGAAAAACACTGATAGAGTTTGGAACACCGAAGGGAAGCGCCCGGAGGAAAGCCCGAGAGGGTGAGTACAAAGGAAGCGTCCGTTCCTTGAGAACTCAACAGCGTGCCAAAAGTCAACGCC